>NZ_JBQXXK010000003.1:0-418411 GCF_052656625.1 Melioribacter sulfuriphilus | reverse complement strand
TGCTTGGGTAAACAAATCGATATTATTAATCTTATTGCTGCGCATCTTTTCCTCTTTTTTGTTTATTCTCTTACAACGCTTTTCATTAAAAAGTTTTTAAATTCTGGATAATTTTTCAGAGGTTTCAATGAGTAAGTAAGATTAGTTTTTTTATGGATGGAAGATACAAATGCCGTAAAGTCGTATGCGTTAATAATTGTTAATTATTTTTTTAAAAAATAATTCTTGACATTAGTATCAAATAACAGTAGATTTCATCACCAGCCGAAAAAATATTATCTATCCTCCTGATGGTTCCGGGTCGAAAGTAAGATAATATTAAATATATTTTTTAATAAAAGACAGAGGGTGCAAATGAAAAAGGGAGTTTTTCTCTTTTTTATTCTGTCTGTTCTAATAGTAGCGCAGAATAAAAGTTTTAAAACACACGACCAGCAAAATGCGGTTGAACAACCGGTAAAAAATTTTTTACGCTCGGTTAGTAGTTACGGCTCGCCGCAATTCAATAATCAATTCTATACATTTAATCCTCTTGTAACGGCTCCAGCTAATGTGAATTACACGCAAGCAGGACTTAGTACTGATGGTTCAAAAATTGTAGCACAAAAATATTATGACGATGGTCCAATTAGAAGAGTAGAAATTGTTCTTATGAATTCAGATGGTAGCGGGGAAACAATTATTTCCGCAGGTAATTCAGATTATAATAATGGGCCAACTTATGGAAATCCATTCTGGAGCGACGATGGATTATATATCGGTTATGTAGAAAGGAATGTATCCACAAATAATAGAGTGCTAAAGTATGAATTAGCCAGTGGCATAACTACCGCTGTTTATGAACCTACAGGAAGTGATGATGTGGCCAATCCCGATTTCCTGGGCTCAAGTACAACATCAATTATATTCTGGGATTATGGCGCTGGAGGTGGTGCCGATCTTTTTATATGGGATGGTACTACACGAACAAATATAACTAACACTTCTAATTATAAAGAATACGAACCGATATCAAATGAAGATGGAACCGTAATACTCTATTGGTCAGGTGAAACTACTGCTGAACCTATCAATACTACTCATACACTTACTTTTAATGGAAGTAGCTGGGTTAAAGATCTGGGTTTTACACCTATCGTCGACAGCTATTGGGGCTACTGGACAGGACGTGACAATCAATATATTGCTGTTACAGTAATGTCTACGAAAGATATTCATCTTTATGATAATGCAGGTAATTTTTTGATGGATTTAACAGGTGCTCAATATAATGGTAGTTCAGGGCAATGGAACTTTGTTGGTTCTCATTTTCAAGGCCCTAATGGTGAAATTATTATGACTTCCAATGCTGGCAGAACTACCAGCGGTAGAGATATTATAAAAGCTACTCCTTACATTCCAGTTCCAACTCTTCCTGCCAATTTATCAGTACTTACATTGCAGACAATCTATTTTAGCTGGTATACAACAAAATATGGAATGAAATTCGATCTCGAAATTGACGATAATATGGATTTTTCATCACCAATTACCATAGCAGCCGATTTGACCGGAACATTCCATTCTTATGACGCATCTTCTTTGATTCCAGGCCAACCATACAAATGGAGGATTACTGGCAAAACGAATACAGGTATTGTTATTAGTTATTCAGATATTTGGCAATTTACAACTCAAGCAGTTCCTGCACCTGTTGCCACTTATCCCACCAATGGAGTGATGGTATATACCCAGAGTCCTACTATTTACTGGTATATTAATTCGTACTATCCAGGTTTATATTATCGAGTTCGATATGGTACGTCGTCGGGCAGCTATACTGAAACGAGCAGTGTTACAAGTAATTTATATCTAACGCTTTCGAGTTTAACGCCCGGCAATACTTATTATTATGTTGTTGACGCTTCGACTTCAAATACATTTTCGACTAATGTAGTAACCAGCAGCGAAGAAAGTTTTGAAATTTTCAGTTCGCCTCCTTTAACTCCACCTATCCCCGTTCCCTCCTGGCCTGTAAGTGGTAATGATTCTTATATAAATCCACCTACTTTATACTGGTATATTACTACTTATATTGACGGATTAAAATACTTTGTTGAATGGGATGACGATTCAAATTTAGATGATACACCTATGGGTAATTCAGGCTGGATCGAAAATCTCTATTTCATGTTGCCTTCTGCTTTGAATGGGGGTACATATTATTGGCGTGTAAGATCGAAAATAGGGGACGGAGGAACGCCATCTTCGTGGTCTACGGTTGAATCTTTTAATATTCCGTCGTTTGCATCTACAGGGGCTCCAGTACCGACACAAACCTATCCAGTGGGCGGGACAATAGTTTATACACTTTCACCAACTTTATATTGGTATGCTTCCTCTGCATACACACTCAATTATGATTTGCGTTACTCGACTTCACTGGACGGTGGTGGCCAATTATTCAATCCAACAACTGTAACGGATTTAAACAATAATTTTTATATTCTTTCAGGTTTATCAGCAGGCACAACTTATTATTGGCAGGTGCGAGCTAAAGTTGCCGGTTCTCCTGGATCGGAGTCTCCCTGGTCGTCAATTGCAACTTTTACGACTGATGCAGGAGCATTCGCCGTTGTTCCTCTGATCGGTTCACCAAATCATGCTCAGCCAATTTCTTCATCGTCGGTGGTTTTATCATGGGTCGTCCCTACAAAAAGCGATTCAAAGCTTACTTATGAGGTTGAATACACTCATGACGCAAATTTCGAATACAAAAATATTATCGGAGGACTCGATAAACCATTTGTAGAAATAAACGGGTTGTATCCTGATAACACATATTATTGGCGGGTGATTTCAAAAACAGAAGAGGGAAAAGTTTCCGACTATTCTTCTATTGGTATCTTTAAAACCGTAAGCAATGTAACAGCTGTCGAAGAGAACGATGTAATCAATTATAATTTTGAGCTTTATCAAAATTACCCGAATCCTTTTAATCCTGAAACGTCCATCAGTTTTTCTATTGGTAAGAAAGACCATGTGATGTTAACTATATATGACATTCTCGGTAAAGAAGTAAAAAGGCTAATTTCGGAAGAACTATCGCCTGGAAGGTATAATCTGGTTTGGTATGGCGATGATAATTATGGGAATAAAGTTGCCAGTGGCGTTTATTTCTACAAATTGATTTCGGGTTCCAATCAGGCAGTAAAAAGAATGCTGTTAATAAAATAATGAACGGTATAGTTTTTTATATGTGTGCCTACTATCACAAATACTGTAGCTTGGTGTCTCTTTAAAATAATTTGATTTTTTATTTATGAAAAAGGGATATATTATTCATAATCCCAATAAAATATTTTTCGTTCAAGCAAAAAAAATCATTAACAATCTCAGAGGATGCATATGAGATATTTGCGATACAGCTTTATAATGAGCATAATCTTGTTTTTTTCAACAACAGATTATGCACAAACACCAATTTCGCCGACTGATGGGCAGGTCGGTGTTTCACAAAGCTTAGCTTCAATAACCTGGACAGACTTCGACGACGGTAATGGCAACGGTCCATACGATGTTGAATTCGATGATGACCCTGGTTTTGGTAGCCCGGAGGCATCATCCTCCAATACTGCATTGACAAGTTTGTCACTACCTGCACTCAACTACAATACTAATTATTACTGGAGAGTTAGAGATACTGACATAGATGGGTCAGGCGGTGACGGCTCATGGCATAATTATTCATTCAAGACTGGTTTTCCAACATTAAGTCTCGATAGTCCTGCAAATGGAGCGGAATTAATGGATAGAACTCCCACGTTGCAATGGAGTACTTCTGCTACAGTCAGCAATGTAACATTTACACTCAATGTTACGGGACCTAATGGATATACGTATAATAATACTGAGACAAGTCCATTTACATTTGCTGCAAATCTTGATTTTGGTACATACACATGGGATGTTACAATCGACGATTCTAATATACCTCTGGATAACACGCCGGTTACGACCACCAGCAGAACATTTAAGGTTGTGCCAGGATTGATATCGCCTGCAAATACACTAACAGGAGTTTCTCTTGAACCGGAATTTTCATGGGACTACGACGGCTCGTCTACTTATTTGATTGAAATAGCTACAGATAATTTCTTCACGAATATTGTTGCAAGTAAGTCTGTTGCCGCCGGTTCTTACAACTTTACAGAAGCAGATGCTGGCATGCCTTTGAATAATAACACTACTTATTACTGGCGTGTGACGGTTAATGGAGCTGTTTCAAGTGTATGGTCATTTACAACTTTGAGTAATCTAACGATTACACAATCTTTTCCATCAAATGCAATGGAAGTAATTCAGTATGACCCACTGTTATTTTCCTGGTATCTGGGAATTCCTGTAGGTTCAATGAAATTTTCTTTGCAGGTCATTGAAAAAAATACAGCTCCAACTCAAAGTGAATGGGCATCAGCAGTAGATAATTATGTCACTAATTCATTAACTACTGACTTTGCTTTTTTTGTGGATAATATTAATACATTGAATCATTCGGCGACAGGATTGCAAGGTAGCTCGAAATATTACTGGCGAGTAGTTGCTTATTATGATGATGGAACTGTATCAAATAAATTTGATTTCTCGGATAGGGTGGCTAAATATTCTTCCGTCTTTTCTTTTACTACAAAAGGCGGCGCAGTTGAAGCTTATCCATCCTGGCCTATCGGCAATGCTACAGTTTATACCCTGCAACCTACATTATACTGGTATACGGTTGAATCAGAACCAGGTGCTACATACACAGTGCTAATATCAAAAACTAATAGTGGTCCAGATAATACAAAGCTCGATGACGAGGCAGTATATTCGTCATACAATGCTGGTGCGAATCTATTCTATACAATTACCTCGAATCTGGATGCAAATACTCATTATTACTGGCAGGTTATAACAAATTACAACACACAAACGAATTATTCTAGCATAGCAGATTTTACGACTTATGCGGCAGCAACTGTAACAGCCTTTCAACCTGTACCATCTCATCCAATTGGCGGAGTTGATGTTTATACAACTTCACCGACTCTTTATTGGTATGTAGCAGGCCTATCAACTGAACTTCGTTATGATATAGAAATTAATACTACAAATACATTTACCGGTACTCCGACTTATACAAATATCAGTAATTTATATTATCAAGTTACTGGTTTAACGGCAGGTTTAACATATTACTGGAAAGTAAGATCATATGAAAATGGAAATCCAGCAAATGCTTCGGCATGGAGCTCTACTGCAAGTTTCACAATCGTAGGCGGTCAATATAGTAGTGCAGTAGCTTCATATCCTGTTGGAAATCCCACGGTCTACACTGCTCGACCTACATTGTCCTGGTACATAGACGGTTCCACTTTAGGATGGAGCGGATTTATTGTGAGGTGGAAAGAAGGAAGTGCGCCGGCAGATTGGGCCACAACTTATGATGGGAGTGTAACAATTAATGATATTAATACTTTGTTTTACACATTTACATCCGATTTAACCTACGGTTCAACATATTACTGAGCTGTTGCACTTTATGACGGTACAAATGCACCGTCGCATGCCGATTATTCTCAGGGTTCATTCACAGTAGTTGGAGGTGGCACGGTGACGGTTGTTCCATCTGCTCCAAACAATGCAAGTATAGTATATGATGACGATGTAACTTTATACTGGTATCTAAACGGTTCTAATCTTGGAATAACTGGATTCGAAATACAATACTCGCAACAGAGTAATTTTGGTAGTCCTGTTACTATAGCTCCTGGTACGGTCGGTAATAATTATTCTTATCAATTGACTGGACTTACACCCGGTGCAACATATTACTGGAGAGTAAGAGGCTATTATTCTGGTTCTAATTACACGCCTTATTCTACAATATTTAGTTTTACTATCGATCCAGGGGCAAGCTCTGTAGTTCCAGTGGTGGGTTCGCCTAAAGGTGGAGTAGTAATCAATACTGCAAAACCAATGTTATCTTGGTTTGTGCCAGCACCTTCAAAATCCGAGTTGAAATATGATGTTGAATTATCGAGCACATCCGAATTCAACGATACCAGAACTTTTGAAAATCTGGCACAGCTGCATGCAGCCGTTGAGACTTTGACTCCTGGAGAGTACTACTGGCGTGTACGTTCTAAGACAGGCAATGGAGATGTTTCGAATTATTCGGAAGCAGGTTACTTTAAGGTAGGCGATAATGTCACAGATCTTGAAGAGTCGCTCGGAGAAGTGCCAGCAGATTTTGCTCTTGAACAAAACTATCCAAATCCGTTTAATCCTGAAACTGTAATAAAATTCTCGCTACCTAAATCACAATTTATTTCATTAAAGATATATAATGTTCTTGGACAGGAAGTAAAAACACTTGTCTACAGAGAATTCCAGGCTGGAAATCACTCAGTCGTCTGGAATGGGAAAGACAATTATGGTAATACTGCCGCCGCAGGTATCTATTTTTACAAAATTGATGCCGGTGAATTTACAGCCGTTAAAAAAATGATTTTAATGAAATAATTTCCGGAAGGGTTGAAGTCATGGGAAAATTAGGAGCCTCAATTTTTGTTATTATCATGTTAGCCGCTATTGGATTGGCGCTCTACGCATGCCATCAAACCTATTTCGGTTAGCATAGATCAAATAAAATTAAAAACGAAGGTTGCACTTTTGTGTGACCTTCGTTTCTGCTATTTTTCCTTTATGAAAATTACCACAAAAAAATTTACACTGTCTCTTAAAGACCAATTTAATATTTCTTACTATTCAAGAAATACAACGCCAGCTGTTCTCGTAAAAGTGGAGGACAATGACAATATTGTCGGCTACGGCGAAGCAAGCTTACCCCAGTATATGAAGGAAAACCAGGAAAGTGTTATTAATTTTATAAAAGGACTCGAAATTTCTGAAATATCGGAATTCAATCAATTGATTGATTATCTCAATTCACTCAATGAAAAAGCCAATTTTAATAGAACTGCTCTGGCCTCAGTCGATATTGCATTGCACGACTATCTCGGGAAAAAACTTAATAAACCTGTAAGAGAATTTTATAACCTCCTCGATAAGAAAGAAATAAAAACTTCATATACAATTGGGCTCGATAGTCCAGAAATGATTGAACGAAAAATCAAAGATGCCGTCGGCTTCGACATTTATAAAATAAAACTCGGGAAAAAACATAACCACAATAAAGAAATTATTCGCATTATAAGACAGGCAACAGATAAACCCCTCTATGTAGATTTAAATCAAGCGTGGGGAGGTATCAAAGACGATTCATCTGAGAACGGTAAGCTGGGTATTGGCTTTTTTAATGATTTCCTGGCATGGCTTGAGGAAAACAACGTAATTCTCGTTGAACAACCAGTACCAGCAGGTGAAGATGAAGTAATCGAGTCATTGAAAGGTAATTCGTCCTTGCCGATTATAGCGGACGAATCGATAAGAAACCTTGAGGATATCGAAAGAGTCGGAGCGTTTTACGATGGATTCAATTTTAAACTGATGAAGTGCGGTGGAATTAATTATACTTTCAAGCTAATCGAAGCGGCAAGATTAATGAATAAAAAAGTGATGCTTGGCTGTATGACAGAAACTTCGTGTGGTATTTCCGCTGCATTACAACTGGCTCAACTTGCAGATTATATCGATCTGGATGGTAACCTTTTGATTAATAACGATCCGTTTGAAGGACACGAATTTTCAAATGGTAAATTTTTATTGAATAATTTTCCGGGATTGGGAATCTCTCCGCTTAAGAATTTGTTTTGATAATGTTATTAAAAAGGAGGGTATTATGCCAAAGAATTACATTTCCAATAAAGACGAAACAGTCCGCATGTTCAAAAATGATTTTTTAGAATCGTTATCCAGAGTGCACTGGAGCGTGCCATTGATAATATATGTGCCGGTAGTTGCTTATCTGTTTTCGCTATCGTTTCGATTTTTCAATATCTGGGAAATTATTTTTTATTTTCTTGCAGGAATAATTGTGTGGACATTTACCGAATATGTGCTACACCGATTTGTATTTCATTATGAACCGAAAAGTGAGACGGGCAAACGCCTTCATTTCATAATGCACGGTGTGCATCACGACTATCCGAGCGACTCGAAACGGCTCGTAATGCCACCTTCGGTTAGCATCCCACTGGCCATCTTCTTTTATATTTTTTATCTCTATTTGCTGGGCAATAAAGTTGTCAGTCCTTTTTATGCAGGATTTCTAACGGGCTATTTAATCTACGATATGACTCATTATGCTGTCCATCATATGAGGATAAAGAACAAATTCTGGCTCGAGATTAAAAAGCATCATATGCGTCATCATTACAAAGACGCTACCAGAGGTTTTGGAGTAAGTCAGAAAACCTGGGATGTTATCTTCAATACTGACTTCAACGAAGTTCAATAAATAATAGTTATTTAATTGCTAAATTTGATAAGCGAATAAAGAACGACTTTCTTACAATGAAAAAAATTTATTTAGTACTATTGATATTTTTATTTGCCGCACACAACTGCGGCAGTGGTGTAAATTCGCAAGGGGATTTCGTAATTAGATTGAATCAGCTTGGATATTTGCCTGAGGATATTAAATCTGGCATTATACTTTCAACAGTGCCTTTGGAAAATGTGAAACTCGAAATCATTGATTTGAAGAACGCTCATAAAAAATTTTATCCTAAGTATTACAATACTGGTTTTAAACACGGCAGATACAACTACACTTATAAATTTGATTTTTCCTCTTTAAAAGAAAGCGGTAAATATATCGTGAGTGCAGGTGAAATAACCTCGTATACTTTTGAAATTGGGGATAACGTATACAGAAAATTAACTGAATCGCTGCTTGATTTTTTTAAAGTTCAGCGCTGCGGCTATACCGACCCTTTGTTGCACGAAGTTTGTCACATCGCAGATGCCACAGCAATTTATGACGGTAAAGATACATTCGAAACTAAAATTGACTTAACAGGTGGCTGGCACGATGCAGGCGACTATATAAAATTTCTGAACACCACCGCATATTCTACCTATTTACTTTTGTTTGCATACGAATTTGCACCCGATAAGTTCGGATTCGACAGAAATAATAACAACGTAGCGGACATTCTCGAAGAGGCAAAAGTGGGATTGGATTGGTTGTTGAGGTGTCGTTATGGAAACAAATTGATAACACAGGTTCAAGATTTACGTGACCACGATGTTGGCTGGCGAATGCCCGAAGACGACCCGCTGACATACGATAGACCTGCGTTTGTGGGCATTGGAAAAAATTTAATTGGAATCTACTCGGCTACTTTGGCACTTGCATCTCGTATCTGGCGAAATAAATTGAACTATCCGAATTTTGCGGATACATGCTTAATTACAGCCACGAAATATTATAAGCTCAAAGACTCCGTTCCCGATATCGACAGTTCTGGTAGCGGTGCCTACATCGATAAAAATTATGAGGGCAAATTATCTCTGGCAGCTGTGGAACTTTATCTATCCACGCGTAATGTTTCTTATTTAACTGAAGCAATTTCATTTGCCGATTCTGCAGGCAGCGACTACTGGTGGAGCTGGGGCAATATAAATGCCTTCGCACATTACAGACTTGCTCATTTCCAATCTCGTTTTGTCGATTATCTTAAAAACAGTCTCAATTCTTTCAGAGACTTCAGCCGAACAAGCTTGTTCGAACTCGGTATTCCTTTAAGCTGGGGAACTAATCATACTTTACTGGGTATTGCGCTAATTGATATTCTTTACCGGAAACTAACAGGCGATAGGCAATACGATACTTTGATGGCTGCTCAAAAAGATTTTATTCTTGGTAAAAATCCGTGGGGAATATCATTTGTTTACGGGTTTGGTTCAAAGTTTACTACCAATTTCCATCATCAAATTTCGTATTTTAAAGGTAAACTTCCTGGCGGATTTGCTGCAGGCCCTGTTGAAAAAAAAATTGTAGATGATTTCAAAATACCTTATAATGGCAACGATAAATTAGCTGAGCATCAAAGCGGCGAATTTTACTACCGAGATGAAAAAGAGGATTACATTACAAACGAACCAACAATCAGTTCAAATGCAGTAGCGATTTTTGTTTACGGTAATTTGAGCAAATAACTCTGTCTTATTCTGAGACGATGTTGATATAATGAAACTCTGTTAGATTAACAAAACTGCGAAAAAAGCAGAAAAATAAATTTTTTTCTGGCATTTTTATTGATTAATATAATTAGTTATTAAAACGAGTTAATCATGATTAATTCAGTAAGAATGATACCATCTGGATTTGAGTTTATCGATAAAAACTGGGGTGGGGTCTACAGAGGTGGCAGCTATTTACTTGTAGGGCCTCGGAAGTCTGGAAGAACTCTTTTAGGTTTACAATTTGCGCTTGAAGCTGCCAGAGCCTCAGAAGTGTGTCTCTATTTTACACTGATGCGTCCCAAAGACTTGATGATACAGGCTGCCTCGCTCAATTTTGATATTCAGTCGTATATGAACCAGAATTTAATTATTGTTATACGCGTGGCTCCACCAAATGAAGTCTACGGTATGTACAATCCAGATGATTATCTGGTCGAATACTTTAAAGATATTCTTACTGTGGTAAATCAATACAATCCTACAAGAATCATATTTGACGAATTGACACCGTTTGTAGGGTTCAAAAATCTCGACTACTTGAGAAATACATTTTTAAATACTGTAGAAACAATTGAAGAGAGGGACATTACAAGTCTTTTTATAATAAGCGAACCTGCCACTCCAAAAGCCCATGCGATAGTTGAAGGACTATCTCAGTTTGTTACTGGAATAATTCGTTTGTCCAAACCGAACGATCGTATTTCTCGTTTTCAGGGCGGAAGAGTAACAATAACGCCGAACGTCGGGCATACCGAAGGTGAATTTACCGCTGAATACAAAATCCGTCCCAATAAAGGAGTTTCAACTGAATTCCTTGAAGATACATTCTCAACGGAAGAATACGAATCTATTTACCCGACAAAAGAAAATCACTTCCAGGGATTTACTACAAAACAGACACGTTTCGATATTCCTCCAGAACCTTACGCCTTTTCAAATATCTATAATTACAACGACTTTTTATTGATACTCAACAATCAGATTGCACTCTACAAAAGCACGGGACAAATCTTTTACATCATCTCTTTCAAACTCGATCCAGTAGCACAGGTAAAGGGCCTGCTGTCGGTCAACCAGTTGCAGAATTCGATAAGGATATCAACAAGCAAAAAAGACAAGATTTGTGTAATCGAAAACAAGGTGATCGTATTGCTGGTAAAGGGGAGTCTGAAAGGCGTGGTCGATTTAATTTCGAATGTACAAAATAATTTACCGAGCAAGGATCCCGCATACCTGAAAGCAGTGATGGAGTATATTTCAATTTTCAATACGGCAATCGACGAACGCTTTGATAACGCTGAATCGTTAATGGAATATGTATTGTCGGCGGAAACATCTGCAACGAATGCTTATCAGCCTTTAAATAAATTTTTAGGATGATGATTGTCCGGTTAAAAATAATTCTTCTTCTGATTTTATTCACATCCAATTTATTTTCTCAAACTCAGTCAGAAGCCATCAAAAAACAGGCTCAAAACTTAATGAACGAAGGTCGATATGCAGAAGCTGTCGACCAGTTGAATAAGTTTATCTCGTTTAATCCTCAGTTAGCCGAAGGTTATCATCTACGAGGTCTCTGTTATGAGCAGATGATTCAATATCAGTATGCTGTCCTCGATTTAAGACGTGCACTGCGACTTGACCCTGCAAATCTGGTGATTTCAAAAGATTTAAACCGTGTAATTTCTTACTGGCATCAGCAGCTCTATCAAAAAATCGAAGGGCATAAACGCGATATTGCTATAAATCCGGATTATCCTTTTTATTACCTGGAAATCGGTAAATCGTATAGATGGTTGGAAGAATGGCAAAACGCGGAATATTGGTACGACGAGTATCTTAAAAGAGATGACAATGCTTCACCCGACGAAATAATTCGCTATACTGAAATTTTAGCCAAGACCGGTTCGATTAGCAAGGGGGAAAAAATATTAAAAAAATATGTTGAACGTTATCCCGACGACTGGCGCTTGTGGAGTAGATATGGCTATTTTACTCTATGGTTAGGTAAGTATAAAATTGCAGAGGATGCCTTTAAACGTGCTCTCGAGATAAAACCATATTTTAAAGAAGCTCAAGATGGACTGGACCTTGCTCAGAACAAAGCTTATCTTCGCTTGAATCAACCCCGCTCGTTCGAAAGAGTTTATCCAATCGACCGTTATTATTCGATTATCAATAGATATCCAGAAAACGATAGCATCCGATTCCTCTTAGCTCAGGATCTCATAAAAGCCAATCGGTATGAAGAAGCTTATCAGCAACTTACATTGCTCCAGAATAAATATTATGACAACGAAAAATTTCAAAAACTTTATAACCTCGTAACAAACTACAGAGATAGTACGAATAATAGCAATATTGCTTACTTTACCGAAATATTGAAAAATAACCCTGGTGATAAGAATGCGGCTTTAAAACTTGCAGAAGCTTATGCGAATTTAATTAAGTACGACGATGCTATTGAAGTTCTCTCAGAATATCTTTCCGATAAGCCTGAAGATGCCGAACTCGATGTGCGATTCGCTTACGCTCGTTATTGTGCCTGGAATTACGAATGGGAAAGAGCCATTGCACAACTCGATAAATTGATTGAATTTGACCCTGACAACACGGATTACAAAGTGCTCAGAGCTCAAATTGCAGTTTGGACTGTACTGGATCTCGATCTGGCTGAAAAATATTTACTCGAAATTATTGAAAAAAAACCTCAAGAATTGCAGGCATATTTATCGTTAGTTTCTCTTTATTCATGGAAAAAGAATTTTGAAGAAGCAAAAAAATATCTTGAGATTGCTAAACAACTTGCTCCAAATTCCCAGCTGGTTGCAAGTGTCGAAAGTACCTATGAGCTCCACTTGTCAGCTTATGAGGAATTAAAAGCGCTTGAAATTCGAGGCGAAGCACAAATCCTCTATTCAGAAGGCAAATGCGAAGAAGCTCGCACTAAATACGAGGAATATTTTAAAAAGAAAGAAGAACCAACACGTGAAGAATATGCAGAATACGCTGGTATTCTCGCTTGTGGCGGTGATAAAAAGGAAGCTTTAACAATTTACGACAGATTACTTAATGAAAAATTCGACCCGAATGATAAATTGGATTTCAGAATATGCGTAGAGAGAATCAAAATTTATCATGAATTAGGGGATAAATCAGCAATTCAACAAGAAATTGAAAAAATTGCCACCATCGAAATTCCCGACACACAAATTCTTTTACTAAAAGCCGACGCTTTTGCCGCTGCTGGTTATTTTCAAAAATCCGATTCAATTTACAGCGAAATCCAGTCACAAACCGACGACCCTGCTACTAAAAAGGAAATTGATCAAAAGTATATATTGATGGCTGGCTACATGACTAAATTGGGACAACTCGACGAAGCTGAAGATGTTATAGAAGAACTTGAAAGCAGAATAGATGATAATGATTTGTTGAAGCAGGTCAGATATCAAAAAATGTTTTTAGGCGATGCTTATGCTGAGCGAAATGAATGGGGTGCTGCAGAAGATATTTATGAAGAGCTGGTGGAAGAATTTGACGATTCTTCAAATATTAGTCTTGTTAAACAAAGATTAAGCTGGATTCCACCTTATGGAATTGAAAAAGGATTTATTTCAGTTCGTAATTTTGTAAGTCGTCTGTTCCCTACGAATATAAATATTACTCCCTATACGACAATGTACATCGACAATTTTGACCTCGATTATTTCAACTATGGTACAAGAGTCGAGGGAGGGTTTCTTGGATTTTTCGGATTGGGGGCACAATGGCAACGCGCTGAATTCAAAAGCGATTCGAAAGCAAAACACCTGACAGGTTTGAAATTGGTTGCCAGCATTTTCCCTCTTAAAAATTTAGTTTTGGCCGGAGGAAAAGGGGCTCTTAATATAAGTAGTGAACCAAGTAGAGATATATGGGATTTTATGATTAGATATGAACTCATAGATACATTTACTACCACTTTTTCATTTGAACGGAACGATGCACGCTTGATTTTACTTTCGCCGCTATTAATTCCATTTAGCCTGAATACCGATATTTACCGATTTAATTCGTCATACAACTACAAACATTCGCTCTATCTTTCATTGTTTTATAATTATCTCGAAGTGTCCGACGGTAATATTGGAAACGATATTCAGATTAGAATTGGTAAACGGTTTTTCACATTTAATACTCTGGTAAGCAATGAAAGAGAAAAAGGCAGTGGTGTGCTCGGCTATGAATATTATTTTGCGGATTATGGTTTCAAAACTCAATTTTATTTTACGCCTCAGAATTATGTATCCCACAGCCTGTGGGCGGATTTTATTCTGGAGAAGAGCGATTATCTTACACTAAAAACGGGCGGGAAAATAGGATATCTGCCATTCCTTGATTTTATTGTTAGTGAACTTTATGCCGACGCTGTTTATAAACCTTTTGAATATTTTTTCATATCTGGTAGAATATCGTATGCTAACAGCTATCGTTACGATACGGGCTATAAAGCATTTTCTGCATATTTGTCACTTTTCTGGAACATTAATTAATGAAAGGAATTATATGAGCCGAGTTACATTAATATTATTATTGATTATATATAATTTTGTTTTCGCATCCGAACCGGTAAAAATTGATTTTATAGCTCCGAAAAATGACGTCCTTTATTTTTCACTCGGTAAGGACGAACCTTTGACCGGAAATCTGGAACAATTGAAATATTTTTTCGAGCAACTCGACCGTTTAAAGAATAAAGACAAAAGTTTGGTCCTCAGGATTGCTCACTTTGGCGATTCGCTGATACAGGGAGATGTAATCTCAGAATATCTCCGCGAATTATTCCAGGAGCGATTCGGAGGTCAGGGTGTAGGTATGATGCAAATTATTGCAAATGATATAAGAATGAGGACGACAACGCGTCATAGTTATTCAAGCGACTGGGATTACGTCTCAGTTATTACCAGAAATCCGGACAATTTACCTATTGGAATAAGCGGTTCGGTTGCTATACCAAATAAAAACAGCTGGGTTCAGTATGAAACAAGTAGAGAATTGAAATCATCTGTTTCGTTCAAATTTGCCCGTTTATTTTATAGCAACGCCGCCGATAATAGTGTAATTGAATATACGATTGATAACAGAGCCCCAGTTAAAATTAATCTAAAGGAAGGGAATGATCTGAAGGAGTTGATTATCGATGTCAAGGGAGAAGCTCATTTACTGAAAATAAAATTTATCGACGGTAAACGACCCTATTTTTACGGAGTTAGTCTTGAAAGCGGTGGTGGCGTTTATCTGGACAATTTTCCTATGCCGGGCAATAGCGGAGTATCGCTAATCGATATTCCAGAAAAAATTCTCCAGGATTTTGCCAGGCTTACAAATTACGGACTGATTATTTTAACCTATGGAGCAAACGTGAACTCGCCCAACAAATCGATTTACCAGTTATATAAAAATAAAATGCTGAAAGTTATTGAACATTTTAGAAAAGCATTTCCCAAAGTTGGATTTATTCTGGTTGGAGTGGGCGATAAAACCATGAAACGGGGCGGACGATTTATTACTAATCCCGACGTGCCATTGCTTTTGAATGCACAAAAGCAAATTGTAAAAGATGGAAATATTGCTTTCTGGAATCTTTGGGAAGCAATGGGCGGCGAAAATTCGATGGAAGATTGGGTCAATTCGAATCCACCTATGGCTCTTAAAGACTATTCACACTTTACAAAGATAGGCGGAAAAAGAGTGGCTGAACTCCTCTTTAATGCAATAATGAAAGCATATTCAGCGAAATAAATTTTTTACTCTTATAACAAGTTATATTAATTTCTTTATACTAAAGAATTAGGTCAATTATGTAACTTATTAGCTTGCAATAGTTTAATTAAAAGACTATATTCTTTATGTCTATTTTTGAGCCATTTTATCTAATTGTAAGGGAAATTAATATTTAGCTGTTTGATTAACGTTCATAATGACTAAAAAAATAATGGCATTTTTATTGAATAATATTTAATGAGTATAGTCTAAATTTGATGAGACAGGAAAAGTCAAAATATAAAATCGTCCTGGATAACAGGGAAATTAAGCCGCCAAAGCGGAATGTGGCGCGTGAAAAAATTCGAACAATCATTATATCGGGTCTAATTTCTTTGTTCCTAATTTTAATGATTATATATACAATGCCTTTTACCGTGTTGACCTGGAGCGGTTTATTCGTTTATTCCTCAATTGTTTCGCTTGTTATCTTCTTGTTTATCCTATTGATTCGTTATTTCGGTATCCTCTTTATGTCATATTTTTACCTGACCAAATATACAGTTGAAACCAAACCGGGATATTATCCCTTCGTTTCTATTATCGTTCCCGTTTATAATGAGGGAAAAATTATCAAATCTTCTATTGAGTCGCTGCTTGAACTCGATTATCCTAATTATGAAATTATTATTGTAAACGATGGTTCGACGGACAACACAGCCGAAGTGGCAGAAAGTCTGGTAGGTTATCATAAAGGAAAACGAGCGATGATAAAAGTATCGCTCATTAACAAACCAAACGGTGGGAAGTCGAAGGCCTTAAATGCCGGTATTCAGTATTCTGAAGCTCAATTTGTCCTCTGTATGGATGGCGATTCACAATTGACTACAGACACCTTAAAAATGGCTATGCGCCATTTTGTTGATCCAGCGGTGGGAGCAGTTGCTGGCAACGTAAAAGTGCAAAATCGTAAAAAGATGTTGACTGATCTTCAGGCACTTGAATATCTTGAAGGTTTGAATTTGGCAAGAAGTGCACAAGGTTTTTTGCAGATGGTCAATATAATTCCCGGCCCAATTGGGGTTTTCAGAAAATCAACCCTCAGAGATGCCGGCTTTTATTCGAGTGATACATTTGCAGAAGATGCCGACATTACACTAAAAATTTTAGCTAAAGGCTGGAAAATTGTATATGAGCCCAAAGCAATCGCTTATACCGAAGCCCCTGCTACAATTTATCAGCTTCTCAAACAACGTTATAGATGGACTCGAGGAATTTTACAGGCTATAAGAAAACATAAAAAATATCTTTATAATCCCACTCTGAATTTCAACAATAGTTTTATAATGTGGTCGATGTTTTACGAAGCGCTTATCTGGCCGGCGATGAACATCTTTGTTAATCTCTATTTTATTATTGTTGCTTTGTTTTACGGAATTCATATTACGCTCTTTCTCTGGTGGGTTGGTATCGCTGTACTCGACTTGATGTCGGCTGTCTTTTGTATAGCGGCCGAAAGGGAAGAGTTCAGACTTGTACCTTATGCAATAATTTACCGTGTCTTTTTTATATTACTGATTGACGTTACAAAGGCTATGGCGACAGTGGAAGAATTTATTGGATTTAGTATGACTTGGGGAAAACTCGAAAGAGTGGGTGCATCCAGATAATAAGTAAATATG
This sequence comes from Melioribacter sulfuriphilus, assembly GCF_052656625.1. NCBI lineage: Bacteria > Pseudomonadati > Ignavibacteriota > Ignavibacteria > Ignavibacteriales > Melioribacteraceae > Melioribacter > Melioribacter sulfuriphilus. The sequence continues at coordinate 400,811 of NZ_JBQXXK010000003.1, read as the reverse complement.
AGGAAAGGGAAATGGAATTAATACCGATTTTATCTTTGATAGTTTTGGTAGCAACGATTTCAACGTTCATTCTGGCTGTCGGTGCTTACATTCTCTATAAAATTAGAGAGAAAAAAGGTGTATCTGAAAAAGCAGCTCAACCTGCTGCAATACCAGCAGAGTTGATAGCACCAGTTCCAATGGCTTCAGAATCAGCACAATACAGAAGCACTTTTGAACAACAGGCAGGCTACGAACCCATCAGAGAGCAGATGGAACGACCCGAGCTTAGACCAACTTATGTCGGTCCAGCTCCAGCTTCGTACCAGGGTGAGTTCACGAGAGATTCCGAAAGAACTCCAACTGTTGAACGTCATCGAAAAAAATTTATGCGTTATACCTCCGAAGGCTACGAAGAACCATCCGTTCAGCGGAAAAAAACAGAGGATAACCTCAGGTGGCGGTAAAAGAAAATTATAAAGGACTGAGGGTTAATTACTTAATTATTTTTTTAAGCGGATTAGTTCTGCTTTTCACGGCTCTTCTTGTTTTTTTATTAATACTAAAAAATATCTACGGTAATTACGAAATAAAAGAGATTATTCCGACCAAAGAAAATCTCATTAAAGACGAAAAAGCTGGTAAAATAGCAATCCTTTACTCGCAGTATACACAAAATATGCTGCCAGCTGGCAGTACCTGGCTAAAAGACAATATCGATACCTGGGAACGTTTTGTTACAAATTCCGGATATAAATACGACATAATTGACGATAAAAAAATTGAAGGCAACGAACATTTTGGGTACAAAATAATTGTATTACCCGGTTCAAAATCGTTAAGCGACCGACAGATTATAGCTCTTAAAAAATATGTTGAAGAAGGCGGAAGCCTCTTTGTAACAGGTGGACCAGCCACCTTTTCCGACGAGGGTAAATGGCGAGGATGGGATTTTTTTACCGAAGTATTCGGTCTTAAATTCAACAAGGAAATTAAACCCGAAGAAACTTATAAAATCCACACTCTTAGAGGCAATCTGCCTTTAACAGCCGGTATCCCTACAGGATACGCCCTTAAAATTGCTACGTGGGATAGACCGATCTATGCCGAAGTAATTGAACCGAGAACTACACAGGTTAGCTTCTGGTACGACTTCAGAAGGGAAGCAGGCCTGGTGAGAGAAGAAATTCAGAAAAGTGCCGGTATTGCATTTGGCACATACGGCAAAGGTCGTTTTGTCTGGTTCGGTTTCGAAATCAACTCAGTTTTAGGCGTTCAGAAGGATTTTGTCTATTTCGAGAAACTCTTTAATAATTCAATTAACTGGCTAACCTATAATCCTACTGCATTTACAAAAGATTGGCCGGGAGATTATAAAGCAGCGTTAATATTAGTTCCTACGGTCGACGATGCTCTCGAAAACATTAAGACAATCAGCTCGATTACTAACAAACATAATATCGAGCCAACTTTTTTTATAGACCCTTATACTGCATTGAAAAATAGATCGATCATAAAATCGCTCGCAAAAAGTGGGGAGTTCGGTGCAATTGTCGATATTGGATTTTTAGAATATCCCGAAGATACGGTAAATATGCTTTATGATAAGCAAACTCAATTTTCAAATATAACTTTTGCGCAGGATTCAATTGGTAAAATTATTGGTAAACCGATTAAAGCTATAATGCCATTATACGGTTTTTATAACGATTTCACTTTGCAGGCTCTGGCAAATAGAGATATCGGTTTCCTATTGACTGATTCTCTTACTGACAGATCCGTACCCGAAATCAAAATTCGGAATAATAAACAGATCATGGTCATAACTAAAACAGCAAGGGACGACTATGAAATAATTCGTAACTACGGTTTGACGGAAACAAAATTTCAACGATACACTTATGAAGAAGACGTCGACCGCCTGTTATTTGAAGGTGGTCTTTTTGTTTTTAAGGTACATACGAATTATCAACTGCGCCCTCAATACGTTTCCGTAATTAACGATGTTATTCGATACGCCAAGTCAAAAGATTTCTGGATTACATCGCTGGACGAATTAAAGAATTGGTGGCGTAAGAAACAAAGTCTTGAAGTTCGGTATGAATCAAGAAGTAAAAGGAGAGTGGCAGTAGAAATTACGAATCCAACGGAATATGATATTGAAAATGCAGTAATTGAAGTTAATTTGAATAAAAAAGTGAAAAATGTTAAAATTAGTTCAGACATGTTGAATACTAAAATCCCCCGTTATGAAGTTAGTAAAGATAGTCAATCTGTAATTTTTTATATTGACAGGATGAAATCCCACGAAACACGATCGTTGTTAATCGATTTTGATAATATTGATGAAAATAGTGTATGACCAATAAATTATTTAAATATTTGCCTATAGCAATTGTTATAATAATAGTCGGATGTGTTGAACCAATTACCAATTCTCAGACTACATCATCACAACCTACCATCCAAATTTTTTCACCTGTTACTGGGGACTCCGTAATGGTGGGTCAAAATTTAATTAATTATGATGCCTCCGACGGTACAGGTGGCGAAGGTCTCTCGTTTTATGAAATTTATGTCAACAATACTTTTACCGAACGTTTTGAGCAAAATTCAGATGGTACAAATCCCATCCTCTATCTTAATATTGGCGAAGCACTGCTTGGTAAGCGCATTAGCTATTTTGTAAAAGTTTATAATAAAAATGGGAAAGCCAAAGAAAGCGAAGTACAAAGCAATATTTATGTTAAAGATAAAATCCCCGATGCACCATCCAATCTCATAATAAAAAGAACAGGAGATTATACTGTAACTTTGCTGTGGCAGGACAATTCTACAAACGAGGATGGTTTCGAAGTATGGCGTAAAGAGGGTACAGGAACATACAGTTTGATTACAACTCTACCACCCAATACAATTAGCACAATTGACAACGGGGTTTCTCCGTTTACTGATTATTTCTACAAAATAAGAGCTTTTAACGAATCGGGAAAATCTGAGTTTAGCAACGAAGTAAGCACTTCATCTCTTCCGGGCGGAATGTGGAATCTTCAAGCGGAGGCAATTGGAACTCACATGGTTATCTTGAAATGGAACGATTTTGCTGTAAATGAATTGGGCTTTAAGATTGAAAGATATAATTCTTCTACTGGCGCATGGGTATTGATCGATATTACTGGACCAAATGAAACTTACTATGAAGACCATAATGTGGAAGGAAGCAAGGCGTATAAATACAGAGTCGCATATTTTACTTCAACATCTATAAGCGGCTATTCAAATGAAGCTACTGTCTCGACTTTTTACACGGACGTAGAAGCACCATCGAATCTCAATGCCTCTGTATATGGACCCAATACTGTCCGACTTGATTGGATAAACAACGACAAGTTAAGACTATCGGTTTCGTTGATTGTCGAAAGGAGAATTGGAACGGCGGGCGAATTTAATGAATTGATGTCAGCAGATTCTGACACTACTTTTGTTTTCGATACTTCGGTTATGTCGGGTATAACTTATCAATATCGGATACGACAAAAACTGGGCAACAGGATTTATACGGATTATTCAAATATTGCTACTGTTAAGGTTCCATGACAAAGGAATTAAAAAGTGAATTACGAAAATAAACACGGATTGATTGTCGATAAAAACGGCAAAATTATCGCCGTAAGTGATGAAATTAGAAAATTATTCCCAGGACTTATACCCCAGAATAATTTTTTTCAGTACTGGAAAGATCTCCTTTCCGTTGAGAAAGAACACAAATTCAGAATTCTTGAAAAGTTCGAAGAATGCAAAAGTAAAAATGATGTCACTTCTACAGAATTACCAATTACAATTGATGATAATAAACAAATCTATATATTGATTTATACGCCTTTGAGAAGTGAAAATAATATCTACTTTTATATTGATTTCATTCAGCAAGGCGAATCAAAATCAGAAGAAAGAGATACATATAAAATTAAAATTGCACTGAATCAAATTGAGGAGTTAATTGAGGATAGAGAAGTTTTAAGAGAAATTGAACGAGTCAAAAATTCTTATCCTTTCACTTTCATTGAAAAAATAAAATTCCAGAAAGAAATAAATAATCTTAAAAATTTTTTCTGGATCAAGGACAAAGATGACAAAATTGTTGTGGCTAACGAGGCTTATGCTTCGTGGCTCGGAACTACTGCGGCTAAACTCGAAAATAAGAACGAGAGTGATTTCCTGCCCAAGTATCTTTTGAATCTTTATTCACAAATTAATGATTTTATTAAAAGTAGTTCGAATATTATTGTTGTAAGTGGTTTGAAATCAGCAGGCGCATCAAAGAACTTTTCGATTTATCTCGTTCCGATTTCTGATCTCGAAAATCGTGTTATTGCAATGATTGGCTTTTCATATTTCGAATCAGAAAAACAAACGTTCCATTCCTTGACAGCTCATATTCCTCTGCCTGCTTGTGTGATTGATGCTAATCTTGAATTTACTGAGTACAATGAAATATTCGAAAGCTTATTCGAGTTGTATAAGAAAAAATCCAAACCAATTGAACTATTCGGAAATGAGGCAGTAAATAAGATTACTTCATTTCTTAAAGAGGATAAAAGTCGAACAGAAGATCTTTTCGAAGTCGAGGCGCTGGATAAAAAGCTGTATTCTTTCTCAGTATCAAAAGCAGGCAGCAATCTAATTTTAACTGGATATCAAATTGTAAGACCTGCTGAAAAAACTATGCATATCGGGATCGAAGAATATCTTAAAATTATACCAGACGCCGCTTATGTATATGATCTGGAAAATTTGAAATTTCTTGCCGTAACGGATGAAGCTCTCAAACTCTACGGCTACTCTAAAGAAAAATTTCTCGAACTCGACTTGACGGATTTATATGCTCCAGAGGATGTGCAGGCATTAATACAAAGTGAAGATAAATCCCTTCGCGGTAAGCCACTCAAACATAAAAGAAGCGACGGTAAAGATATCTACGTTACAATTAAGAGCACTGAAATTGTATTTCAAGGGAAAAAAGCTCATTTAAATTTAGTAAGGGAAGTATCCTCAGAATTAAAGGCACGCAGAGAGAGCCAGCTTTATAAACACGTTTACGAAAATACAGATGAGCTGGTTGTATTAACCGATAAAGACGGATTTATTATCTCGGTTAATGATGCTGTACCCCGTCAACTCGGTTATTCTAAAAGAGAACTCGAAGGCCGACCGATCATCAGTATTGTCTCGGATGATGATAGAGCGGTAATTAACAAAAATGTACTTCATTCAGAATCGAATAATACAATTAAATTAAATATTTCGCTCAAAAAGTCAGATGGCGAATTGACAAAAGCCGAACTATTTGCAAATCCGATAAAGAATTATGAAGGGGAGATAGAACAAGTAATAGTATTAATCCGGCTACAGCCAGAAGAGAAAACAAATAAATTAGCCGAAGTAACAAATGAAAGTTCGAATATCGATGCAACTTTTCTCTCGAATTTATTCCACGAATTGTTGACGCCATTGAACGTAATAATGGGCTTTACACAGGACTTATGGGAAAACATCGAAAATCCAAATGAAGAACAGAGAGAAGCAGTCGAAATTATAAAAGAGAATCAGAAAACATTACTTCAGATTATGGATAATGCAGTTGAATATGCTGCATATCTGCGTAAAAATATTAAGTACAAAGTTGAGCAAGTTAAATTAGCCAATTTGATGCCAGAAGTTGAGGATATTATTTCAAAGAGTGTTAAGCAACACGACAAATCTGTTAAAGAAGGAAAAATTTCTTCGTCTCTTATATTCGAAACGGACAAGCAGAAATTTGTAAGTCTTCTCAGTATGCTGTTGAATTTTGCAATTACGATAACAAAAGAAAAAGAATTAAAGATTTCTGCTAAGAAAGTAGACGACGAAAATTTCATTATTTTGATCGACGATTTAAAAGAGGGAGCAAGTCCATACCTTTTGAAAGGTTTACAGGATATACTTACTGACGACGAAAACTTCAGTAGGAAGAATTACGGCTTTTCCAGATTCTCGATGAAATTGGCAAAAAAACTGATGGAAATAATTGGAGCACGTTTCAAAATAATTGGTGAGAAAGATAAAAAACAGGTGGGAATAAGTATTCCATTTAAATTTACTCCATTTGAAGGTGGTGAAGTCGAAATCGAAGAAAAACAGAAACCTGAAGAAAAAATTGAAAAAATATCCTATAATACAATTGAAAAGCAAGCACCTAATATCTTGAAAAAGCTTGACTTATCTTCGATGACCTGTTTGTATCTCGAGGATCAGGTAGATTCTCAAATTTTATTCAAGAGCCAGATGAAGGATCTTAAAACAATTGAGGTAGTACCGAGTTTAGAGAGCGCAATCCCTTTATTAAAAACAAGGCGTTTCGATTTCTTGATTGTCGATATTAATTTGCAGGGAGAATATAATGGATTGGACGTGCTCCGAATTGTACGCAAAATGCCCGGCTACAAAGAGATCCCAATCATCGCATCTACGGCTTACATGCAACCAGGAGCACGGGAAAATTTTATAGCTGCAGGATTTACTGACTTTATTTCTAAACCACTGCTCCGTGATAAAGTAATCGAAATTTTGTCAAGAATTTATTCCGCATCTTAATTATATTTTCGTTCGATAATTCGGGAGGTTGATGCCGGGTAAGTATTTGACATATTACGAATCGCCCATCGGTAAATTGAAAATTACTGCAGACGAGAGCGTTATCAAATCGATACATTTTATGCTTGATATCGACGGCGTTGAATTGGAACAGGAAAATCCAAATGAAATACTCGAAAAATGTGTCTATGAGTTGAGTCAATATTTCAATGGTGATTTACAAAACTTCAGTATCCCGACAGAACCTGAAGGAACAGAATTCCAGAAAAGAGTATGGAATGAATTAAAGAATATTCCATACGGAAAAACAATTTCGTACTTAAAATTATCCAGACAATTAGGCAACGAAAGGTCGATTAGAGCTGTTGCCAGAGCAAGTGGAGAAAATAAAATTCCAATAATCATCCCGTGTCATAGAGTTATTGGTTCAGATAAAAGTCTTGCGGGTTATTCAGGCGGAGTTTGGAGAAAGAAATGGCTGCTCGAACACGAAGCAGCCGTTATTAATAACGAAAAGCAACTTAATCTTTTCTATTAATTATCCTTTCGATTTTGTAAATCTATTATAAAATAACATCAGTATTGTTGCCAGCATACCGATTCCACTTATTACAAGAAATATCATCTGAGGATTGTTCGTATCTTTTGTAAATAATTGATAAACCCAACCACCAAATGTACCGCCGAATCCCCAGGCAAGAGCTATTGGCAAAAACGCATAACCCTGGAACAATGCTTCCTGACCTTTTGGAGCCAGGTCGGCAATATATTCATAGAAGCGCGGAGCTTGTGTCTGTTCACCAATCGAAAAGAGAAATATGCCAAATACAATTACTGGAATACTAACTGATACCTCTGTCCCAAAAATATTATATGTATTTCCATTTGTAATAGGCAGCACAAAATACCAGATTAGCCATGTAGCAGTTGCAAATACAAAACCGATTACAATTGCAGTTTGAGTCGAAATTTTTTTTGTGAGACGGTTAACCGGTATTTGAAATAATATTATCGTCCAGGCTCCGGTCGATAAAATCAGTTCTATTGGAGTATCAAGCGAAATAAAGTCCGATATGTAAAATGGAATTATTATAAAAAATTGCCAGAAAAGTACCCAGTAAAGTCCAAAAATCAATAAGAATGTCATAAAACGAAGATTCGTGAGGACTTTGATCAAATTTTTCAAAACGGTTTTTAAATTCTGCGAATTGTAATTTTGTATCGGATTTTTATAAAAAAATTGCGTTACAATAAACATTAAAGCACAACTTATTGCCGAAACCAGGTAAACAAACTCAATTCCGAAATAATCTCTAACCAGATATGCAAGCAGAGGACCGATAGCCGCTCCGATATTAACCAGCCAGTAATAAATTGCATAACCGAGTGATTTCGTCTCTTCGGTTGTCGAAAGTGCTACAGTGCCAAGCACACTCGGCTTTATAAAAGAACCTCCAAGCGCTGTGAATATCAAAATAATTGTAAGAAAGGGGAAAAGAATCGACTGAGGAATTAAGTTAGAAAAGGTTTTCATTCCTGTTGCTCCAATTAGAAAATATCCTGCCGCCAGAACACCGAATGCAAACGAGAAAGCTTTTTTAAATCCTATTTTATCTGCTATTGCTCCTGCGAAAATTGGAAGTAAGTAAATCAAACCGCCAAAAATTGAGGAGAGCTGTCCTGCTTCTACTTCTGTGAATTTAAGATGATCCCGCAAAAAGATACTTAAAATTGTAGCCTGACCATAATATGCCAACCTTTCAAAGAGTTCCATCCCGTTGGCAACCCAGAAAGACGACTTAAAATTTGATTTTAACCTTTCGATCTTTTTCGATAATGTCATTTATGCACCGTAAAATTATTAGCACTTTTAATTTGGTTTACCAGTAATGTTATAGTAATATTTTGTCTCAATGATTTAGGTGCTTAATATAGTAAAAAATTTTATACGTGCATCGATAACTTGAATACAAAAACACTAACCAATAAAACAGTTAAGCAAAGAAAGCGTGAAGTTATTAATGTAGATCATCTGTACAAAAATTTTAAGTGAAGAAAAAAAATCAAATTTTACATTTAGTTATTCAATCTGTATTTGTTTAATTTTCTAAAAATAATTTTGAGGAGTTTTTATGAAAGTACCCCTTTTGGATTTGAAACCTCAGTATCAATCTATCAAAGAAGAGGTCGACAGAGCGATAATGAAAGTAGTCGAGTCGCAATATTTCATATTGGGACCCGAAGTTGAAGCTCTGGAAAAAGAAATTTGTGATTATATTGGTGCAAAGTATGCTGTCGGTGTATCCTCAGGAACAGATGCTCTCTTGCTAAGTTTGATGGCACTTGGAATTAAAGGCGGGGATGAAGTTATTCTTCCAACATATTCATTTTTTGCCACAGCTGGTGTAGTGGCTCGTCTGGAGGCAACTCCTGTTTTTACTGATATTGACCCTATCACGTTTAATATTGATGTTAAAGAGATTGAAAGGAAAATAACATCTCGTACAAAGGCAATTATACCCGTTCATCTTTATGGTCAGAGTGCAGAAATGGATGAAATTATGGAAATTGCTTTTAAGCATAATTTATACGTTATTGAAGATGGAGCCCAGGCAATTGGTGCTCAATATAAAGATGGACGTTATGTGGGTACTATTGGTCATACCGGCTGTTTTTCGTTTTTCCCGAGCAAGAATTTAGGTGGCTTTGGAGATGGCGGAATTGTTACAACAAACGACGAGGAGATTTATCACAAACTTAAAATCATGCGAGTCCATGGTATGGAACCAAAATATTATCATAAGTTTATTGGTGGAAATTTCCGACTCGATGCGCTTCAAGCTGCTGTGTTAAGGGTAAAACTACCACATCTCGATAAATGGTCTGAAAAAAGAAGATTAAACGCACAGCTCTATTATCAATTATTTGAAAAGACCGGTCTACTTGACGAGAAAAATAACTACTTAAATCCCGAAAAAGTAATTCTTCCTGAAGCGGTCTATAAAAATATTGACGGACTTAAAAACTATCATATCTATAATCAATTTGTAATTCGTGTAAAAGACCGCGACGGTTTATTAGAATATCTTAAAAAGAATGACATCGGCTGCGAAATTTATTATCCCGTTCCTTTCCACCGTCAGGAATGTTTTGCGTATTTGAATACTATAGATAGTGACTACCCAGTATCGAATTTAGCTGCCGAAACTTCACTGGCATTGCCAATATATCCAGAATTGAGTGACGAACAAATTGAGTACGTTGTTCAAAAAATAAGCGAATTTTATAAGTGATATTGAAAAAGGTTGTCTGAAAGTAGTTTTTTATGAGAGGCGCAAATTTCACGATTAATCTCAAATTTTTTTTAGAACAGCAGTTTCAGACAACCCTTTGTTTTATAATTCTTTCATGTACTTTTCAATCAACTCGTTTGATTTCGTTTTAGAATCGGATTCAACAATACATCTAATTATTGGCTCAGTATTCGATTTTCTGAAATGAACCCAGTGGTCCTCAAAGTCAATTCTCAGTCCGTCTTCACTGTTTGGTGAATATTTTGAATACTTCAGTGCGAGTTTGGATAAAATTTTGTCGGGGTCCTTTTTGCCGATTTCAATTTTGCGTTTCACAATGAAATATTCTGGCAGAGACTTTTTTAACTCTCCTAAAGTTCCGCCAAATTCCGTCAGATGCTGAAATAAAAGAGCCGTGCCAACTAAAGCGTCGCGTCCAAAATTTACCGAAGGCAATATAACCCCTCCGCTCCCTTCACCTCCAATAATGGCTTTAACCTGTTTCATCTTTTTGACGACATTTGCTTCGCCCACTGGTGACCTGTAAATTTTCGATCTAAAATTCGCGGCTACGTCATCAACAGCGCGAGTAGTAGATAAATTTACGACAACATTACCACGTTTTTTTGATAAAATAAATTTAACTGCCTGAGTAATTGTATTTTCTTCTCCAAAAGGTTTACCCTCTTCTGTGATTAATACAAGCCTATCTACATCCGGATCAACAACAATTCCGAAATCAGCTTTATTCTTTTTGACGAGTTTCATAGTTTTAGTGAGGTTTTCAGGTACAGGTTCAGGCAGTCGTGGAAATATGCCGTTCTTTTCACAATTGGTTTGGATAATTTCGCAGCCGAATTTTTCGAGAAGATACGGCATCGAATAAGCACCTGCACCGTTAACACAGTCAAGTACAACTTTAAATTTTTTCCTGCGAATTTTCTTCAGATCGATGTAAGGCATAGAAAGCACAGCATCGATATGCTCGTAAAGTCCTTTACTGTATTCAGTTACCGTTCCGAGTTTATTCCACTTCGCATAATGTTTTTGAGTCTCTTTCAAAAGTGAAATCATTTTATAGTGTTCTTCTGGGCTCATAAACTCGCCTTTATTATTCAGCAATTTTAATGCGTTCCATTCGTTTGGATTGTGACTTGCTGAAATCTGAATACCGCCTGCTGCTTTTAAATTTCTTACATTGAAAAGTACAGTGGGTGTGGGGCAGATGCCCAGGTCGATTACGTCGTTTCCTTTTGCAATCAATGTCCCGATTACAAGATTTTTTACCATATTTCCTGATATTCGACCGTCACTGCCAACTACAATTTTACCTTTACCGCAAAAATCTGCATATGCAGAAGTGTATTCTACAATCGTGGAAGGGTAAAGACCTTCGCCAATGATTCCTCTTATTCCTGATATGCTAACCATTAAAGTGTCCATATTACCTCTTATTTTTTGAAAAAAAACACAAAAATAATAACAGAAATGAATTATTAATTCGAACAAAAAACAAAATAAATTTAAATTTTCCCGAAAAATTTCGATAATAATTGCGGATGAATGAGCCCGCAGATAATAATGAATCAAGAAATAGTAAATAACGAGCAGTGGACTCAAATTGACCCGTATGGAGTTCTAAACGTATTAATTGATACGGATGAGATGTTTTGTCTTCTTGACCAGGATTACAAAATCCTGAAGTGTAATAATAAATTCAAATCTTATCTAATTTTGTACGACGGATTAAATCATGATGAAGGTGAAAATTTTCTGGAAATCTTTCCATTTGAAGACAGATTGTATTGGGAAAAGAATCTTGAAAAAGCTCTAAAAGTAAAATCGTTTTCTGAGGTTTATACATCCCCAAAACTCAAAGACAGGTACTTCGAAATTAATTTCCATCGTTTAAAGCTCGATGATAAGAAAAATGGAATTGTACTTAAAGTCCGAGACATTACCGAAAAGAAAAATATTGAAGAGAAGATAATCCAGAGTGAATTATTTGCTCAATCGATTTTATCGACTTCACCCGATGCAATCGTTACAACTGAACTTGACGGTACAATTTCTTACGCGTCAAATAAGTTTTTGTCGTTGCTCGGCATCGAAAAGGTTGAAGATATATTTTCGAAAAATATCCTCGATTTCATATTTGAAGATGATAGGGAACTGTTCAAAGAGAACATTTCTGTTGCTGCAACCGGCACCCCAATAAAATCGTATCTATTTCGTCTTAAAGATAATAATGGCAACGCAGTTTATGCCGAGTCGAATATCGGCGCTATTCTCAACGAAAACAAGAATCCTGTATTAATTCTCTTTATGATCCGCGATATTCAGGATCGGATAGAAGCTGAACTGGAACGAGAAAAATTGCTTCAGGATATTGCATATTCGCGAGATCAGATAGAACAGGAAGCTGCTCGTTATGTCGAGCTTAACGTCCAACTTGCCGAATCAGAAAAAAAATTACTTGAATTGAATACAGCAAAAGATAAACTCTTTTCAATAATCGGGCACGACCTAAAAAATCCCATTTTTACTATTCTCGGTTTTTCTCAAATTCTCGAAGAAGATTATAATGAAATGACCGACGAGGAAAAACTCGGATATATAAAAACAATTTATCAAACTGCAGCCTCAATACAGAAATTGCTCGAAAATTTATTAACCTGGTCGCGCGCACAAACCGGCCGCCTCGAAGTCAATCTCGAACCTCTATCGATACGAAACGTTATAAAAGAAACTGTGGATATTGTAACTACGCAGGCGGAAAAGAAAAATATCGAAATCAAAGTAGACATTAATTCGACATTGATGGTTTATGCCGACAAAAATTTGTTCGAAACGATAATAAGGAATTTATTGACAAATGCAATCAAGTTTACGGATCCAGGCGGACAAATTACTGTTTCAACACGTGACGAAAATGGTTTTGTAGTCATTGCAGTAGAAGATAGTGGCATAGGTTTAAGCGAAACCGATAAAAACAAACTTTTCAGAATTGACGTCAACAATGCAGAAATAGGGCAACACAAAGAAAAAGGAACAGGATTAGGTTTAATCCTATGTAAAGAATTCTGCGAAAAAATGGGCGGGAAAATCTGGGTTGAAAGCGAACTCGGAAAGGGAAGTACTTTTTATTTTACGGTTCCAATCTTTCAATATATCAAGAGATAACTCCATTTTTCGTATCTTAACTCACCTTTTTTAAAGATTATTAAAATGCTGGAACTCCTAAACAGTAGACTAATTGAACATTTCGGTTTGCCCGAGCGGAATAGACGCAAGCCCGAGCCACTGGATTTGTTAATTGCCACAATTCTTTCTCAAAATACTAATGACAATAATTCTTACGAGGCCTACCTAAATCTCAAGCAAAAATTCCCTAACTGGAGCAAGCTGGCAAAATCGCCGTTAGGTCAAATCGAAAAGGCTATTAGAAAAGCGGGATTGACCAGGCAAAAAGCGCGTACAATTAAAAATCTGGTTGTAAATCTTTCAAAAGAAAATCGTCTCGATATGAATTTCCTTAAAAAAATGAAGAACGAAGAAGCTCTCGAATTTTTAACTTCGTTTAAAGGTGTCGGAGTTAAAACTGCCAGTTGTGTACTCCTTTTTTCTTTGTACAGAAATGTCTGTCCAGTCGACACTCACGTTCATCGAACATTAAATCGGATTGGCATTGTTAACGAAAAATCGCCCGATAAGACATTTCAAAAAATTAATGAAAATCTTCCCGATGGAATTGCACATTCGCTTCATACAAATCTAATTAAACTGGGCAGGGAAATTTGCCGTCCCACAAATCCAGATTGCACAATATGTCCTGTAGCAGACCTGTGTGCATATCCGGAGAAAAACAATAATAGAGCACCGAAACGAAAAAAAAGTGACTTTTTATTACTCGATAATGTTTAATTTCCTTTCTAAGATAATTTGTCTTTTGAACGTAAAATCTTCTATATTTGTTAAACCCAAACAAAAGTAGAAGTTTAATTTAGTGCATTTTATTTGCCTTATATGAAGGATAATCAAATTAGAGAATTAAGATACTGTGATCTCGGTTTTATCGATTATGATGAAGCATGGGAGCTTCAAAAAAGAATTTTTAATCAACGTTATGCTGGCAAAACAGGTGATACTTTTTTCTTGCTCGAACATCCTCATACATATACGCTTGGTAAAGTAGCTTCGAGATCGAATTTATTGTTGACAGATGAACAACTTACGAAACGGGGAATTAAAGTTTATGATATTGACCGAGGCGGAGATATTACATACCACGGACCGGGGCAGATCGTTGGCTACCCAATAATCGACCTTAAGGAGTGGAAAGAAGATACACACGCTTATTTGAGGAATCTGGAACAACTTATTATCAACGTATGCAAAAAACATGGACTCGATGCCGGTCGCAAAGAAGGTTTAACAGGAGTATGGATTGAAGATCGTAAAATAGCAGCAATTGGAATTAAAGTAAGTCGCTGGATTACAATGCACGGTTTTGCTTTCAACATCAATACTGATTTATCCCTCTTTGACGGTATAATTCCGTGTGGCATAAGAGATAAAGAAGTGACATCGCTTGAAAAAGAAACTGGTAGAACACACGATATCAATTCTATTAAAAAAGAGCTGGTGGAAGAATTCGTGAAAATATTTGAATACCGTCATTACGTTGAGTTCGATAAAGGTCACTTCCTTAATTCACTAAAAGAATTTGAAAGGGCGGCGAATGAAGAAAGATAAATCTGAGCTAATCTTAAATGAAGAATTAACTCCTACGGGCAAGCTCGATTCATTCGGGGGCATGACGAAAAAAGAATTGTTAAATGTCCTTCGTTTGATGATAACGTCCCGTACGATCGACGACAAACAACTTACACTATTGAAGCAAGGTAAAACATTTTTTCACATACCCGGTTCAGGGCACGAAGCAGTTCAAATTGCATTTGGACTTCAAATCAAAAAGGGAATCGACTGGGCTTATCCATATTACAGAGATCTCGCATTCATGCTGGCTGCCGGAACTAAACCGGAGGATGTATTCCTTCATTTTCTTGCCCGTAAAAATGATCCGATGTGCGGAGGCCGACAGATGCCGTGCCACTGGTCGTCTAAAGAATTAAATGTGCCCACACAATCGAGTCCAACCGGCACACAGTTTTTGCAAGCCGTCGGTACTGCGCTTGCTTTGAAGAAAGAAAGAAAAGATGGCGTGGTTTATGTTAGCAGCGGCGAAGGAGCTACCTCTGAAGGTGAGTTCTTCGAGGCAGTTAATTGGGCGTGTCGCGAAAAGCTGCCGGTCGTATTTTTAGTTGAAAATAATAAATGGGCAATTTCCGTCCCCGTAGAAAATCAAAATGCGGGAAGAAATTCTTCCGTTTCAGAATTGCTAAAGGGCTTTGAAAATTTACTCCGTTTCGAAGTTGACGGAACGGATTTTCTTAAAGTACATGCGATTGCGAAGTCGGCTTTTAAATATGCACGCAATGGAGAAGGACCGGTTATTGTTGAGGCTCATGTAGTAAGGCTTTTTTCACATTCATCTTCGGACGACCAGAAAAAATATCGAACTCCTGAATCGCTGGCTCAAGACGCACGGAAAGATCCAATTAAATTATTCTCTGAGTTTTTAATTGACAGGGGCTTTTTGAACGAACTGGCACTTGAGGAACTCTACAAAGAAGTCAGAAACCATATTACTGCAGCTGCCGACTGGGCTTTGAAGCAACCAGAACCAGACACAGATTCTGCCATTAAATATGTCTACGACGAATCGGACAAGAAATCGAAGCTTAATTATGAAAAATCGAAAAGCTTCGGAAAAAATATTGTAATGGTCGATGCAATTAATCATGCACTGAAAGAAGAACTCGAATTTAACGATAAGATTTACCTCTTCGGCGAGGACGTGGCGGACAAAAAGGGTGGAGTGTTTACAGCCACTAAAGGTCTTTCAACACAATTCGGCAACGAACGAGTTTTTAATTCTCCATTAGCCGAAGCAAGTATAATCGGAGTTGCCATTGGAATGTCTCTAACAGGATTAAAACCATGTGTCGAAATCCAATTCGGTGATTATATATGGCCTGCATTCATGCAGATCCGTGACGAACTCGTTATGTATCGTTATCGTTCGAACAATCTATTCGAAACCCCAGTGGTGATACGTGTGCCTGTCGGAGGATTTATTCACGGCGGATTATATCACAGTCAAAATATCGAAGGTTTTTTTGCACACATGCCGGGACTT
Source organism: Melioribacter sulfuriphilus (assembly GCF_052656625.1). Classification (NCBI taxonomy): domain Bacteria; kingdom Pseudomonadati; phylum Ignavibacteriota; class Ignavibacteria; order Ignavibacteriales; family Melioribacteraceae; genus Melioribacter; species Melioribacter sulfuriphilus. The sequence goes on along the minus strand of NZ_JBQXXK010000003.1, from coordinate 384,644 downwards.
TATATTGCATATCCTTCAAATGCAGCTGATGCAAAAGGATTATTAAAAACGGCTCTTCGAATCAACGACCCGGTTTTGTTCCTCGAACATAAAGGTCTTTATAGACAAAGTTATGCCACATCGCCCGAACCGGATGCAGGGTATCTTATTCAGTTTGGAAAAGCTCGAAAAGTAACCGAAGGAACTGATTTGTCTATAATTACTTACGGCGCAATGGTGTACGAGTCAACTTTTGCAGCGAAAAAGCTGAAAGATGAAGGTTACTCGATTGAAATTATCGATATAAGAACAATATCTCCCCTTGATTTCGACATGGTAGCCGAAAGCGTGAAAAAAACTGGCAAGGTGGCTGTTATTCATGAAGATACACTTACGGCAGGTTTTGGCGCTGAAATTGCCGCACGGATTTCAGACGAGTGTTTTGAGTTTCTCGATGCACCAGTTAAAAGAATTGCCGCAAAAGATAGTCCAATTCCCTATGCTCCAAATCTTGAAAAATTTGTGCTGCCAGATAGAAATAAAATCTACGACCAGCTTAAATTATTATTGCAATATTAATTCGAGGTTTTGATGAAAGTTGAAATAATTATGCCGCAAATGGGGGAAAGTATTACCGAAGGAACAATAATCAAGTGGCATAAAAAAGTTGGCCAGCAAATTAAAAAAGACGAAATATTATTCGAAATAAGTACAGACAAAGTCGATACTGAAGTGCCAAGTCCAGAAAACGGAATACTGAAAGAAATCCTTGTACAAGAAAACGAATCGGCTGAAGTTGGTAAAGTTGTAGCAATTATTGAAACAGATAATACTGAATATATCGACAAACTTGAAGATACGCCTACCACCACTCAAGTTGGAGGCCAGATCATTGATATTGTCATGCCAAAGATGGGCGAATCAATCACAGAAGGAACAATTATCAAATGGCACAAAAAGGTCGGCGAAAAAATTAATAAAGATGAGATTTTATTTGAAATCAGTACGGACAAAGTTGATACCGAAGTGCCATCGCCCGAAGAAGGAATATTGTTAGAAATTCTCTACAACGAAAATCAAACTGTTGAAGTAGGACAACCTGTTGCAAGGCTTAAAACCACAACGGGATTGCAGCCTCTCCCTTCGGTTACCGAGAAGTACGAAACTGCCGAAAAGAAAGAAATCGAATCGATTGAAAAGCCAGTTCAACATAAGGAAGACTTCCGAAAAAGTGAAACTCGATTTTATTCTCCATCGGTCATCAATCTTGCAAGAGCCGAAGGAATTCCTTTGAGTGTACTCGATACTATCGAAGGGACAGGATTAAAGGGAAGACTAACCAAAAAAGATCTGGAAAAGTACATCGAGTCAAAGAGATCATCCACAACAACTTCAGAGCCTGGCCAGCCAGAGAAGTTTGAAAAAGCAACAGGTTCTACTTCTACTGGCGAGGAAATTATTCCGATGGATCATAATCGCCGCAGGATTATGGAACATATGGTAAGAAGCAGAGATACTTCAGTGCATGTTACTGCAGTTGCGGAAGTGGATATGTCGGTTATTTACAATTTTATCAAAGAGAGTAAAAACAGATTCACTATTAAATTGACTTACATGCCGTTTATAGCGTTTGCTACAGTGAAAGCTTTACAGCAATATCCACTCATGAATTCATCGATTGAAGGAACAAACATTATAATCAAAAAATACATCAATCTCGGTATTGCAGTTGCAATTGAGCCAAACGGATTAATTGTGCCGAACATTAAACACGCGGAAGAAAAAAGTGTACTCGGATTGGCAAAAGCTATAGCCGATCTGAGTGAACGCGCCCGATCAAAAAAGCTTGTGCCGGAAGATGTTCAAAATGGAACTTTTTCAATAACAAATTATGGAGTATTTGGTACATTGATCGGTACGCCGATTATAAATCAGCCTGAAGTTGGTATTTTAGGCGTAGGTGCTGTCGTAAAGAAACCTGTAGTTGTTGAAAATGGGGGAGTCGACTCGATTGCAATTAAACCTATGCTCTATTTATCGCTCAGTCACGACCATCGTTTGATTGATGGTATGATTGGTAGTAAATTTCTAATGTCGATTAAAAATATTTTAGAAAATTTCGATACAAGTTCTGTTTAATTCTTAATTCGGAGATTAAATGAAAATCAATCAACATCAAAAAAATTTCAAAGAAGCAATCGAAAAAGAAAGGCCGGATTTAGGGAAAAGACCCGAATGGTTGAAAGTACGACTTCCTTCAGGTGAGAATTATAAAGATGTGCATCGCTTGATGAGGCAAGCGAAGCTTAACACTGTATGTGAAGAAGCTCGCTGTCCAAACATTGCTGAATGCTGGAACAGGCGTACTGCAACTTTCATGATACTTGGGGACGTATGTACGAGAAGTTGCGGATTTTGTAATGTTAAATTGGGACTCCCTTCCGAACTTGACCTCGATGAGCCCAGACGTGTGGCAGAATCGGTTGAGCAGTTGAAATTGAAACACGTTGTAATTACTTCTGTCAACAGAGATGAACTTAAAGATGGGGGTGCGTCAATCTTTTCTGAAACTGTAAGGCTCATTCGTTCTAAAATGCCCTCTACTACAATTGAAATTTTAATACCCGACTTTAAAGGTGATACCGAGTCATTTGAAATCATAATGAAGAATCCACCAGACATTCTGAATCATAATCTTGAAACTGTCAAACGTCTCTATCATGCTGTTCGTCCTCAGGCAAAATACGAAAGAAGTCTTAAACTAATCGAATGGTTCAAACAAAAGGGATTGAGAACGAAAAGTGGAATTATGGTTGGTATAGGAGAAACAAAAGAAGAAGTATTCGAATTGATGAAAGATTTGTACAATGCTGGCTGCGATATAATGACTATAGGTCAATACCTTCAACCTACAAAAAATCATTTGCCAGTACATCGTTATGTTACACTGGAAGAATTTAAAGAATATAAAGATTTCGGATTAAGTCTTGGATTCAAAGCTGTTGAATCTTCACCTCTTGTGAGGAGTTCTTACCACGCGGATAAACACGCTACATTATCCTAACTGTAAGAAATCGATATCTCAGGTTTGGAAATAGGACTATTGCTCCTTTAATATAAATTCAAAACCTTCCCTTTTAGGCTTTATTTTTTGCCAATAATCATTATTTTAAACAACAAATTTTGTATCTCTATTTTGGCATGTTAGTTTCTAATGAAGGAACTATGAAGCTATTACTAATTGAAATACTACTAATCTTATACCTTAAACCGAGGAAAGGTTATAGCAAAACTATAACCTTTTTTTATTTTAAATAAACTGAGGTAAATATGGCAAAAGTAAAAGGAGATATCCTGATTGATATCGAGAAATGCAAAGGGTGTGAAATTTGCACGGTTGCATGTCCGCAATCAACACTCGAGCTTTCCCGAAAGTTAAATTCGAAAGGGTATCATTACGTTGTTAAAGTCAAAGATAATTGCACAGGGTGTACAAACTGTGCTCTGGTTTGCCCAGAAGGCATAATCAGAGTTTATCGCAAGACCGATAAAGCGAAAAAAGAACACCTTGCGACAATAACCGACGTCAAAAATGATATAACAATAACGGTGCGGCAATGAAAAAAGAACTCCGTTTAATGAAAGGTAACGAAGCTCTGGCCGAAGCCGCAATTCGAGCCGGCTGCGATGGTTATTTTGGTTATCCTATTACTCCGCAATCGGAAGTATTAGAGTATCTTTCAAAAGAAGCTTATAAAAGAACTGGAATGGTCGTTCTACAGGCCGAAAGCGAAGTTGCATCTATTAATATGGTCTATGGAGCCGCTGGTACTGGTAAAAGAGTTATGACCTCTTCCTCCTCGCCGGGAATAAGTCTTATGCAGGAAGGAATTTCATACATCGCATGCGCTGAACTTCCCTGTCTAATTGTTAATGTTATGCGAGGTGGACCCGGTCTCGGGACAATTCAACCCTCGCAAGGAGATTATTTCCAGGCTGTTAAAGGCGGCGGACACGGCGATTATAAATTAATTGTTCTCGCTCCTTCGACTGTACAGGAAATGGTCGACTTCGTTCCCCTTAGTTTTGAACTCGCATTTAAATACAGAAATCCGGTCATGATCCTTGCTGACGGAGCTTTAGGTCAGATGATGGAAAAAGTCGAACTCTTTGAACCAATTCCACGCAAAACCAATATCGAGGAATGGGCTACAGTTGGCAAACCGAAAAATAGAGAGAGAAATGTGATTACTTCCCTTCATATAGAACCCGATAAAATGGAAGAGATTAACAATAAACTCCAAGCAAAGTACAGAGAGATAGAAAAAAATGAAGTCCGTTTTGAAATGATTAATTGCGACGATGCAGATATAATTATTGTCGCTTTTGGATTGGTTGCCAGAATTAGTTCGAAAGCTGCCGAACTTGCCCGCCAGAAAGGCTTGAAAGTCGGCGTATTCAGACCAATTACTCTTTATCCTTTCCCTTACGTTAAATTGAATGAACTTGCTAGTAATGTCAAAGGTATTCTCGTTACAGAAATGAATGCAGGACAAATGGTTGAAGATGTTAAACTTGCGGTCAATGGCAAAGTCGAAGTTCATTTCTACGGTAGAATGGGAGGAATTGTCCCATCTCCGGAAGAAATACTTACTCAACTTGAAGAAAAATTTTCGGGAGAATTGGTATGATCGACAATAAATTACAAGAAGAAAAACACTTCGAAGAAATGATTGCCGAAGAAAGCATCTGTGTTGAAGAAAATTTAGTCTACGACAGACCGAAGACCTTAATTGATACACCGATGCATTATTGCCCGGGCTGCGGCCACGGAGTAGCGCATCGTTTAATTGCAGAAGCTATTGACGAACTCGGAATTCAGGAGAAAACAATCGGTGTGGCTCCGGTTGGTTGTTCTGTTTTTGCATATAATTATCTAGACATCGATATGACCGAAGCAGCGCACGGCAGAGCTTCGGCTGTGGCTACTGGAATTAAAAGGATGCTGCCCGATAAATATGTATTCTCTTATCAAGGGGATGGTGATCTGGCAGCAATCGGTACAGGCGAAACTATTCATACATGTAATCGGGGCGAAAACATTTTAATCATCTTTATTAATAATGGTATTTATGGAATGACTGGTGGACAAATGGCCCCAACAACACTCGTTGGTATGAAGTCAACTACAAGTCCCGAAGGCAGAGTTCCCGAAATAATGGGAAACCCCCTCAAAATTACAGAGTTAATTGCGCAATTACCTGGAGTTTATTACTGCGCGCGTGTAGCAGTAAATACTCCTAACAATGTCAGAAAGGCAAAAAAGGCAATCCTCAAAGGCTTTCAATATCAAGACCATAAGAAAGGTCTCTGTTTTGTAGAAGTTGTTTCGAATTGCCCGTCAAACTGGAAAATGACACCAGTGGAAGCCAATAAATGGCTGGAAGAAAATATGTTGCACTTTTATCCACTCGGCGAACTGAAAGTTCCAGAAAATCAAGGAGAGAAGGAATGACCGAAGAAATTATTATTGCTGGATTTGGAGGACAGGGGGTTTTATCTCTGGGACAGATATTATCTTACGGCGGAGTTATCGAAGATAAAGAAGTCAGCTGGATGCCGTCATATGGTCCTGAGATGAGAGGTGGTACAGCAAATTGTATCGTAATTATCAGCGATACTAAAATTAGTTCTCCGATAATATCGAAATTCGACACATTAATAGCGCTAAATCAACCCTCGCTCGATAAATTTGAAAATTCAGTTAAAGCAGGGGGACTTTTAATCTATGAAGCCAGCACAATTATAAATCCACCCAAAAGGAGAGATATCGAAATATTGCCAATCGAAGCAGCAAACGAAGCTGCAAGTCTTAAGAATACGCGTGTGATGAACATGATAATACTTGGTGCCTATTTGAAGAAAAAGCCAATAATTTCTTTCGACACGGCACTCGAAGCTTTAAAGAAAGTTTTGCCCGAAAGATATCATCATCTAATTCCTCTAAATAAACAAGCAATTGAAATTGGTATGGACTTAGCAGAAAAAGCCATTAATGTCTACCAGAAATTATAATTTTCTAATTTTACGTAAAAAGTCGTCGACCCCCTGGGAATTTTGCATTATTGGAGGTCGACGACATTTTTTTAAAAAAATGCTTGCAAAATAATTTAAAAATGCAGAATTTTCAGGTGTCTTAATCGAACTATAGTAGAATTGAAAGAAATTCAACGCCTGGATTTTCAGGCAAATCAACTTTGTCTTAATCGAACTATAGTAGAATTGAAAGGCGATATTCGGCCTCTGAATAATTCTCTTTGTTGAGTCTTAATCGAACTATAGTAGAATTGAAAGTTAAGACTTGCTGAATTTGAGGATTGTTCTCAGATAGTCTTAATCGAACTATAGTAGAATTGAAAGTCGAACGACAGGGCGTCGGCTCGTATGCTTCTACACAGTCTTAATCGAACTATAGTAGAATTGAAAGATACTAAATCTAAATAATATCAGATGACAACGGAGCGTCTTAATCGAACTATAGTAGAATTGAAAGCCTTGCCGCCGCCGAAAAATATAACTAACAAATCAGTCTTAATCGAACTATAGTAGAATTGAAAGAAATGCGTTTGTTGTTTTGGTTGACAACTGCACTGAGTCTTAATCGAACTATAGTAGAATTGAAAGCCTTTCAGGATTATTGTGTATGAACCAGGTACTGCAGTCTTAATCGAACTATAGTAGAATTGAAAGATGCCCGCCGTCATTCTCTTGAGCAACGATTTTAAACGTCTTAATCGAACTATAGTAGAATTGAAAGTAAAAACATAGAGTTCGTTGAATCATTATTAGTATACGTCTTAATCGAACTATAGTAGAATTGAAAGAATACCGTACGGCTTGCGTAACGGTATAAAGCATCGTCTTAATCGAACTATAGTAGAATTGAAAGAGAAACGAGTTGGCTTCATTTTCGCAGGCAATCATAGTCTTAATCGAACTATAGTAGAATTGAAAGTGATTTGTTATGATTTATTTCTATGACTAACCAATCATGTCTTAATCGAACTATAGTAGAATTGAAAGGCTGTTCAAATCTTGCCTCAATTCGCTTTTTTACTGGTCTTAATCGAACTATAGTAGAATTGAAAGGTTTATATTTGGGAAGAGAACCAAGTCAATGGATATGTCTTAATCGAACTATAGTAGAATTGAAAGCATATATATTACAAAAATTATATCTGCATCTCCGGTAGTCTTAATCGAACTATAGTAGAATTGAAAGAATATTGTCTTTAGAGAAAAACTTCGACAGAAATAGTCTTAATCGAACTATAGTAGAATTGAAATAAAATTCGTACAAAAATCGTAGGGTTGAACTCTTCAGTCTTAATCGAACTATAGTAGAATTGAAATATTCGCTGTCCATCTTAAATTTGTTGCTTTAATTTCCGTCTTAATCGAACTATAGTAGAATTGAAATATAGATTCTTCTGCTATCACATATGCACCACCCAGTCTTAATCGAACTATAGTAGAATTGAAATTTTTTATTTTGGCGCCCGAAGGCGCCTTGAAATTTTAGTCTTAATCGAACCCCGTCAAAGACGGGCAGGTATAGTAGAATTGCCCCCGCCAACGGCGGGGGTCGCCGTTCGTCCCACTAAACGAGCGGGACTCATTCCGAAAATCAAATGGTCCGACGAGTCACGCAACGACGTGACGAGTCGTCCCGCCAACGGCGGGATTAATCGAACTATAGTAGAATTGAAATGATATTGCTTGCTGGATGTGCGAAAAGTTATATAGTCTTAATCGAACTATAGTAGAATTGAAATCTGAATGAATTCACGCGCTATTGTAGTCAATCTGCGTCTTAATCGAACTATAGTAGAATTGCCCCGCCAAAGGCGGGATCGTCGTTCGTCCCACTAAATGAGTGGGACTCACTCCGAAAATTGAGTGGCCCGACGAGTCACGCAACGACGGGATTAATCGAATCCGTCTGAGTCGGACAAGCCCCGTCAAAGACGGGCAGGTATAGTAGAATTGCCCCCGCCTATGGCGGGGTCGTCGTTCGTCCCACTAAATGAGTGGGACTCACTCCGAAAATTGAGTGGTCCGACGAGTCACGTAACGGCGGGATTAATTGAGTCCGTCAGGGTTCGGACAGGTCCGTCAGAGTCGGACAGGTCCGTCAGGGTTCGGACGAGTCCGTGAGAGTCCGACAAATATTGTAGAATTGCCCTCAAGTAGATATATCTTTACTATATGTTTTGGTTATTAAATTTTATACAGACGATTCCACAATATTGTAGAATAAATTAAACTCTATGTCAGCAATGTCAAGAAATTCAAAAATTGATCTGTATCCTGTTGGATCACGCTTCAATACGATAAAATGAGAAATTTGTTCTTAAATGCTCAATTTAAAGTATTCAATTCGATTATCTTGTCATTTTATAAATTTATTTATCCTTCAAAAAAATAGTAAAAATAAATAGTAGTAAATTACTAAACATACAATGTGCCTAGAATCATAAACTTGCGCTATATGAATGAAGCTGTATACCGATAGTAATGAAAAATTTTTCATATCGGGCAAAACTAAATAAAAGAAAACTTTTTCAAAAAAAATGAAAAAATAAAGTTACTTCGCTTTTTTAAATTCTCGATTTTAACCTGTAGGATAAAGGTCAATATTAATTATGGTAAACATTAAATGTAATTCTTTACATAAGTGTATGGTTACTGAATATGTAACATAACAATTGTTAAAAGTATAAAATTAGAAATCTGCAAAATGGTGTCATTAATAAAGTACAAAGAATAATTATGAAATTTACACAGAAGAATACCCCATTAATTTCTATATTTGTACTTAAATTTTTACGATTATTATGGAACTTGATTTAATTACAGATATACACAAGTATTGTGATAACTGGTGTGACCGGTGTATCTATACAACAAGATGTGAGCTTTTCATCGAAACAATTTATAAAAACGAAAGAAAAAAAGTCGTTTTTAATCCAGAAGGATTTTTTAATGTCCTTCGGAATTTATTTGCTCAGGCTTACGATTCTTTCGATGCTATCGAATATTACGGTCGAAACTTAATGGAACTTTCCGAACTTTATGCTAAGGAATGTAACAATTGGCTGGCAAAAAACGAATTGTTGATTAAGCAAAATAATAATAAGAATGCGGACATTTTAGAAGCTCTGGAAGTAATTCATTATTATCAGTATTTCATCTTACTGAAGTTGAAAAATTCCTACGAAAGTGATGACGATGAAAAGTTAATCCAGCTTAAACTTGCTGAAGTAGCAATATCACGTTCAATTTCTGCGTGGTATCTTATTTTTAAAGTAAATAGCTTCGAAGATATTGGTAACATTATCGGCATTTTAAAATCGATATTAATATTACTTAATGAAGAAAATAAAGAACTAAAAAATTATTTCAGACCATATTTTGATTAAACATGAGGACGTTATGGAAAAAGAAAAGCCGAAAAATTTTATTTATGAAATTATTGACGAAGATATTCGCACAAATAAATGGGGAGGACGTGTTCATACTCGTTTTCCTCCGGAACCAAATGGCTATCTCCATATTGGTCATGCCAAGTCAATTTGTTTGAACTATGGAATAGCTCGCGATTATAACGGTAAATTCAACCTTCGATTTGACGATACAAATCCAGAAAAAGAAGATACTGAGTACGTAGAATCGATTATCGAAGATGTCAAATGGCTAGGTGCTGATTTCGAAGATAGAATTTTTTATGCGTCTGACTATTTTGAACAGATGTACCAATATGCAGTAGAACTTATAAAAAAAGGGAAGGCTTACGTTTGCGATTTATCTGCCGAAGAGATACGGAAAACCAGAGGTACCTTAACCGAACCTGGTATAGAAAGTCCATATCGCAACAGGACAATAGAAGAAAATCTTGACCTCTTCGAAAGAATGAGAAAAGGGGAATTCCCGACGGGCTCGAAAACTTTGAGGGCAAAAATTGATATGGCGTCGCCGAACCTTAATTTGCGCGACCCTGTAATGTACAGAATTATCCATGCAGAACATCACAGGCAGGGCAATAAATGGTGCATTTATCCAACTTACGATTGGGCTCATGGTTTAGAGGATTCAATTGAGGGAATAACGCATTCAATTTGTACATTAGAATTTGAAAATCACAGACCTTTATACGACTGGTTTCTCGATGAATTGAATATCTATCATCCTCAGCAAATTGAATTTGCACGTTTGAATTTAAGTTACACTGTTATGAGTAAACGGCGTTTGCTTCAGTTAGTTAAAGAAGGCTATGTAGATGGATGGGATGACCCGCGCATGCCAACAATATCGGGTTTGAGAAGACGCGGCTTTACACCCGAATCTTTATGGAATTTTGCAGAGCTTGTAGGTGTGGCAAAGCGCGATGCCATGACCGACATTGCATTGCTCGAATTTGCAATTCGCGACGATTTGAATAAACGTGCAAAACGTGTCATGGCCGTGCTCGACCCCATTAAAGTTGTCCTTACAAATTACGAAGGCGAAGAGGAACTCGAAGCAGTTAACAATCCGGAAGACCCATCTGCAGGAACCAGAAAAATTAAATTTACTAAAGAACTTTTTATTGAAAGAGCTGACTTTATGGAAGAACCTCCCAAAGGATTCAAAAGATTAATACCCGGCGGCGAAGTAAGATTGCGATATGCTTACATAATTAAATGCGAAGATGTTATTAAAGATAAAAATGGTAATATTATAGAACTGAGATGCACATACGACCCCGATACAAAAAGCGGTTCGGGTTCAAGTAATAAAAAAGTTAAAGGAACCATTCACTGGGTCTCGGCTAAGTACGCTTTCAATGCAGAAGTTAGATTGTACGACAGACTATTTACCATTGAAGATCCCGCATCGAAAGAAAACTGGCTCGATTATATAAATCCACAATCACTTAATATTATTGAGAATGCTTATGTTGAGCCTTCTCTTAAAGATTCAAAACCAGGCGATATCTTCCAATTTGAAAGACAGGGCTATTTCTGTGTGGATTCAAAATATTCCACAGACGATAAGCTTGTATTCAATAGAACCGTTACATTAAAAGATAGCTGGGCTAAGAAAAAAGGGGAGTGATTTATTGAAGAAAGAACTGAGCAATCCAAAAGATTGCTCAGTTCTTTTTATTTAAGAGTATTGATAGCTTGATTAATCCTTTTTATTGTTTCGTCTTTCCCGATAATAAACAAAATGTCGTAAATGCCAGGTCCCGTACTCATTCCCGATAAAGCCAGACGAAGTGGATGAATTAATTTGCCGGCTCCAATTCCTAATTCATTGGCGGTTTCCTTTAAAGCTTTTTCGTAATCTTCTTTTGATGGATTCTCCAGTAGCGCAAATTTATCTCTTAATTTCTTCAATTGTTCAGGAGTTTCGGCTTTCCAGTTTTTCTCAATGGCTTTTTCTTCGTAAGACGAGGGGGTCTCAAAAAAATAAGGAGACTTAGTGATAAACTCGTTAACAAACGAAACTCGTTCTTTCATAGCATGAATTACATTGAGAAGATAATCATCAGATAAAGCTAAATCAGCATACTTGCTTTTACTCAATTCCTCTTTTAACAATGTTAACAAGTCATTATCGGATTTAGCTCGCAGGTGTTCTGCATTGAGCCAATTCAATTTTTCTATATCGAAGACTGCGCCTGACTTGTTAACTCTTTCGAGCGAAAATTTTTCAATTAATTCTTCGATGTAATAGAACTCTTTGTCATCTCCTGCATTCCAGCCCAGGAGAGCAACAAAGTTGATTAATGCTTCTTTCAAATAACCTTTGGCCCTGTAATCTTCTACTGCCACGTCGCCCTGACGTTTACTTAGTTTCGATCGGTCAGGATTGAGTAATAAGGGAAGATGCGCAAAAACTGGCGGTTCCCATCCCAGAAAATTATAGAGCAGAATATGTTTGGGAGTGGAAGAAAGCCACTCTTCGCCTCGAATAACATGACTGATTTTCATTAAATGGTCGTCGACTACATTAGCCATGTGATACGTTGGGTAGCCATCGCTTTTTATCAAAACCTGGTCGTCTATATTTTTGGAGTCGAATTCAACCGTGCCTCTTATAACATCTTCGAAGATGATTTTTTTACCAGGTTCTACATTAAGCCGTACTACATGTGGAATGTTTTGATCCAGCTTCTTTTGAATTTCTTCTTTTGAAAGATGAAGACAGTGTTTGTCGTATTTTGCCTGAGGTAATTTTTTAGCCATCTGTTCTTTACGAAGTTCTTCAAGTCGTTCCGGCGTACAAAAACAATAATAAGCATGTCCTGTGGATATCAATTCATCTGCATACTTTTTATAAATATCGAGCCGTTGCGATTGCATATATGGACCGAAATCTCCTCCTATATCTGGACCTTCATCGTAGTCGAGTCCGCACCACTTGAGTGAATTGATCAAATTTTCAACAGCACCTTCGACGTATCTATTTCTGTCGGTGTCTTCAATACGCAAAATAAACTTGCCGTTGTTTTTTCGGGCAAATAAATAATTATATAACGCAGTTCTCAATCCGCCCACGTGTAAATATCCCGTAGGGCTCGGAGCAAATCGTACCCTGATATTCATAACAATTCCCTAAATTAATTTGACGATTAGATTAACTGTTCGTGTAGTATTTAATTTTGTCGATAAACTCTTTGCTATCAATTGGTTTGGGAATATAATCGGTTGCGCCTGCTTCGAGACATTTTTCTTTATCGCCTTTCATAGCAAAAGCCGTGAGTGCTATTATTGGCACATTTTTATATTCGGGCATCTGTCGTATCTTTTCGGTAGCCTCGAATCCATTCATTATTGGCATTTGCATATCCATCAAAATCAAATCGAATTTTTCTTTTTTAGCCATATTGACCGCATCTTCACCATTTTCAACAACGACTATATCTTCAAAATTGTTTTTCTTCAGCAATCTTGTAACGATAATTTGCGAGTGCTTATAATCTTCCGCCAGCAATATTTTCTTTACTCCTTTTTTGGTAAGTACTTCTTCTTCCGGAGGTGGCACTTCGTATTGATTGATCATTTTGCGGATTGTATCTGCCAGATCTTCGATGTTAGTAGATCTCTTTTCGAGCAAATCGTCGAAAAGTCCTTCGATATTTTTAAGGTCTTCCTGATAGTTTTCTTTTCCAGTATAAATGATAATTGGAAGGTGTGCAAACTTCGGTTCCGATTTGATCAATTTTATCAATTCAAATCCGTTTGGATGAGGCATATCCAGATCGATTATTGCCAGGTCGATATCCTTCTCCTTTAATAAATCCATTACATTTGCTGAAATATTTTCCGCTACTGGTTTGAATCCAGCGGATTCAATTGCCTGTTTTATGAGATTGAGAGTCGGTACATCGTCGTCAACGCATAAGATATTTGAATTTTTTCTCAATTTATAACTTGTAAGAACTTCGACCAGATAGTTGTAATTTATCGGTTTGACGAAATATTCAACAGCACCCATCATAAATGCCTTTTGCTGTTCGTGTTCGATGGAGCAAACAATCACAGGAATATTTTTCGTTCTTTCGTGTTCGTGGATTTTTCTAAGAAGTTCGAGACCGTTTGTCTCGGGTAGCTCGATGTCCAAAATAACTGCCAGGAGCGATTCAGAATTAATGATATCGAAAGCTTCCTTTTCTGTTGAGACGATTATCGGTTTGTAGCCCCATTTATTCAAATAATTGCTCAACAATTTTGAGGTAGCATAATCGTCTTCGATTACCAAAACTTTGTTCTCTGTATCAGGTTTTGGAATATTGTTTAATGCTTTGTCAATTTCAGACATTATTGCTCCATCGATTGTTATTTTGAATATAAGCTGGTTGTTAAATTGAACAACACTTATATCTCCATTCAAAAGATTGAGATATTTTTTTGTTAAATATAAGCTTAATCCCGTTAAGTTGGAATTCTTAATTTCATTAATTTTTTTTATTACGAAAGGTTTGAAAAAATTTTTAATTACATCGGCAGGAATATCGATCGCATCTTTCGCGGTTAATGTAATTTCAATTCCTCCTGTTTGTTTGTTATTTCCCTTCAGGGCAAAATTGCCAGATGTCGATAGGAGCGATGCCGTATAGATGAGATTGCTGAATATGTATCTTAATTTGAATTCATCCGATTTAATCTTACCTTCTATTTGAATGTTAGTATCGAAGTAGAATTTGTTATTAGAACGATGCCGGAACAATTTAATTAAATCTTCCAGTATCGACGTTAAGTCGACCTCTTTCTTATTCACAGTATAGTCACCCGACAATATTCGTGTCGATTCTTTCAGGTCGTTTAAGTATAGAAGAATACTCTGAGCCGAGCGGCGTATAGGAGCATAGTTCTCGGGTTTCAAACCGGTTTCCGATTTCTCGGATAAGATCGTAACCGACCCGATAATTGAATTGGCTATATTTCTGATATCGTCCGAAAAATTGTTGACCAGCTCAAATAACTCGTAATTAGATTGATTGAATTTATACGCCGGCATCCTGAAGGAAAGGAGACGGCTAACTAATGCCGAAGCCGATTCGATATTCTGTTTGTCGTTTTTGTCAATTGGCGATTTTTTCGAAATCGAAAGGATGAATCGATTGCCGGCATTATCGTTCAACATCAAACACGCATTGAATTTCGAGGTGTCAGAAGGAATTCCGCAGTTGCTGTCGAAATTTAGTGTGTTACTAAGATTATTGTTAATTACCCTACAATTCGGACAGGAGTAATTAGTACTGGAGTTCAATGTGACATTGTCAGATTTACCAATGAGTTTAAGATTAGCTTTCTCCGAAATACTGAATAATGAAGCCGAATGGAGGTTGAAATTACGTACAAAAAAACGACAGACTTCGTTATAAAAAGACTCGTCGCCCGAAATTACAAATTCAATCAATTCTTCAATACCATTTATTAGATTCTTCATCCAGACAATCCTAAATAATACTTATAAAAATAATAAATTTATATTTTAAGAACATCATGAGAAGAGTTCCTCTATAAATTATCGATGAAATAATTGGTAATTTTAGTATAAAGATGCAGAGCATCGCTTCCGCTAACACCGTGTTCGTGTTTTATATAGGGGAAATAATCAAGAGGCTTGTTCAAGTGCATGGCTTTTTCTGCAAAAAGCAAAGTATGCTGCCATACGACAACCGGGTCGAAAGTGCCATGGACTAAAAGTAATTTCCCTTTTAGATTTTCCACATAGTTTAGAAGCGATGATTCTTTATAACCTTCGGGATTTGTTTCGGGTGTATCCATATATCTTTCTGTATACATTACTTCGTATAGACTCCAGTCGATCACAGCACCACCGCCTACCCCAGTTTTGAATTGGTTTCCGCTTCTCAGCATAAGAGAAGTTGCCATAAATCCTCCATAACTCCAGCCAAATACACCAAATCGGGAAGTGTCAACATAAGATAATTTTTTCAAGTAATCGACGCCGCATAACTGATCTTCAATTTCAACAGTACCTAATCTTCTAAAGGTTGCCTGTTCAAATTCGAGGCCACGGTTATCCGAGCCTCGATTGTCGAGCGTGAATACTATATAACCTTTCTGTGCCATCAAATAAAACCAGATGAAATATCTACCGTAGCCGAATGAATTAGTAATTAATTGCGCATGTGGTCCTCCATAAACATAGAATATTACTGGATATTTTTTTGCAGGATTGAAGTCAGGAGGAAGAATCATTCGGCAATACAAATCAATGCCTTCTTTATTTTTAATCGTAAAAATTTCTGTCTTTCCCAGATTATAATCAGCAAAAGGATTTTGAGCTGTAAGTAAATTTCTCAATGGCTCATTTAATTTTGTAAGAACTATTTTTCTCGGGATCTCGTAATTAGAAAAGTTATCGATGAAATATGTGCCATCATCGCATTTCTGTACATAGTGAGTGCCAGGTTCATCTGTGATTTTTTCGAGGTTGTTATTCTTTAAATCAAGTCGGTAATAATGTCTTTCAAGAGGTGATTCTTTCGTAGCTGTAAAAAAGAGATATTTTCCGTTTTTATCGAAACCATTGAACTCAGTGATTACCCATTCACCTTTTGTTAATTGTTTAATCAGGTTGCCTTCTGTATCGTACAGATAAGCGTGTTTATAACCGTCGCGTTCGGATAGCCAGACAAATTTGTTTATTGAACCAGGGAGAAAATAAAGTGGATTTTCCGGCTCGACGTATTCATTGTCTTTTTCTTCAAAAAGAATTTTTATCGGTTCGCCGGAACCAGCGTCGTATTTGATTAATTTCAGGTGGTTCTGGTCTCTGTTAAGATGAGCTATGTAAAAGTTATTTTCATCGGGCGACCAGGTAAGAGAAGTAAGATATTGATCTTTCGGCTCGCCTGTTTTTAACCAAGTCGTCGTTTCATCCTTTAAACTGTAAATTCCAACCGTTACATGGTGGCTTGTTTGACCAGCCATTGGATATTTTATATTCTTTATACGAGCTGGTTTAAATGAAATGTCGAGTAGAGGAAAATCCGTAACCATCCTCTGGTCCATACGGTAAAATGCTATAAAGTTCGAATTGAGTGACCAGAAAATGCCACTTTCAATCCCGAATTCGTTCCTGTGTACCGCTTGACCAGAAATAATATTACTGTCAGCTTCGTTAGTAATTGCTTTGTATTCTTTGCCATCCAGACTCACATATAAATTATTTTTAATTGTAAATGCCAGATATCTGTGGTTTGGAGCTACTGTTAAATTTTCTGCTTTATCAGGTGCCCGGTTAATAATATCTGCGTTCTGTGCAGATATATTTACTCGTATTAATTTATTTTCGTAAATGAAATTAAATTCATCTTTGTTTATCCATGAAATCGACGTAAAATAATTAATCTTTTCTTCTCCATTTTGAGATAGGAGCCTATTGATTTTTTCTAAAGATATAACAGTATCGTACTTTTCCGATTCAGCTGAACCTTTTATAATAAAATTATCTTTAACGAACGAAAATTCATGGCTGTCTGGTATCCATTTTAGTTGACTAAGATTTTCCGGCATAAGTTTGGTATACGCATTTGTTATTACGTCATCGATGGTAAAGTTTTTCTTCTGTGGATGAATAAAAGATGAGATTAGTAGAAAAAATACGATAGATAATTTAATGCGGGGCATAAATACCTCTAACATTTTTGGGTATTAAAAAAGGGGTTATAAAACCCCTTTTTTTATTTTTTCGATTTATTATCTGATGGATTAACACGGTGAGTCAGAATATTGTCAATCAGGTTATATTCTTTAGCTTCTTCTGCTGTCATGAAATAGTCCCTGTCGCAATCTTTAGCAATCTGTTCGTATGATTTTCCGGTATGTTCGGCAAGTATTTTATAAATAGTATCGCGTGTTTTAATCATTTCTTTAGCATGGATTTCGATATCTGTAGTTTGACCCTGCAAACCACCGACCCATGGTTGATGGATCATAATTTTTGAATGGGGGAGAGCTGAGCGTTTTCCGGTTTCACCTCCAGCAAGAAGAACAGCTCCCATACTTGCTGCAAGACCGACACAAATTGTGGAAACCTTCGAGCGGATATATTTCATTGTATCATAAATTGCCAGTCCCGCCGAAACGCTGCCACCAGGTGAATTTATGTAGAGATAAATATCTTTATCAGGATCTTCAGCTTCGAGGAATAATAACTGTGCAATAATAAGACTTGCAATATGGTCGTCGATGGCTGTTCCTAAGAATACTATGCGTTCGCGTAAGAGGCGAGAAAAGATGTCCATACCTCTCTCTCCGCGTCCCGTCTGTTCAATTACATAAGGAACCAGCTGATTGAATATTTCATGTTTTTTTATTGCTTCAATATCTGTAAAAAAATCATTTTTCATTTTCTTTATTCCCTTCTTTTTCCTTTTTCATTTCTTCTGGATCAACTTCCTTAACTACGGCATTTTCTTTCAAGAATTTAATTACTTTATCTTCGAGCAGATAGTCCGCTCTATTTGTGTCTTTGTAATATTTAACCAGTTTATCGACACTAATGCCAGTTTTTTCTGATTCTTCCTGGGCCAGATTTTGTAGTTCAGAATCTTCCACTTTGATATTTTCTTTTTCGGCAATATTTGTAAAAATAATTTGCCATTTTGCAGTCCATTCGGCTCGAGGTCTAAGGTAATCTGCAAGTTGTTTTTCGTCAATATTCTTTTGGCCGTATCGGCGTGCATTTTCTTTCTCCAATTCGATAAATCGTTTATGGAGCGATTCGACCAATCCCGTCGGAGGTGTAAAGTCGTTGTTCTTAACTACTTTATTCAATAACGAATTGGTAAAGATTTCGTCGGATTGTTTTTCGTAATATTTTCTGAAGTTGTTATGCAACAAACTGCGCAATTCGTCAATGGTTGAAGCTTTTTCGTTGGAGATTTTTTTGATCAAATCCTCGTTTAGTTCCGGTTTAATCAACTTCTCAATTTTTTTGATTTTTACTTCGTAGTTAAATTCCTGGCGATGAAGTTCTTCTCCATGATAATGTTCATCCACAAAACTGAAATTGAAAATGTCTCCTACTTTTTTGCCTCTCGCATTTTCGAATATTTGGGGATTAACTTTTTCGTCGTTAAGATTGATTGTTATGTTTTCGCTTCTTTGATTTGGAACGGGATTTTTCGATTCATCGAGTTGCTGCAGATCGACAGTTATCCTGTATTCTTTCGACTCGACAGATTCAGCTTCTTCGTACTTAGTATGTGGCGCTATGAGATATTCAATTTCTTTTTCAATTTCCTCGTCTTTTACTTTAAATACCGGTTTTTCAACTTCTATTCCTTTATAATCTTTCACATCTACTTTCGGCATTATTTCATATTGAATTTTGAAGTGAAGTTTTTCGCCAATATTAAAGTCGATATCTGTCAGTTGAGGAGTACTGATTGGCTGAAGATTCTCCTGGTCGACTATATCCCAGAATTTTTTAGTGGCTATTTTTTCGGAAGCTTTATATTCGATAGCTTCTCCGTAAAGCTTTTTTATAATTGAAAGTGGGGCTTTACCTTTTCTGAAACCGTCAATCGAAATATTTTTTCTTTCTTCTTCGTAGGCTTTTTCAATTTCGGGTTTAATTTCGTCGTAAGATAATTTTACTTCGAGTTCCTGTAATGAATCGGATATTTGATTTACCTTGAATTCCAAATATACCTCTGACCTTTAGTGATGAAATAGTGCGAGAGGGGGGACTCGAACCCCCACGTCTATGCGACACTAGATCCTAAGTCTAGCGCGTCTACCAATTCCGCCACTCTCGCAATGACTTGCAAAAATATGCAAATAAACTCAAAAATAAAAGAGGGTGCAAACCGTGCTTTTATGAAATTCTGTAAATCCTCACGAAATTGCTATTTTAATAACTACTTACAAAGCATGTTATATTAATAATTTTTTATATTGATTGGTCAATTTTAATGGGCTTATGCAAAATCTTATCGGAATTCAAATTGATAATTATAGGATTGTCTCTATACTGGGCAAAGGTGGAATGGGGATAGTCTACAAAGCTTACGATACTAAACTCGACCGCTTTGTAGCAATCAAAATGTTGAATTCCGACATGTACGACCGTCTCAAATTTATTGAACGATTCAAAAGGGAAGCGAAAAACCAGGCTAAGTTGTCACACCCAAACATCGTTACTGTTTATGGCTTTATCGAATACGATAATCTGCTTGGTATAGTAATGGAATACGTCGAAGGGGAAAGCCTCGATAAAATTATAAAGAGACAGGGCAGATTTAATCTTTACGACGTGTTTTATATACTTAAACAAATTTTGCTGGGACTCGGTTATGCCCATTCCAAAGGTTTCGTTCACAGGGATATAAAACCCTCTAACATTGTGCTGAATAAAGAAGGTGTAGCCAAGGTGATGGATTTTGGCATATCGAAATCGTTGTTTGATGATACTGCAGTTACGAAGACAGGCGCAAAAGTCGGCACCGTCTATTATATGAGTCCCGAACAAATAAAAGGTTACGACGTTACTAACAGAAGCGATATCTACTCTCTTGGTTGTACGGCATATGAAATGATCGTTGGAAAACCTCCTTTTGATTACGAGAGCGAATATGAAATAATGGATAGTCACCTAAAAAAAGCGCCACCTAAAGTTTCATCGGCAATTGCAGGGATTCCTGATATGGTCGACGAATTAATTTTAAGAGCAATGGCTAAAAATCCTAACGATAGGTATTCAACCTGCGAGGAAATGTACAACGAGGTCCAGCGCGTCGATCAGCAGGTAGCAAAACTTTATACAAATTATTTTAGAAAAACAGAGGCTCGATCTGCCACGTATAAATTTATGTCCGCCTCAGCGTTCGCTCTCTTTTTTATTGTGCTTATTGGAATTTCGTATTTCGTTTACACTCAGGTAGATGAATTGTTAAAGAGTAATGCATTGGAAGAATTGAAAAAGTACAATATAGAAGCTCTCTTTTCTTCGCCCGAAGACGAATTTAATTTCAAAGAAATTGTCAGAATAAATTCGCCTGTTAATGTAAACCTTAATGGCATTTCCTTTTCCGGAAATACTTTTGCAGTGGCTGTAGGGGACTCTGGTGTTATACTAACTTCTAATGACAATGGTAAAAACTGGAAGTTGGTTAATTACGATAAAAAAGTTAATCTGAGCGATGTCTATTGTTCACCGCTCGGCAAGACAATTATTATTGGAGATTCATCCACGATTTTATACAGCACAAATTTTCTCGATTCGATAAGCACTGTTCAAGTCAAAGGTGGATATACTTTTTTCAAAATTAAATTTATTGATGAACAAATCGGTTTTATTACAGGCAACGACGGTCTTATTTTGAAAACAGTCAACGGAGGAATAAGCTGGTATAAAGTAGTTACGAACGCAAAAGATTTGATATTCGACATCGATTTTGTAAACGAAAGGAATGGAATAGCCGTCGGCTGGAACGGACTAATACTCATGACAGAAAACGGCGGTGAAAGCTGGAAACCGATAGAAAAGATTAAATTTGACAATTATATTAAATCGATCGACGTTACGAAACAAGGTTATTGCCTGGCAGCGGGAGGCGATGCAACTATTTTGCGATCTTCCGATTACGGTAAAGATTGGGAAATAGAAAAAGTAGCTGAATTAGGCGGCTTACAAAAAGTTCTTTTTATTTCCGATAATTATGCAGTTGCGACCGGCAGTAAAGGTATTATTATGTTTTCGAAAGATAAAGGTAAAACATGGAACCTGCTCGACAGCAGGATTTATTCCAATATGAACGACCTGGAATTGAATCCAGAACGAGAACTTTTTATAGTTGGTGTAAATGGTTTGATCATTAAAATATTTTAGAGGTCCTGTGGAAAAGTTCATAATAAAAGGCGGCAAAAAACTTGAGGGCAAAGTTGAGGTAAGCGGTGCAAAAAATTCAGCATTGGCACTCATGCCAGCTACTCTTTTAAACGAAGGAATTAATACAATCGAAAGCGCACCCGAAGTCAACGATATCTATACGATGATGAAATTAATGACAGAGCTGGGTTCGAATATTAAGTTCGAGGATTATACGCTTACAATCGACAATTCGAGAATTAATAATCAGGTAGCGCCGTATGAATTAGTTAAGAAAATGAGAGCATCGATCTATGTCTTAGGGCCATTATTGACGCGTTTTGGTTATGCTAAAGTTTCCATGCCGGGTGGATGCGCCTGGGGTCCACGCCCAATTAATCTTCATCTTGAAGCGATGAAAAAATTGGGAGCAGAAATCGAGCTCGAACTCGGTTATATTATTGCTAAGTCCAAGCGTCTACACGGCACAAAAATTCATTTCGATATTCCTTCGGTAGGTGCCACTGGAAATACGCTTATGGCTGCGTCACTTGCAAAAGGAACAACTTTGATTTCCAATGCTGCAACAGAACCCGAAATTGTCGCACTTGAGGAATATCTTACCCGAATGGGTGCTAAAATTAATGGAATCGGTACAAAGATAATCGAAATTGAAGGCGTAGATTCTCTAACCCCAGCTAATTTTTTAAACATCCCTGACCGAATTGAGGCGGGCACTTTATTAATTGCAGCAGGAATTACAGGTGGCAACATTACTCTTACCAATGTGATTTCGAAACACCTCGAAACTATTTTGATTAAACTGGAAGAAGCAGGTTTTTATATTCAAAATAATGAAAGAGAAATTAAGCTCAGCTCGACTGATTTAATTTCAAATGTGGATGTAACCACCGATGTTTATCCTGGATTTCCTACCGACATGCAAGCACAATGGATTGCTTTAATGTCGCTGGCAAAAGGGACATCTACTATTACAGACACTATTTATCCAGATAGATTCAATCATGTACCTGAATTGATAAGATTGGGTGCAGATATCGAAGTGGTCAATAACAGCGCTGTGGTTAAAGGAGTAGAAAAATTAACCGGTGCAAAAGTCATGTCGACAGATTTGAGAGCAAGTGCCTCTTTAGTAATTGCGGGACTGGCAGCAGAAGGAACGACGGAAATTCTGCGTATTTATCATATCGATAGAGGATATCAGAGAATCGAAGAAAAATTAAAAGCTCTTGGCGCCGATATCGAAAGAGTAGTAACCGATGAGTATTAAAAAGTTCTACTGGGGCCACAGGTATTTCTATGTATTGTTTTTTTTGCTGGCTCTCTTTGAACTGTTGCTTTCAAGATTCCCACTGCTAAACACATTCGACTATGAATTTTCCGCTTTGAATGGCATAGTGTTATTTATTGTCGGTGGTCTGATCTTCTTGAAATTTTCAACGGATCTAAATTCTGTTATTTCAGCATACCGGGAAGTTGCACTAAAATTGTTAATTGCAGCTGGTTTGGTTCTGGCAAACGGAGTATTTTTTTACCTGTTTATTAATCGCTGTTCGATTCTATATGGCTTTGCTTTTTATTTCGTTATTACTCTGCCTTCTCTTTTTAATGGCACCGTAATGGCATATATAATCAAACTAATTTTTAGAAAATATAATTTTCTCATTCTTATACTATCTTCAATAATTTTGTTCTCATTATCGTTAATCGAATTTTATTTATATCCTCAACTTTATTTTTATAATCCACTCTTTGGATTTTTTTCAGGCACACTGTACGACGAGAGCATTGTCGTAACAAATAAACTTATTCTCTACAGAGTACTTAATTTATTGATAGGTCTGGGAATATTGCGGGCGGTAATTGAAGTAAAGAAAAAGAAAATTTTAAACGACGTCTTAATCATCACTTTAGTCGTTACGATTTCATTCATTTTCTGGATACTTAAACCTGCATTCGGATTTGCCACAAATGTCGATTCACTAAAGAATAAGCTCGGTCAACAAATTGAAACTCTTCATTCACAAATATATGCCCCTCCCGATTACGAAAATGGAAAGTATGCTGCTCTCATTTACGAATATTATTACGAAAGACTTGGAGAACTATTCAAATTGGACGGAGAACAGATGGAAGTATTTGTATTTAAAGATAACCAGCAGAAAAAAGATTTGTTCGGTAGCGGGAGTGCGGATGTAGCAAAACCGTGGAGGAAACAGATTTTTACTGATATTAGCAGCCTTGAATCCACTTTGAAACATGAGATGGTTCATGTTTTAATGGCAAAATATTCTAATCCACCATTTTATATCCCTTTAAATCCAGCTCTTCTGGAAGGCGTTGCATCTGCATTGGACAACAATTATTACGGTTATCCCTTGCATTTTATGGCAAAGACTGCATTCGATAACGGCTATCGCATGGATATTAATAAATTATTTTCGAATTATTCTTTTTATGCAAATTATGCTGGATTATCGTATGTCTATGCTGGTTCGTTCGTGAAATACTTAATTGATAAATACAGTATAAAGAATGTTATCGAGTTTTATAGCTCGAACGATTTTATAAAAGCATTCAATTTACCACTCGAAGAAGTCGTCGAAGAATATTACAGTTTTCTTAGAAGTCTTCCTGAAACAACGAATAAAGAAGCTGCTCAACTTTATTTCGGTGGTAAGCCGATCTTTAAAAAAACTTGTGTACGTTATGCTGCACGCGAAACAAACAGAGGTTATGAGTACTATAATCAGGGCGATTTTTTGAAATCGACTCAAATATTCGAAAACATTTATTCGAAAACAAAATCGTATTCATCGTTAGCAGGATTGATAAAATCTTACATTGCACAAAAGAAATATTCGGGAGCCAGAAAAATTCTTTCAAACGAAATTAAATACTTTAAAGAAACTCCTTATATTTACGCATTAAAATTATTTTATGGTGACGTTTCTGCTTTAAATGATGATTATGAGGGTGCTCTCGGTTTATTCAAGGAAATTAGAAGTATGAATCTTAATCCTGAATACTATTTCATTTCTTCATTAAGAATATTTTTAGTTGAGCAAAACCGAATCAAAGAATTTCTGATGGGAGATAGAACCATAAGAAAAAAAATATTATACGATGCTTTGCAGGACGGTAATTATGAAGCCTTATATGAGTTATGCAACATGATGGATTCTGAAGATGAATATTTACATGTATTTAATAATTACCTGAATGTTGATAAAAACAATGTAAACAATTTGTACCTGCTAATTAAGTTATCGCGTTGTGCCTTAAAAGGGGGATACCACCAAATTGCAAAAAAAATTGCAGTGAAAGCTGCAGAAGGTATTAACGATATTTATTGGCGGGAAACGACTGTCGAGAATCTCAGAATGGTCAATTGGTTCGTCAATTTCGCAGAGGTAACAGAATACAAAATAACAACTCCGAATTATGATTGATATCAAAAATACACTAACCAGATACGATTTTTTAAAAAAATTTACCGAACTGGCTTATAAAAGGAATGAAAAAGTCTACCTCGTTGGAGGATTTGTAAGGGATGTCATTTTGAATAGAAGTAGAGAGGAAATGGATTTTTTGATTGTAGGCAACGGACCCGAATTTGCTCAAGAATTAGCGAAAGAATTTAATGTTGGTAATGTTACTATTTATAAGAATTTTGGCACAGCTCATTTCAATTACAATGGAATTTCTTTTGAATTTGTTGGCGCAAGGAAGGAATCGTATAATCGAAACAGCCGAAATCCTAAGGTCGCTCCAGGTACTCTGGAGGACGATTTGAACAGAAGAGATTTTACAATAAATACTTTGGCACTTTCGTTGAATAAAGATTCATTTGGAGAATTGATTGATCGATTCGGCGGACTTAATGATATTGAAAACAAGATTATAAAAACTCCGTTGGATCCTGTAGCTACTTTCGACGACGACCCGCTAAGAATTATGAGGGCTATTCGATTCGCTGCACAATTGGGCTTCAGTATAGAGGAAAAAACTCTACAAGCCGCATCAATGATGGCAGAACGCCTCAAAATTGTGTCACAGGAGAGAATTACCGATGAGTTCTTTAAAATTCTATCAACGCCTGTACCGTCGATTGGACTAAAATTAATGTATGAAAATGGAATTATGAAAGTTGTGTTTCCTGAGGTAGATGAATTGGGTGGTGTTGAACAACGTAAGGATTACCATCACAAAGATGTTTTTTATCATACATGTATTGTAGTTGACAACCTTGCAAAAGTAACTGATAATATCTGGCTGAGATTTGCCGGATTAGTTCACGATATCGCAAAGCCGCAAACAAAAAAATTTGTTGAAGGAATCGGATGGACATTCCACGGTCACGAAGAATTGGGCGCAAGAATGATGAAAAGTATATTTACTAAGATGAAATTGCCCATGAATAAACTTCATTATGTCGAAAAATTAGTTCGACTACATATGCGTCCCATTGCGCTTGTGGAAGAGCACGTTACCGATTCAGCAGTAAGAAGATTGGCTGCCGCTGCAGGCGAGGACCTCGACGACTTAATTACATTGTGTCGTGCAGATGTAACGGGTAAAAATCCCGAAAGAGTAAGTAAATATTTGTCGAATTACGATCGAGTAATGGAAAAAGTTAAAGAAGTTCAGGAAAAAGATCGCTTGAGAGCTTTCCAGTCACCTGTGCGTGGAGACGAAATTATGAGGGTCTGTTGTATTCCTCCTTCTAAAACTGTGGGTGAAATAAAAAAAGCAATCGAAGAAGCTATACTCGACGGCAAAATTCAGAATAATTATGAAGATGCCTATAATTACTTTTTGCAAATTAAAGACGAATATTTAAAGAAAGAAAAATAATTTTTACGATGTTGAAACTTTCCTCTTAATATGACGTCGTAATCAATGTAAATTAGGTGCAAATTAAGAGCACAAAAGGAGTGATAATGAAAAAAATAATTCTGCTAATCTTAATAATTCTGACTGCCATCCCTTTAATGGCACAGAAAAAGTTAACACTCGATAAGGCAATATCGATTGCGTTAAATCGCAATACTAATCTGATTAAAACGCAGAATAATCTCGAATCGAATTACTCTCAACTAAAAAATGCATATGGTGAACTTCTGCCGTCGTTCGGCCTGCAAGCACAATGGAACTGGCAGCGAGTTAATGACGTGGGCGGTACCCAGAGAGATTTCTTCGGCAATGTTGTCGAAATCCCTCCTTCTCAAACTGATAGCCGCTACTATTCGGTAGGAATGGGTGGTAATTTAGTTTTGTTCGACGGTCTTGCAAATATTTCCAATATCTATCAGAAAAAATATAATATAAAAGCTGCCGAGTATAATCTCGAAAAAGTAAAACAAAATGTGGTTTATGAAACAACAGATTATTTTTATCAGGTCTTAAATGCACGTGAATTGATGAAGGTTCGTGAAGAAAATGTTAAGTATTATCAAAAGTTTTACGAAACAGTTTATGAGAAAAATAAATTGGGTGCTGTGGCAAAAGCTGACGTCTATACCGCTCAGGTTCAACTCGGCAATGCTGAGCTCCAATTAATTCAAGCGCAAAATACATACGAAACAGCTTTGAGCAATTTACTTAATTTCCTGGGACTAGACGTACTTGAAGATTATGAACTTGTCGATCCATTCGAGGGAAAGAAAAGTATCGATACCGATTTTTATATGAAGGATTTCGAAGACATTCAAACAATGGTTAATTATGCAATGCAAAACAGGAACGACTATAAAAGTATGGAATTTAATCTGAGTTCGGCACAAAAAGGACTCCATATTGCCCGTACAGGTTTATTTCCCACACTCTCGGCAAATTATTCCTGGTCTACTTCTTCTGTCGATGTCAATAAGTTATTCGATAGGAAAGTATTCTATATCGGAGCAACATTGAGCATACCGATATTTTCTAACTGGTCTACCGAAAATCAAATTCAACTGGCTGAAGTCAATCTTAAAAATATCAATGAAGATTTGAATGCACTTGAAAGACAGATTAAGATCGAAATTAAACAGGGTTATCTTGACCTTACTGCAGCCAAGAAGAGCCTGGATGTTGCCACTAAAAATGTGCAGGCTGCCGAAGAAAATCT
Source organism: Melioribacter sulfuriphilus (assembly GCF_052656625.1). Taxonomy (NCBI): domain Bacteria; kingdom Pseudomonadati; phylum Ignavibacteriota; class Ignavibacteria; order Ignavibacteriales; family Melioribacteraceae; genus Melioribacter; species Melioribacter sulfuriphilus. The sequence goes on along the minus strand of NZ_JBQXXK010000003.1, from coordinate 357,133 downwards.
AAAATTGAACCAGGAACGTTACAATCTGGGCGCAGGCACTATTCTCGAAGTTCTCCAGGCTGACAGGGATTACATCGATGCTGTTAGAAACAAAATTAATGCATTGTATGACTTCTACACAAAGTACGACAGATTACAAAATTCTCTCGGTAAATTAGATTACAAAAAATTTGAATAAAAGGAGTAAATTAAAATGGCTAATGGAAATAAGAAATCCAGAAAAAAATTATTTGTTTTTGGCGGACTTGGATTGTTGGTTATAGTTGTAATTCTATTGGTAGCGTTCGCAGGTAATAAGGAAGAAATTATCTCTGTGCAAACCGAAAAAGTATCACGAAGGACAATTACACAGGTTGTAACGGCAACAGGAAAAATTAATCCCGAATTTCAGGTTAAAATTGCCGCTGAAGCCACAGGCGAAATTGTAAGTCTGTTGGTTAAAGAGGGAGACAATGTTAAAAAGGGACAATTGTTGTTGCGTATAAAACCCGATATTTATGAAGCTCAAAAAAACAGTGCCGAAGCCCGATTACAACAAGCTCGAGCTTCGTTGAATTCTACTAAAGCTTTGCTCGAAAAAGTTGAATCCGATTATAAACGAGTTCAGGAATTGGCTCAAAAAGGTCTGGCAAGTGATGCCGAACTGGAAGCTGCGCGTTCAAATTATTTACAAACACTCGGTAATTACGAATCGCAAAAATCATTAGTATCGCAATCAGAAGCAGCTCTAAAAGAAGCAACTGAGACTTTGAATAAAACTTATGTCTACGCTCCGATGGACGGCACCATAAGCAAATTGAGTGTCGAACTGGGCGAAAGAGTTATCGGCAGCGGCTTTACTGGGACAGAACTTCTTACAGTGGCAGATTTGAATAATATGGAAGCTACAGTTGAAGTTGATGAAAACGATGTAGTACTTGTTTCAATAGGTGATACGGCAAAAATTAATATCGATGCTTTCGGAGATAAAATATTTAAAGGCGTTGTCACACAAATAGGCAACAGCGCTATCACCACTGGTACAGGTACACAGGATGAAGTTGTCAATTTTGAAGTTAAAATTCGTTTAATCGACAAAGATGATAAAATACGTCCTGGAATGTCGTGTGATGCAGATATTGAAACCGAAACTAAAGAAAATGTTATTGCGGTACCAATTCAAAGTGTAACTGCCAGAGCGCCGAAACCCGTAAAACATCAAGAAGGTGAGGAAGGGGTTATAAATGAAAACAATAAGAAAAATAATAAACCCCAGGAAGTAGTATTTATTGTTGAAAACGGAAAAGCAAAAATGGTTAAAGTGAAAACAGGTATAAGTGACGATAACTATATTGAAATTATTGAAGGACTCAAAGGTAATGAAGAAGTCATTAGCGGTCCTTATCGTGCTATTTCGAAAGAACTTGAAGACGGGAAAACTGTTACAGTTACATCCGGCAAAACAAAATTGGCACAAAACGAAAAATAAGGCGGTAATGCTATGAACATAATCAATATAGAACATATTGCAAAAATATATCAGGTTGGCAGTGAGGAAGTTCATGCTCTTAGAGATGTATCGTTACGAATCGAAAAAGGTGAATATGTGGCTATAATGGGGCCTTCTGGTTCAGGAAAATCGACTTTAATGAATATTCTCGGTTGTCTTGACACTCCAACAAGAGGTTTATATGAATTCAAGGGCGTAAACGTAAGTGAAATGAGCGATAATGAACTGGCTGCAATTAGAAATCGCGAAATCGGTTTTGTGTTTCAGACTTTTAATCTGTTGCCACGCTCGGACGCATTACATAATGTTGAACTTCCATTGATCTATGCAGGTGTTCCGGCTCATGAAAGAAAAGAAAAAGCGCGCCTGGCTCTGGAACATGTAGGCCTGGCCGACAGAATTCATCATAAACCAAATGAGCTTTCGGGCGGTCAACGTCAGCGTGTGGCAATTGCAAGAGCGCTTGTTACCGAGCCCGCAATTATACTTGCAGATGAACCGACTGGTAATCTCGATACTAAAACCGGCGAAGATATTATGGCGCTTTTTAATGAAATTTATGAGCAGGGAAATACAATTATTCTTGTTACTCACGAAGAATATATTGCCGAACATGCAGAAAGGATCATCAGAATTCGTGATGGTTTAATTGAAAAAGACGAGAAAGTTGTCAATAGATATATTCCTCAGAAAAACGGCGCCTCAAAATTATAAAGGAGCTGAAATGAAAGAGTTTTTATATGAATTGAAAGAAGGCCTGTTGATTTCATTGAGAGCAATAGGTGCCAATAAAGCCCGCTCGGTATTGACTACTCTTGGGATTATAATTGGCGTTACTTCCGTTGTCTTAATGTCGACTGCTATCAATGGAATTGATAACGCATTTCAAAATGGTGTTTCGTCGCTCGGCTCGGATAATCTTTATATTGATAAATGGGAGTGGTTCAATAACGATACTCCCTGGTGGGAACTTAGAAACCGTAGAAATCTTACTATTGAAGACTACAAAAAATATAAAGAATTAGCAAAATTACCTTTAGCTACCGCACCTACAGTCTGGTCTTTTCAGAATATCAAGTATAAGGACAGAACTGTAGAATCGATAATTATTCAAGGAACAAATCACGAATACATAAAAACTACAAACCTTACGTTCAACGAAGGCAGATTTTTTAACGAACTTGAAAGTAATAGTGGCAGAAATGTTGTTGTACTTGGATCTGAAATTGCTAAAAATCTTTTCCCTAATGGTTATGCTGTTGGAGAGTATGTTAGAATAAAAGGACATAAATTCAAAGTGGTCGGTGTGCTCGATGAACAGGGAAGCTGGGTGATGGGAAACTTTAATCCCGATAAACAGGTATTTGTGCCATTGCAAAATATATACAAGTATTTTCAATCGGCAGATTTCAGAAGCATTACAATCAATGTCAGAGCTAAGAATAGTTTGATGGTAGAAGCCACAAAAGAAGAAGCAATTGGAATTATGAGGCGCGTACGAGGTTTGAAATATAATGAACCAGACGATTTCTCTATAAATCAACAGGAAGGTCTTCTCAATACAATTAATCAAACTGTTGGGGTAATTCAGATTGCTGGATTATTCATCACGGGTCTGGCGCTATTTGTCGGTGCAATTGGAATCATGAATATTATGTTTGTATCAGTCAAAGAACGAACAAAAGAAATTGGAATTAGAAAAGCAATCGGTGCAAAAAGAAGAACAATTCTCAGTCAATTTATAACAGAGGCTGCAATTATTTGTATGATTGGTGGTACAATAGGACTCATCATTGCGTTGATCTTAAGTCTGGTAGTCAATCAATTTCTCCCCACGTCGGTTCAGGTTGATACAATTATACTTGCAATAGTTATATCGATAGCTACGGGCGTTGTGTCGGGTTTTGCTCCGGCATATACAGCAGCCAAATTAGATCCAGTAGAAGCATTGAGGTATGAATAATGGAGTTCATCGAAATTATTAAAGTAGCGTTAAACTCTTTGAAAGCAAATCGACTCCGTTCAATACTTACGGTCGTCGGTATTATTGTAGGCATATTTTCAATTATTGCAATCAGCACAATAATCGAAATGTTGCAGACGAGTATAGAAAAAGGAGTTTCTCAATTGGGACAGAATACGTTCCAGATTCAAAAGTGGCCTGCAGTACAAACTGGTGGACCTGCCGAAAGAATGAAATATCGAAATCGACCGGATATAACACTCGAAGAGTATTTTCGTCTTAAAGAGAAACTAAAAGAAGCTAAATATGTGGGTGCTGAGCAGTGGCAATTCGGAAAACAATTGAAGGCGGCTAATCTTGAAACAAATCCTAATGTGCCACTTGCAGGAGTAACACCAGAAGCCTTTCCAAATAATAAATGGGAAATAGAATCTGGTCGTGCGCTTAATGAAAGAGACGTTCAAAGATATGAACGTTATATTATACTTGGACCAGATGTAGCAAAACGTCTTTTCCCTAATTCCAGCCCAATAGATCAAGAAGTTAAAGTCGACGGTCATAAGTTGCGTGTTATTGGTGTGCTGGAATCGCAGGGCGACTTTTTTGGACAGAGTCAGGATAATTTTGCAATTATGCCGATAACTACTTTTCAATCGTTTTACGGAAAACGCTCCCAGAGTATTAACATTACAGTTATGTCCCACGATAAAGAATCTTATAACAATCTAATTGAACTGGCAGAGGGTTATTTCCGACTTATTAGAAAAGTCCCGCCGGGCGAAGAAAGTGATTTTGAAATATGGTCGAACGAACAGGTATTATCGCAAATTAATGATATAACATCTGGAGTACGAATCGGCTCTATTGTTGTAGCTGCAATTGCATTGCTTGCCGCCGGGGTAGGTATTATGAATATTATGCTGGTTTCTGTAACAGAACGTACGCGTGAAATTGGTATAAGGAAAGCTATTGGTGCAAAAAAAATCAATATTCTTACTCAATTTATTTTTGAAGCGATAACACTCTCTTTATTAGGAGGAATAATTGGAATTATTTTAGGAATTGTAGCCGGCAATTTTGCAGGTTCTTTCCTCAATGCAAAAGCGGTTATTCCAGTAGATTGGGTATTAATCGGTGTCTTTTTGTGTGTGATAATCGGGGTTGTATTTGGTACCTATCCGGCCTACAAAGCGGCTAATCTTGATCCGATCGAAGCACTCAGGTATGAATAACATATTCTCGTTAATTAAATAACCGATATAATTGTTTGGACAACCATTTTTTTTGAAGTTCAATTTCGGCCAAATTTTATGCCCTTCTCAAAAAACATCTTTTTTGATTGCTTTCATTTCAATATTGAATTAAATTTGAAATCGCTATGAATCGAATTTATTTTTACAAATGTTCTGCGGCAGGAAACGATTTTGTTCTTTTTGATACTGAAATTACGCCGAATCTAAAACTTACAGAAGATTTTATACGGAAAATATGCGATCGCCGACTTGGCGTTGGGGCAGATGGTATTATTCTTATAAAAAAATCTGACAGGGCAGATTTCGAAATGAATTATTATAATGCCGATGGCTCAGGTGGTATGCTCTGCGCTAACGGGGCAAGAACCGCTCTTAAATATGCCAGTGTCGCTGGCAAAATAAGAAATGACGTGATCGTTTTCGAAGCGGGAGGAAAAAAATACAAAGGAGAAATAGTAAACGAGAGTGAAATTAAATTTTATTTTTCGGAAATAGGTGATATTAAAGAGATCGATAATTTAGAAGTGAATGGAAAAAGTATCGATGGTTACGAAATAAATACAGGAGCACGGCACCTGGTGGTAAACGTTGACGACATTACAAAGGAGATGGATTTAGATAGTTTGCCTGTAGTTAAATTAGGCAGAGAAATAAGATACTCCGAGAGGTTTAAACCGGAGGGAATTAATGTAAATTTTGTGAAATTACTAGGTCGTGAATTGAAAATAAGAACATACGAAAAAGGGGTGGAAGACGAAACACTTTCATGCGGAACTGGAAGCGCTGCAGCCGCAATTGTGGCATATAAAATTTTTAATTATAAACCACCAATTGTTTTGTATCCAAAAAGTGGCGATCGATTTGTAGTGGATTTTGTTGAAGATAAAAATAAAATCGCAGGTCTCTCATTAACCGGTCCTGCAAAAATTATTTATAAAGGTGAATTATTAAACTTATAAAGAGGAAATAAATGAGTAGAGTTATTTTTTCAATCCGTTACAGTATAATCCCTGAAAAAAGGAACGAATACCTAAACGTAGTGAAGGAATTAAAAAATCTTGTTCAGGCTGAAGGTCTGGAAAGTTATTCGGTTTACGAACAAAAAAATAAATCGAACTATTTTGAAGAAGTTTATATCTTTAATTCTGAAGAAGCCTTCGAAAATTTTGACGATAATCAGGACGAACGCATCGATCTTTTGATGACTAAATTATCCGACCTGATAAAAGAACAAACTACTCAATACACAACACTCGTCGAAGTGTAGATTAAGATAATCGAGTGTATTATGTATGAATACACGGGCGCCATCCACATCCATTCGAATTTCTCGGACGGGTCAGGAACGGTAGAAGAAATTGCATCGTTTGCAAACGAAGCTGAATTAAACTATATAATTATTACCGACCATAATACACTCCGAGCTCTCCATGAAGGATATGAAGGATGGTACGACAAAACCTTGGTGTTGGTTGGATGTGAAATTAACGATAAAGAAAACAAGAACCATCTTCTGGCATTTGGAATAAACGAAGCATATTCAACACGTCTAAGCGCAAAAGAATATGTTAAACTTGTAAAAGAAGCCGGTGGTATCGGCTTTATTGCTCATCCTCACGAAAAAAGAAATTCGATGGAAAAACATCCTCCATATCCCTGGACAGAATGGGATACAGAGGATTTTACAGGTATCGAAATTTGGAATCACATGTCAGAATGGATGGAGGGATTGACAGAAGAAAACAAGTATAATTACTTCGTTCATCCACTTCGATCTATAAGTGTTCCCCCACAAGAAACTATTGAAGTATGGGATAAACTTAATTTGAAAAGAAAAGTAGTCGGAATTGGTGGAGTAGACGCCCATGCCCATAAAGTTAATCTGCTCGGTTTTTTCGAAGTAGAAGTCTTCCCTTATAAAGTACTGTTTAAATCGATACGCACACATATTCTTACGGATGAACCCATCGAATCGTCAAAGATCCTTTCAGAAAATAAAAGTATTGTGTTGAATGCTTTGAAAGAAGGTAAATGTTTTGTATCAAATTTTTACCGGGGCGATGCTAAAGGTTTTAATTTTTTTGCTGAAAATGACGAAGACATATTTTATATGGGCGATACAGTAAAAAAAATGAACAATTTGAAACTCCATGTTGAAATACCCGGGAAGCCAGCTACGATAAAAATTATTCGAAACGGTGAAATATTTGCTAAAAAAGATGAAACTGCTGAATTATCCTTGCCCGTTGACGAAGCTGGCGTCTATAGAGCGGAAGTATTCGTCGGAAACAATGGCTGGATTTTTTCCAATCATATTAGAATTGGACTCTAATATTTACTAAATTTAACCCTCGATTTTAAAATTATTGTGAGGTTGCTGTGTTACAAAAAAAGAAAAAAATAACCAAAAAAGAGATCAAACAAGACTCATTAGTTACAACATTTTATAAGTTCACTGCTTTTTTCCAGAAAAACCAGATGAAAATTTACATCGGTGCGGCGATAGTAGCTTTGATAATTGTTGCTGTCATTCTCTATACGAACAAAAAAGAAAATGATAATCTCATGGCAGCAAGTCTATTGACAAAAGTAGTCCCACTTTATGAAGCCGCTCAGTACGAAGAGGCTATCGCTGGCAACAAAGCTCAAAATATCACAGGATTGAAAGAAATTGTTGACAGATACGATGGAACTGAACAGGGCGAAACTGCAAAAATATATTTAGCAAATAGTTATCTTTTAACCGGTAAGCTTGATGAAGCTTATGAATTGTATGACGATTACAGCGGCAACAATCCATTATTGATAGCAACTTCTCTGGCAGGAAAAGCTGCCTATTTTGAAGCGAAAGATAAATACGAAGAAGCTGCCGAATTCTATCGCAAAGCAGCTACAATTTCGGAAGAAAATCCTTCAAACCCAGAATATCTACTGAAAGCTGGAATTGCACTATTGAACATAAACCAAAAAGAGGAAGCAAAAAAATTATTCTTGAAAATTCAAGACGAATATAAAAATTACCCGCAAATAGAGGAAGTAAACAGGTATTTGGCACTTGCAGAAAATTAACTAAATTGGTAATAAACGTTAATATTAATTAACAAACGAAGGTGTGATAAATGGCAGATACATCTGATTTCAGAAACGGTCTTATAATTAAATTCAAAGGAGAACCTTACGTAATTGTTGAATTTCAGCATGTTAAACCTGGCAAAGGTGGAGCTTTTGTAAGAACAACCTTAAAAAATCTTCGAACCGGTCGTGTACTCGATAATACCTTCCGATCGGGCGAATCTGTTGAAATCGTTCGTGTTGAAAGAAGAAAATATCAATTCCTTTATAAAGAAGCAGCTGGACTTGTTTTGATGGACAATGAAACTTTCGAACAAATTACAGTTCCACAAGAATTGCTGGATGAAAAAGTTCTCTTTTTGAAAGAAGGAGAAGAAATTGAATTACTTGTTGATGACAATGAAAATATTATCTCCGCTGAAATCCCGATATTTGTTACACTTAAAGTAGTTGAAACTGAACCTGGCTTTAAGGGTGATACTGCAAACACTGCACTTAAGCCGGCTAAAGTTGAAACCGGCGCTACGATTAACGTACCTCTATTTATAAATGAAGGGGATATATTAAAAATTGATACCCGAACCGGTGAATACGTCGAACGAGTTAAAAATTAAATAAGGGCGAAAATGGACATTAACTTAGTTAAAAAGCTGATAAAAATAGTTGAGCAAAGCGAAATATCGAAAATTTCGATACAGGAAGGTGATGTTAAGATAAAGATATCGAAAAATTCCGATTCGCACGCTGAGGTAGCATTGACAAAAATTGCACCGGCTCAGCAGCCAGTTCAAGCAGCTCCTCCGGTAACCGAAAAACAACCCGCAGAAGAAACTCCCCCAAAAAATCTTCACGAAATCAGATCGCCTATTGTAGGTACATTTTACCGAGCTCCTGCTCCCGATGCCGACCCGTATGTTAAGGTTGGCGACGAAGTAAGCCCCGGTACAGTTTTGTGTATTGTTGAAGCTATGAAATTAATGAATGAGATTGAAAGTGATGTTAGTGGTAAAATTGTGAAAATTCTGGTTGAAAATGCAACACCTGTTGAATACAATCAGCCGCTCTTTTTAATCGAAACTTCGTAAAAGAGGAAAAAGTGTTTAAGAAGATCCTTATTGCAAATCGCGGTGAGATAGCCGTCCGGATTATCCGTACATGCAAAGAGATGGGAATTAAAACGGTTGCTGTTTATTCGGAAGCCGACCGCGATTCTTTACATACATACTTAGCAGACGAAGCCGTCTGTATCGGACCACCACATAGCACTAATAGCTATTTGAAAATTTCCAACATACTATCGGCAGCCGCCATAACAGGAGCCGAGGCTATTCATCCCGGCTACGGATTCCTCGCAGAGAATGCAGAGTTCAGTGAAATATGCGAGGAATCGAATATTAAATTTATCGGACCATCTCCCGATTCAATCAGAAAGATGGGCGATAAATCATTTGCCAAAGAAACCATGAAAAGCGTTGGTGTGCCTGTTGTTCCTGGCAGCAACGGTGTGGTGAAGGACATAAAATCTGCCCGTGAAATTGCCGCTCAAATTGGTTATCCAATTATGTTCAAGGCCTCAGCTGGAGGCGGTGGAAAAGGGATGAGAATCGTCTGGGAAGAAAAAGAACTCGAGAAGATGTTCCAAACTGCCAGCTCCGAAGCCGAAGCTGCTTTTGGCGTGCCCGACCTTTATATCGAAAAGTTTATCGAAAATCCACATCACGTCGAAATACAGATTATGAGCGATCGATACGGCAATGCATACCATTACGGCGAACGCGATTGCTCGATTCAACGCAGACACCAGAAACTGATTGAAGAATCCCCTTCTCCGCTTATTACTCCAGAAGTTCGACAAAAAATGTGCGAAGCAGCCCTTCTTGGCGTAAAAGCAGTCAATTACGAAGGCGCTGGCACAATTGAATTCCTCGTGGATAAATACTTAAATTTTTACTTTATCGAAATGAATACGCGGATTCAAGTAGAACACCCTGTTACAGAGATGGTAAGAAATATCGACCTGATCAAACAACAAATACTGGTTGCAGCTGGAGAGCGACTCGATAATTCACCTATGGAACCACGAGGTCATTCGATAGAATTTCGTATAAACGCCGAAGACCCAGAATACAATTTCCGACCGAGTCCCGGAAAAATTGAGTATCTTCATTTCCCGGGCGGTTTCGGCGTAAGAATCGATTCACACGTCTATAATCAGTATGTTATCCCACCATATTACGATTCACTAATTGCAAAATTGATTGTATGGGGAACCGACAGAAAACACGCTATTGCAAGGGCTAAAAGAGCATTTGAAGAATTTGCTGTCGAAGGAATTAAAACTACAATTCCTTTCCACCAGAAAATTTTAGAACATGAAGATTTTGTCAATGGTAATTTCGACACATCGTTTATAGAAAAAAACTTAAATAAATTAATGAGGATGTCATGAACGTACCAGCAGAATTATACTACACAAAAGATCATGAATGGATCAAAGTTGAAGGCAATGTGGGGATTATCGGAATAACCGATTATGCCCAGAGCGAATTGGGCGATATCGTTTTTGTCGATATCAACCCAAATATCAAAGAAGTTAAAATGTCCGAATCTTTCGGTACAATCGAGGCTGTTAAAACTGTTAGCGAACTTTATGCTCCAGTAGACGGCAAAGTAATTGAAATTAATCCCAAATTGCAGGATGAACCGCAAGTTGTTAATTCCGACCCCTATGGCGAAGGTTGGCTGATTAAAATTGAAGTCACAAATCCCGATCAGGTAAATCAACTGCTTGATGCCGAAGCTTATAAAAATCAAATTGCCTGATTTTAGATGGAGCATCATCAAAAAATAATTATACTCGACTTTGGTTCGCAGTATACGCAACTTATTGCACGTCGTATCAGGGAATCGAAAGTCTATTCTGAAATCCATCCCCATAATTACGACCTGAAAAAAATAATTGAAGAAAGACCAAAAGGAATTATTCTATCCGGTGGACCAATGAGTGTTTACGACGAAGACGCACCTGTTGTTTCAGAAGAGATTTTCGAACTCGGTATCCCAATTCTGGGAATTTGCTATGGTATGCAGCTGATAGCAAGGTATAATGGAGGAAAAGTTGAGCCTGCTTCAAACAGGGAGTACGGTAAAGCCGAGATTAACATTATTTCCGACGATCTAATTTTGAAGGATGTTGAAAATAATTCTGTTGTATGGATGAGCCACGGCGATTACATTACGGAATTGCCGAAAGGTTACAAAATTATTGCTCGTACTGAGAACTCGCCAATTTGCGCCATAAGTAACCGGCATAAAAAAATATACGGATTGCAGTTCCATCCAGAAGTAGTTCATACAAAAGAAGGTAAAAAAATAATTAACAATTTCTTGTTTGATCTCTGCGAATGCAAACCCGAATGGACGCCCGGAAATTTTATCGACAATACAATCGAAGAAGTAAAAAAGCTTGTAGGTACGAAGAAGGCAATTTGCGCATTGAGTGGAGGCGTCGATTCGTCGGTAGCTGCCGTTCTTCTACACAAAGCTTTAGGAAAAAATTTGATTAACATCCACGTCGATACCGGCCTTATGCGTAAAAACGAGTCGAATGATGTAGTGAAAATGTTTAAAGATAATTTCGATATTGAATTAGTTCATGTCAATGCATCGGAATTGTTTCTTGAAAGACTCAAAGGGGTTACTGACCCTGAAAAGAAAAGAAAAATTATTGGAAATACTTTCATAGAAGTCTTCGAAAAAGAGGCAAAAAAATTTGAAGATGTTGAATTTCTGGTGCAGGGTACACTTTACCCCGATGTTATCGAGTCGGTATCCGTAAAAGGAAAATCAGTAACCATCAAAACGCATCATAACGTTGGTGGGTTGCCCGAAAGGATGAACCTAAAATTGATCGAGCCATTCCGTGAGCTTTTCAAAGACGAAGTGCGACAGATTGGTTTACAACTCGGCATTCCTGAAATTTTTATCAAACGACACCCGTTCCCTGGACCAGGACTTGCGGTACGTGTTCTGGGCGAAATTACAAAAGAACGCCTTGAAATTCTTCGAGAAGCCGACGACATATTCATTAAAGCTCTGCATGAGGACGGCATTTACGACAACATCTGGCAGGCTTTTGCAGTGCTCTTACCTGTACAAAGTGTAGGTGTTATGGGAGATGCCCGTACGTACGAAAATGTGCTAGCTTTAAGAGCCGTTACATCGACTGACGGTATGACTGCAGATTGGTACCGCTTCGACCATCAATTCCTGGAAAAAGTATCCAATAGAATTATCAGGTCGGTTAAAGGAATCAATCGCGTTGTCTATGACATTAGTTCAAAACCTCCATCCACTATTGAGTGGGAATAAGTAAAATAGGAGATTGAAGGATGGCTAATTTAAAAGATTTGCCACCCGACGACCGCCCAAGAGAGAAACTCATCAAAAAAGGAGTACACAGTCTTTCCGATGCAGAACTACTTGCGATCCTGCTTCGCACAGGCACAAAAGGAATTAATGTTGTTGACATTGGAAGAAATCTTCTGAAGAATTTTAAGGATTTGAGTGTACTATCAATTCAGACATTCGATTCTCTGAAAAATCAACATGGTATTGGTAAGGACAAAGCCGCAACACTGCTGGCAGCTTTTGAACTCGGCAGAAGAATTGATGCAAGTCGTAGATGGCGTTCCGACAAAAAAATCGTATCTCCTGCTGATATAGCCGAATATATGATCCCATTTTTAAGAGATGAAGTAAAAGAAAAATTTTATGTGGTCTGTTTAAGCAGTTCGAATAAAATTATTAAAGAATCTCAATTAATTTCGGAAGGGGGTCTTAATTCGAGCTACGTAAATCCGAGAGAGGTGTTTAAGGTGGCGATTGAAAGCAATTCTGCCAGTATAATACTTGTTCATAATCATCCCAGCGGGAATTTAGAGCCGAGCAGTGAGGATATTCAACTGACCAGAAGAATGATAGAGGCTGGAAAGTTGCTTGATATCAAAGTTCTCGACCATTTGATAATTGCGGGGAACAATTATACAAGTTTAGTTGAAAAACGACTCGTGTAAACAATATTTTTGAAATTTTACTGAAAATTTTCCTTATATTTAACTTAGAAAATTAAGTTTCATATAACCAACAAAATGAGGAGTTAGTACTATGGTTAAAATCAAGAAAGCACTAAATGTAGGTTTAATGATAGTTCTGTTTGCATCTTTAATTGGAATTACAGCCTGCAGCGGCGTTTCCGAAGAACAGATGGCAGAACTTGAAGCTCTACGTTCAGAAGTTAAAGCCCTTGAAAAAGAAGTAAATTCATTGAAGAGTGAAAAAGCTGCGCTCGAAAAAGAAATTGCTGAAAAAAATGCAAAATTAGATGAATGCGCAAAAACAAAAGCCGAAACTAAGAAAAACCTTGAAAAGCTCGGAATGTAATTTCTTTATTAATCCAAAAGTTTAAAAATAAAATCGGAGGAATAGATGAAAATTTACAAAACTTTAATGGTAGTATTATCCGTATTACTCCTCTCTGCCACCGTTTTTGCGCAGGAAAAAGAGATGACAAAAGAGGAGTGGCAGAACGAAATTAATCGTCTGACCGAAAAGAAAGCTGCCCTTACTACTGAATTGAACAATCTTAAAAAAGAAGTGGCCGATTTAAAAGCTACAAGCGAAAAATTACAGAGCTACGACGATTGTATGAAAGAATTGTATGAAATGCTCGGTGTTACAAAGTCTGATGTCGACAATTTTGGAAAACAAGTTGCAGCATTAGAATCCAAAATTGATGCAAAAGAGTCGCCCAAAGCAGACCGTCAGGCAGAATTGGACGCTTTGAAAAAGAATAAAATTTCGGCTTTACCCCAATTTTTCGATAAAGTTCACAATCAACTTCAACGTAAACTCGATGCATGGGTAGAAGCGCCAAGTGAAATTAATTACACTGTTGTTAAAGGCGATTGCCTGTGGAACATTGCAAAGAAGAAAGAACATTACGACAATCCTTTTGCATGGCCAATGATTTATAAAGCCAATAGGGACCAGATTAAAGATCCCGACTTGATTTATCCAAAACAAGTTTTCAAGATTCCAAATTTGACTGAAGAAGAAAAAGCTAAATACGATAAGATCAGAAGAAATTACAAACCGGCTCCTCCGGCACAATCTGCTCAATAATCGGAGTCGATAAGTATAAGTGAAATTAATTTGATTTTCATAAAGCCCTTTTCATTCTTTAATGAGGAGGGCTTTTTTATTTTGTTAAAAAGGGAGGTGAATACTCTGAAAGAAAAAACATTAAAACTGGAAAATGTTGATCTGATTTCTCTCTTCGGATTTAACGATAAGAATATCAAACCAATCGAAGCGCGCTTTTCATCAGACATAATTGTCAGAGGCGATAACATTATTCTCAAAGGAAATGACGAAGAGGTCGATACAATCGAAAGAATTTTTAAAGAGATGGTTTTTGTTTTGAACACAACTGGCAAGCTGACAAGCGAGGATGTAGAAACGATTATCGACCTTACTCTTCAAGGCAAAGAAATTATTAACGAGAGCGAATACGATAATATCGTTCTGTATTCTAAAAAGGAAGCTATAAAAGCAAAAACACCGAATCAGATAAGTTATATAAAAGCCGTCAGGGAGAATGATATCTGTTTTGCAATTGGACCTGCGGGCACAGGTAAAACATATCTTGCCGTTGCATCGGCTGTAGCTTCTTTAAAAAAAGGAAGCGTGAAAAAAATTATTTTATCGCGCCCTGCAGTCGAAGCGGGCGAGAGTCTCGGATTCCTTCCTGGTGACTTTCGTGAGAAAATCGATCCGTATTTACGTCCACTTTATGACGCACTCGAAGAGATGTTGTCAGCCGAACAAATTCGTAATTATATCGAAAGAGGAGTAATCGAAATTGTCCCTCTGGCATATATGAGAGGTAGAACATTAAATAACGCATACGTTATTCTTGACGAAGCCCAAAATGCCACGACAATGCAAATGAAAATGTTTCTAACACGATTAGGTCCTAATTCAAAAGCGATTATTACTGGTGATATTACTCAGATCGATTTGCCGTCCTATTCTCAGAGTGGATTGGTACAGGTAAAAGAAATATTAAAAAATGTCGAAGGAGTTGCATTTGTATACTTCGACAAAGCAGACGTTGTGCGACATAAGCTCGTCAAAGATATTATCGATGCTTATGAAAAACATTACAGCGAGAATAACGGTAAAAGCAAAAAAAATGAAGCATGATTTATTCTTTGTTCTTGCTCTCTTCCCAGAACTTGTCCATTTCAGTTAAATTTGAATCGGTAATCGATTTACCGGACTGTTTGATTTTTTGTTCGACGTAATTGAATCTTTTGATGAATTTTTCGTTAGTAATACGGATGGCATTTTCAGGATTTATACCTAAAAATCGTGCGTAGTTAGTGATTGCAAAGAGCAAATCGCCGAGTTCTTCTTCTGTTTTTTTGATGTCGCCGGATTTTTCGGATTCCTTTAATTCCTCGATTTCTTCGAGTATTTTTTTCCAGACGTCTTCTTTATTATCCCAGTCGAATCCAACTTTAGATGCTTTTTCCTGCAAACGGTATGCACGTGCAAGACCGGGTAGATTTTTGGGTACACCTTGCAATACCGAATCTCTTCCTTCAGAAAGTTTTATTTCCTCCCAATTTTTTACCACTTCCTCAGCCCCGTTAACTTTTACTTCTCCGAAAATATGCGGATGCCGTCGAATCAATTTTTCAGTTATTGTATCGATAACGTCATTTATGTTGAATTTGCCACTTTCTTCTGCAATTGCCGAATGAAATACAATGTGTAGAAGCAAATCGCCCAATTCGGACTTCATTTCGTCAAAATTTTTTTCATCGATTGCTTCGATTAATTCGTATGTTTCTTCGATGGTTGCGCCTTTAATCGAATCGTGTGTTTGTTCTCTATCCCAGGGACATTCTTTTCGCAGGCGTTTCATAATCTCGTAGAGCTTTTCGAATTTTGAATTTGTCATTCTACTTCCTTTAATTTGGTTACGCAAAAATAAATTGAAATGTCGACGTTACCAAAAAATATCGACTTTTCGTATATTTGATAAAAAAGGAAAGAAATGATTGAAGAAAAAATTAAAGAATTAACCGGGTACGAATTACCATCCGCCGTAAAACCACTCGCCGCTTATGTACCCGCTCAAGTTACGGGTAATTTAATTTTTACGGCAGGACAGATTCCAGTAATTAATGGGAAATTGATTGCAGAGGGTAAAGTTGGTAAAGACGTTACAGTCGAAAAGGCTGTTGAATGTGCTCGTGTTGCAGCGCTAAATTGTCTTGGTGTAATTAAGAGTGAGATAGGAAGTCTGGAAAAAATAAAAAAAATAGTCAAACTCACGGTTTTTGTGAATTCTTCTGAAAATTTCATCGAGCAGCCTAAAGTTGCAAATGGCGCCTCTGAGTTATTAATTAATTTGTTCGGAGAAAAAGGCAAACATGCACGTAGTGCGGTTGGCGTCAACGAATTGCCAATTAATGCGCCAGTGGAAATCGAAATGATTGTCGAGATAACCGAATAATTGACTTGACAATTGAGGTAACAAATTTTAATATTAAGTCGTAAATTGAAACCAAACTGAATGCCGTGATGTCTAACGTCCAAAAATTGGAGCGAAAATGAAAAAATCGATAGCAATTTTATTGATTCTTGCTACTTCGACTATATTCGGACAGTTTAAAGATCAGCCCGCACCCAACATAAAAAGCGGTATTCTAAACAATTCTCAGTCGAATATTTTTGGCTTTATCAACCCGAATAATTTTAAGATGAATCATACTATCGATGTTTCTTTCAGCTCCTTTGGCTCTGCCGGCAATCTGGCGCTTACAACTTACACAAATAGTATGTTTTACCAATTTAACGATAAGTTAAATGTTTCGGCTGATATAAGTATAGTCAATTCTCCTTATAATACGTTCGGTTCCGGCTTTACCCAAAGTATTAACGGCATTTATTTGAGCAGAGCTCAATTGACATACAAACCTACCGAAAATATGTCAGTCATCCTTCAATACAGGAATGTGCCATATCCGTATTATTCACCTTTTGGGAATTATTATTCGCCATTTTACTATTACGGATACTGATAGACAACTTCCAGCATAGAAACTTTTCAAAAAAATTCCCTTCCATTGGGGTAAAAGTAGAACTGTTTTAAACGGTGAGATATGAATTATCAACTTGCTCAAAGAAATAGTTGATGATTTTTGTTATTTTTCGTTCCAAGTAAATATTCTTAAAGTAGTTAAAAATTGGAAACGAATAAAAAATTGCCCGATAAAAACGAAAATAAAGTATCTACAGTAAAAAATTTATTTTTGAATATAGCCAACTTTTTGCTAATTGCGGTTATTGTATTGATGGTCTATTCGATTTATGTGAAAATTCAGAACAGTGATAACGAATATAACTCAAACATTTTGTCAGGCGAACCTTCAGAAATAATACAGGTAGAAGTGCTGAATGGTTGTGGCATATCTGGAGTAGGCGAAAGATTTACCGATTATTTAAGAAACAATGGCTTCGACGTTGTTAATGTGGAAAATTATATTCGTTTTGATATTGACGAGACAATAGTTATAGATCGAATCGGTAATAAAGCAAATGCTTTGAAAGTGGCTAATGCTCTCGGCGTCAAGCGAGGTAATATTATTCAGCAGCTAAATGAAGATTATTTTTTAGATGTGTCGATAATTATTGGACGTGATTATTATTTATTAAAACCAACAGAAACAAAGAGGTAAAAGTGAATTCACTTACATTTTCGAAAAAAGTTGCATCCATTATTGAATCGAAAAAAGGTTACGATATTAAAATTCTCGACCTGAGAAAATTATCTGGAATAGCCGATTACTTTGTTATCTGTTCAGCTGACGCAGACAAACAGGTTAAAGCCATTGCAGACGAAGTAGACAGGAAACTTTCCGAAGAAGGAATTAAATGCTTACACCGCGAAGGATACGAAACGTTGAGATGGGTTATACTTGACTATTTTGACGTAATTGTGCACGTATTCAAATACGACGTGCGCGATTACTATGGACTCGAAAAATTGTGGGGTGACGCACCGATAATTATTCCTGCGTCTAAGGTATCTGCTACCAAAGTTAAGGAGAAGAAAAATTGAGAAATTACCTTTATTCATTATTCAGTAAAGCAGCTCAAAAGCTCGATTACCTGAAAGATGTTAATATTATTTTTACAGTGCCGCAGCAGGAAAATCACGGCGACTTTTCAACTAACATTGCGATGCTCCTTTCCAGGAAACTAAAAAGAAATCCCAGAGAAATCGCTACCGAAATTCTATCTGCACTGGAAATTGACGATAGAATAATTGAAAAAACAGAAATTGCCGGCGCAGGCTTTATTAATTTCTTTTTTACTAAAAGTTATGTAAGCAATCTTACCAAAATAATAATTGAATCGGGCGAATCATTCGGCAGGACGAATAAATACAAAGGGAAACGAGCGCAGGTCGAATTTGTTTCTGCAAATCCAACGGGACCTCTTACTGTCGGTCACGGAAGAAATGCAGTTACAGGTGATACAATTGCAAATCTGTTGACTGCAATCGGTTACAAGGTAGACCGCGAATATTATTTCAATAATGCGGGCAGACAAATGCGTGTACTGGGCGACTCTGTGCGTCTGCGATATCTGGAACTCTTAAGCGAAAAAATTGAATTTCCTGAAGACTATTACCAAGGAGAGTACATCAAAGAAATTGCTAAAAAATTACTCGATGAATACGGCGACAAATTAAAAGATGAAAGCGCAGATGGAAAATTTAAAGAAAGAGCAGAAAAAGAAATTTTTGTCGAAATCAAAGAAACACTAAAGCGTCTTAATATCACTTTCGACAATTATTTTAATGAACACAGTCTTTATGAAGAAGGAAGAATTAAAGATTTACTGGAGCAATTCAGCAAAAGGAATCTTTCTTATGAAAAAGACGGTGCAATCTGGCTAAGATTTTCTGAACTTGGAAATGAACAGGATAAAGTGATTGTCAAATCAAGCGGCGAACCTACATACAGGCTACCGGATATTGCTTACCACATTACAAAATATGAACGCGGGTATGATCTGATTGTAGACTTATTCGGTTCGGACCATAATGCTACCTATCCGGATGTAATGGCGGCATTAAAAGCTCTGGGATACGACACAGACAAAATTAAAGTTTTGATTCATCAGTTCGTTACAATTATGCAGGGTGGTGAGATTGTTAAAATGTCCACGCGCAAAGCCAATTATATTACTCTCGACGAACTTATTGATGAAGTAGGTGCTGATGTTGTAAGATATTTTTTTAATATGAGAAGTATAACGAGCCATCTGAATTTCGATATCGATCTTGCTAAAAAACAATCGGACGAAAATCCTGTCTTTTATCTGCAATACGCCCACGCGCGTATTGCATCTATATTGAGAATGGCGCAGGAAGAAGGACTCGTTATGTCGATAGAAAATCTGCATTTGCTTGAAACAGATGAAGAACAACGACTTATCAAAAAATTATATCAATATCCCGAAGAAGTGATGCTGAGCGCCGAAAATTATGAGCCCCACAGGATCTGTGTTTATCTGGAGGAACTTGCAGCACTTTTTCATAAATTTTATACTGTATGTAGAGTTATCGGAAGTTCTAAAGATTTGGCCGAAGCGCGTATCGCTCTAATTGTTGCGACTAAAACGGTTATTAAAAACGGTTTGTCATTACTGGGAGTATCGGCTCCCGATAAAATGTAAATCTGACCCTGCAACAGCTATTGATGTAGCATATACTTTATTGGCTCCTGCTTCGAGTAGAACAGATGCACATTCATTTACTGTAGAGCCCGTTGTTATGACATCATCTACAAGGAGTAAACTTTTTCCAGTTACTTTTTTGAATCGTTTTATCTTGAATGCGCCTTTTACGTTCAACATTCGCTCTGATAGCGTTAACTCAGTCTGCGATTGTGTATATCGAATTCGTTTTAGTACTTTGGAAACATTTATACCCGTCGCACTTTTAATTCCTTTTGCAATATAATATGACTGGTTGTATCCACGTTCTGCTTGCTTTGAATGATATAATGGGACCGGTACAATGCTATCGATATGCCATTCATTCATAAAAATATTTTTGTATTCTTCGCCCATAGTTTTACCAAGATAAATTCCGATTCGAAAAATTCCGTTGTATTTCAGGTTATGAATTAAGGACTGAACCGGCATTTCCTTTTCAAAGAGATATAGAGTTCTGTAATCGCTCAAAGATTCAATTTTATTAAGAGATGATAAAGGAATGCTTATTCTATGAAGTGAATTATTGCATTCTTTGCATAGATACTTTTCGTTGTCGTTCAGTTTTATTTTACAATGCAAGCAAAATCTCGGAAGCAAAAAATCGATAAAATCGATTAACATCAATTTGCCCTCGTGTAACTTTGCAAATAAATCTTATAGCATTCCGATTCTTTTACGCAAAAACCATTCGATTGTAAATAAAAATATCAGTAAAAAAATGATTGTGTAATTCGACTTTAATTCGATATTGTTTGTAAGAATTTTTTCACTTTTGCGACTCTCGATCGACTTTTCGAGTTCGTCAATCAAGTTCGCAACGTTTTCGGGGGAATAATACTTACCATTAGAATTATATGCAATTCTTTTGAGCAATTCTGTATTCATTAAAGTTGTAATTTTTTCCGGGTTGGCATTGATTACTGAGAATTGTCCGGAATCAGATAATGTAATATTATCATATTCTGCATCTGCAGTAAATTTATAATCACCGGCACTGAGTCCTGAAATCCTTGCTGTATAAATACCATTTTTAACGGGGATGAACTGTAGTTCCGATTTGAGTTCGCCCAATTTAATTTCCATTCTGATACTTGCGTTATTCACAGGAGTAAATGTTGGATCGTATACTTCGGCAGTGAATTCAATTTCTTCAACTGCGGCGAACAATTCTTTTTGTGGAAATATTTTGAAAAGTTTTTTCTTATTGTCAGCTGTAAGCCATTTGACGAGTTTATTAAAAAATTCAGGAAGTAAAAGATTTGATCTTTCTGCTATTGTGAGATGCCATCTCCATATACCTTCAGCAAGAAAAAAGGCACACTTCCTGTTTCCAGTAGAACTGGTTATAAAAAAAGGAACAGATTTATTATTGAGCGAATATGCAAGATGCGTTTCCGTATTTTGTGAAAAACGATATCTGTTACCGTTTGAAATCAACGGCGGTAAAGAATGAAGTTCTTTTTCGTTAAAGAAAAATGAATTGTTGATTAATGTGTTTATCTCAAGTATGTCAGAGTTAATTTTATCTACTGTTAACGGCATTATCTCCTTGTACTTATCTAAAAATGAAAGTTCTGTATTTGTAGTAATAAATTGCAAAAATGGGACATTCTTTTTATTTATTGTTTCATAGATCCGTTCAACGAACTTTTCAGGAGTTGATTTTAGCGGGAAGTCAATCAAAATGAAAAGTTCACTACTGTCTATTCTGGAGATGTTCTCCGAACCGTAAATTTTTTGAGGAGAAATAAATACAATTTTTTTTGTATTAAAATTCTGATTGCTACTTAAGATCAGATTTATAGCAGTAAAGTCAGATGAAGGTTTGCCAGCTATCAAAAAAATCTTTGTCTTGTTTTTAAGAACGTCGATGAAAACAGTTTTAGTATTATTGTTTTTATTGAACTCGTTCTTTTCTGGATATACATTAACCGTAATTTTGTGTTTGCCAGGAGTGGCAGGAGTGAAATTGAATTTAATTCTATTTATTCCTGAATGATCCAGTTCAATTTGTTTACGAGAAATCAGAATATTATCGAGGTAAAAATCAATAGTTTTCGATGTGCCGGCGGTAAGGTTATTACGGACAACAACTTCTGCTTCAGTTTCAGTTCCAGCATAAATGATTTTGTTATAGTAAATATTTTCGATATAAATATCAGGATGTAATATAGAATCTCCAACGCCCACGGTAAATAATGGCACGGCTTCGGAATTGATGTTGTCGTTGCCCGTGGTTATTATTCCATCGCTTATAATTACGGACGCGGAGGTCGAATCAAAGTCGAGGTTTGAATTGATAGGAGTGAAATTAGTTGAATATTCAGAAAAGTTGATCGACTCGAGTGAATCTGGATTCAATGGTTTAACACTTTCTCCAAATGTGTAGAGTTTTACAGAATGTCCAAATTTGTCCGCAATCTCTTCTACTATTTCCCGTACTTTTTTAACGTTTGCAACGCTATCTGGCATCACCATCGAATTGGAATTATCAACAAATACTTTAATTGGCGGCGTGTCAATTTTTCGATAAGTAACTTTAATTATCGGATCGATTAAAAGAATAACGAGAAAAATGAAAATAATACTCCTGATTGATGCCAGAAAAAATCTGATAAATTTACTCGTTGGTGGTAGCGTGTACTTGTATGCATAAAATGCAAATATTATCAGAAGGAAAAGAACAATCAAAACAATAAGAGGTTCGAAGTCGAAAGTGATATCAATGCTTTTTATGTCCATATCAGTTATCAATCGATAGATTCTCGATATTCCAGTTTTTCATCTCCTCGAATAAGTCATAATCTGTAAGGTCAAAATGAATCGGGGTAACGGAAACATAATTATTTCGTATCGCAAATTGGTCTGTTCCCAGGTCCGAATCTGCTTCAATTAATTTGCCTGTAAGCCAGAAATATTTTTTACCGTACGGGTCAATTCTTTCTTCATAAATATCATCCCATTTTGATTTTCCCTGACGCGTAAGTCTCAATCCTTTTATTTTTTCTTCGGGTAAATCGGGGACGTTTACGTTTAAGAGTGTTCCTGCTGGCAAGCCGTTTTTTACGACTGTTTGTGCAAGTAGAGTTGCTACTTTGGCAGCATACGAAAAATCGGTTGGCTCGTGACTTGTAAGTGAGATTGCAATTGAAGGTACGTCCATTATTGCTGCTTCTCTTGCTGCAGAGACAGTTCCAGAATAAATTATATTAATAGCTGTATTCGAGCCGTGATTGATGCCCGATATCACTATGTCCGGCCTGGTCTTCATAATATTTCTAATGCCCATTTTTATGCAATCCGCGGGCGTGCCTTCAACGGCATAACCGAAAAAATTACCATTCTTATAATATTCTGTTACTCTTAAAGGAATTTTCATCGTAATAGCATGACCAACCGCGCTCTGTTCAGTTCTCGGCGCAACAACTGTAACCTCTCCAATTTTCTTTAGCTCATTCACCAGTGCAGCAATTCCTGCCGAGTCAATACCGTCGTCGTTCGATACTAAGATTTTCATTTTTATCCCGAAATTTTTATTAACAGAACGAAATATAGTTAATTTTTTTTGTAGTAGTTTTCCGAGCGCTATGACAAAAAAGTTATTTCAAAAAAGTGTATTTTAAATAGACAATTTTAAAAAGATATGAAAAAGTTTTTGATAACTATATTTTTAGTTTTATTAACATCAACAGGTCTTTTATTCTCGCAGGATGAAGAAAATATCGAGATATATATAATCGACTCGTACATCACTCCGGACCCTCCATACATCTTTAACCTGACATTTTTTACTTCCGACAGTGTAAAGTCGAGAATTATCTTTGAAAATAACGATACTTTTATTATCTCTGACAAGCCAGAGATAGAGCATAAATTTGAAATGGATATTTCGAAATTGAAAATTTCTGATAATTACATCAGCTACAAAATTGAATTAACCGATAGAGACGAGGGTAAAATTTTGAGTGAGCAATATGAAGTTGAATTCCCAAATAATATTGTTATGAAAGACCGGAATCTTAATCTTTTACAAGTTTGCTGTTTCGGTGGAGTAATATTTGGTGTGCCGTCGCCGGTTTATTTGCGCTACGAAGGAAATGATTATTTCGGACTTTCGAAAGAAATTCCTCTATTTTCTTTTTATTCAGGAGGCTACAACTATCCGTTCGGTTATGTTGGGGTGGAATACACGTACGTTTTTAACAAAGACAAAGTAGATTTAAGTCAGGATTTCCTCAGGCTTGGTTATAAACAAATTATTCAATTGCCAGTAATTGAATATCTTTCAATAGGAGTATCTTACTTTAATGACTTTAAAGGTGCATACGGTTTTAGTCCTGAATTATCTCTGGGACTATTCAGAATTGAAAACGTTTTTACTTTTTATGGAAGATATCGATATACAAGTGGAATTTCCGGCAGGAAATATTGTTTAAACGAATATTCTTTGGGAATTTACTCAAACTTTTTTTCAATCAATTTTTAAGATGAATAATGCAAGATGGCGAATTAATTATTGATAATATACTAACTGTCAGTGAGATTACCGGCCAAATTAAAAACCTGCTGGAAGAGAACTTCGCTGAAATTTCAGTAGTTGGTGAAATTTCCAATTTCAAGGCGCATATTTCGGGTCATTGGTATTTTACACTCAAAGACGCTAATGCTCAGATAAGCTGTACAATGTGGCGGGGTTTGAACAACTATGTTTTTTTTACGCCTGAAGATGGTATGAAGGTAATCGTAAAAGGAAGACTTACGGTTTATCCGCCACGTGGGAATTATCAAATTGACGTCCGTTCGATGAAACCAGCCGGAGTTGGCGAGCTTCAGGCAGCATTCGAAAAGTTAAAACAAAAATTAGCTGCGGAAGGACTTTTTGATGAGAAATACAAACGACCGATTCCTCAATTTCCCGAAAAGATCGGAATTGTAACTGCAATTGATGGCGCTGCATTTAAAGACATGCAAAGTGTGGCAAGAAGGAGATTTCCATTAGTTGAGTTAGTCATAGCACCATGCAGGGTTCAGGGTGCAGGGGCTGCAGAGGAAATCGTTGAGAGCATTAAACTGCTCAACACCAGAGACGATATCGATGTTATCATAGTTGGTCGTGGGGGTGGTTCGTTAGAAGATTTATGGGCATTCAATGAAGAAATCGTTGCGCGTGCAATTTTCGAATCCCGTATTCCAATAATAAGCGCTGTGGGGCACGAAATCGATTTTACAATTTCAGATTTTGTAGCCGACTTGCGTGCGCCAACTCCATCAGCAGCAATGGAACTCGCAACTCCAGATATAAACGAAATCTTTGCCTTTATAGACGAATTTTCCTATAATTTTACTGATAATATATTTTCTCTTATTTCTGATTACAAAGAAACAGTCGAATCATTTTTATCGTCGTACGGTTTCAAACTTCCAATCGATAATATCAGAACTAAGGAACAGTATCTCGACAATTTGTATTTCAGATTAGAGAATAATTTCGATAACATAGTTCAAAATTCGAGGGTTCGTCTGGAACTCTTAAAAGCAAAACTTGAAAAATATGATACAAGCCGCATCCTTGAAAGAGGATTTACGATTGTCAAACAAAACGATGCAGTGGTTACCCGACTGAAGTATTTAAATAAGGAAGAAAAATTTAGTATCATTTTTTATGATGGAGAAACTTTAATAAATGAATAAGAAGAAAGAGAAAAGCTTTGAGGAAATGTTGAAGCGACTCGAGGAAATTTCGGGCAAGCTCGAGGAAGGGAACCTTCAACTCGACGAATCGATTCGCCTCTATGAAGAGGGGATGGAATTGGCAAAGTCATGCTATCAAATTTTGAAATCTGCAGAACTAAAAATAACCGAAATAAAAAAGAAATTTGAAGAAGAAATTAATAAGGACTCATAAAGGTACGAAATGCCAAATAAGAACGATTACAAACTGCTGTTCGATATCAATTCTCCTGAAGATATAAAAAAACTGGAAGGTCAGGACCTTAAACTGCTTTGTACGGAAATTCGTCAATACATGGTTGACGTCATATCAAAGATCGGAGGTCATTTCGGGGGAGGACTCGGAGCTGTTGAGTTGACTGTTGCTCTTCATAAAGTATTCAATACACCTTATGATCAAATTGTCTGGGATACTGGTCATCAGGCTTATCCTCACAAAATTGTAACTGGAAGAAGGGATGCATTGAAAACCATTCGCCAGTTCAAAGGAATCAGCGGTTTTCTTAAACGAAGCGAAAGTCCTTACGATGCATTTGGAGCCGGACATGCCTCTACATCAATTTCTGCAGCTCTCGGAATTGCAGTTGCCAGCGACATTTTAAAAGAGAATCGAAAAGTAGTAGCTGTTATAGGGGATGGTGCTATGACCGGAGGCATGGCTTATGAAGCTATGAATAATTCGGGACTCCTAAAAAAGAATCTGATAGTTGTTTTAAACGATAATCAGATGTCGATTGCACCGAATGTCTGGCAAATTTCAAAGTATTTCAATGAAATGATTTCGCACCCTGAATATAACAAATTCAAAGGTGCTATCTGGGACTTGACTGGTAAGCTTGATCATTTCGGAGACAGGTTAAGAAAAGTTGCTGCACGTATTGAGCAAGGCATCAAGGCAGTTCTTACTCCCGGAATGTTGTTCGAGGCTCTCGGATTCCGATATTTCGGACCGATTAATGGTCACAATATTAATCAATTGATCAGATTGTTCGAGCACGTAAAAGAATTAAACGGTCCAATACTTGTCCATGTTCTGACTGAAAAAGGAAAGGGTTACAAGCCGGCTGAAAATCATTCGCAACGTCTTCATGCAGCAACGCCATTCGATAAATTAACTGGAGTATCCTTAAAAAAAGGAACCCCACTACCGTCGTATACTTCAGTATTTGGTGATGCTCTTGTAGAAATTGCTAAAAGCAATGACAAAGTCGTTGGTATAACTGCTGCAATGCCAGACGGAACAGGGCTCGATAAACTTCAGGCTGAATTACCTGAAAGATATTTTGACGTAGGAATTGCAGAGGAACATGCAGTTACATTTGCAGCAGGAATGGCAACGCAGGGAATCATTCCTGTGGTTGCAATTTATTCTACATTTTTGCAAAGGGCTTTTGATCAAATTATTCACGACGTTGCATTGCAAAACTTACACGTTGTTTTTGCTCTTGACAGAGCCGGACTGGTTGGCGCCGATGGTCCCACACATCACGGCACGTTCGATTTATCTTATTTGAGGATGATACCAAATATTGTAATAATGGCGCCAAAAGATGAAGCCGAACTGAGAGATATGCTCTATACAGCAGTTAATTATAAAAAGGGACCTATTGTACTGCGATATCCAAGAGGAAATGCGCTCGGAGTTGAATTAAAAGAAGGTTTCAGAGAAATTGAAATCGGCAAAGCTGAAAGAATTAATTCTGGCAATGATGTTGCATTACTTGCAGTCGGTTTAATGGTTGACTACGCTTCGAAAGCCGCCACTTTGCTGGCACAACATGGAATTGAAGCAGAAGTAATCAATATGCGTTTTATAAAACCACTCGACGAAAATATCCTGATCGAAACTGCACAAAAGTTCGATAAAATAGTAACACTCGAAGAAAACAGCTTAATTGGTGGATTTGGTGCCGGTGTTGTCGAATTCTATAACGATAATCATATAAAAGCGGATCTCTTGCGCATCGGTCTGCCGGATCAATTTATTGAACATGGAACACAGGCAGAACTTCATCGTATGCTTGGAATCGATCCAGAAGGAATAGTACAAAAAGTTATCGACTTTTTAAAAAATAAAAATTATAAAAACGGCGTAGTAGCTTGATGAAAAAAACTAAGGTAGCAATTGTTGGATTGGGCTCGATTGCTCAACTGGTTCACATACCGGTATTAACAAAAATGGGTAACATCGAGCTTGTTGCTGTGAGTGAAATTAACAATAATCGCCTTAAAACAATTGGTGAAAAAATTCCAGCTGCAAGACGTTACACGGATTATCGTGAAATGATTTCTCAAGAAGAGCTCGATGCAGTTATTGTTACATCTCCAACAAACACTCATAAAGAGATAGCTATCGATTGCCTGAATGCAAAACTCGACGTGTTGATTGAAAAACCGATTGCATTAAATTATAAAGAAGCACTTGAAGTCGATAAAGCTGCAAAGAGAAATAAAAAACTGGCTATGGTTGGTATGAATTTGCGGTTTCGACCCGATTCGATGTTGATGAAAAGTATTATTAATAGCGGAGAACTGGGGGAAATATTTTATATAAAATGTGGCTGGCTACGAAACAAAAGCAGCGCACAAAAATGGTTTATCGACAAAAAGAAATCGGGCGGGGGAGTAATAATCGACCTTGGGATTTTATTGCTCGATCTTGCCATCTGGATGTTTGGAAACAATAAAATCGAAAGTGCATCCGTTCATAAATTCAACACAAAAAATCAGGACGTTGAAGATTCGGCGGTTGGAATTGTGAGACTCAATTCGAAAAATGCCATCAATTTTGAAGTAAGCTGGGAGCTCTATTCGGAGACGGACAGTTTTAATTTTATTATTCACGGCACGAAAGGCGCAGCTCAGTTAAATCCTTTGAAAGTATTTAGAAAAATTGAATCTGCATTTTTTGATTATAGCCTTTCTAAATCAAGTGTATCTAATTTGTACCATAAATCGTATGAAAACGAGATGAAACATTTCATTGCTTCGCTCAGAGGTGAAGTTCCTCCTGTATCAACTTCTGAAGAAGCACTCGTTAGAATGAAATTGCTCGATATTATCTATAAATCAGCAGAACAAAAAAAGGAAGTGAAATTTTAATATGAGTGAAAAAATATTACTTGTCGACGACGAAAAAGATATTATCGAATTTCTCAAATATAACCTTGAAAACGAGGGATTTGAAGTTATTGCCGCTTATAACGGTCAGGAAGCAATCGATAAGCTATCACTAAATCCGGACTTAATAATTCTCGACGTAATGATGCCCAAAATGGATGGTTACGAAACATGCAAACAGATCAGAAAGAGAGAGGAATTTAAGAATACGCCAGTCATATTTTTGACTGCAAAATCCTCCGAAATTGATGAGGTTTATGGACTGAATCTGGGAGCTGACGATTTTATTCAAAAACCGATATCGCCAAAAAAACTTATTGCGCGGGTTAAATCGAACCTGCGTAAATTAGAGCAGTTAAAACAAAACGAAGAGGAAACAATAGAAATCAGCGCCGGACCGCTCTTGATTAACAGAACAAAGTATACAGTTATTGTCGATAAAAAGGAATTAGTCTTTCCGAAGAAAGAATTTGAAATACTGGCATACCTTGCAGCTAGACCGGGTAAAGTTTTCGAAAGAGAGAAGATATTGCGCGATATCTGGGGCGGCGATGTTTACGTGGTCGAAAGAACCATTGACGTTCATATACGTAAAATTAGAGAAAAGCTGGGTGAGTATTCGTATCTGATCGAAACAATTAAGGGGGTGGGTTATCGTTTCAGAGACGTTGAAAAATATTAAAGAAAATCTATCCTTCGGAAGAAATTATACTCTTCCTTTATTAATATACAATTTTGTTTTCTTTCTACTTTTGTCTTTCCTTGCAGGTCATTCCCCTATAATTCTTATTCTCATTTTATTTTTTATTCTTATTTCCTATTTCAGTTTGTTAAATTATCTCGGCTTGAAAAGGAAAAAAGAAGTCAATTCGATTGCAGAAATAATCCGTAAGATTAGAAACAATCAACTGATTGATCATTACGACATCCATTTAAGCGCTGATCTACGTTATCTTGAAGATGAAATTCGTGAAATGTTTCGACGTAATAAAGAAGTAATCGAAAATTTGAAAAAGTTAGAAAAGGTAAGAACTGAATTTTTGGGGAACGTATCTCATGAATTGAGAACTCCGATATTTGCAATTCAAGGATTTATTGAGACACTCCTCGATGGAGCAATAAACGACCCTCAGGTGAATTTATCTTTCCTTCAAAAAGCAAATCAGCACTTAAATAATTTGAATAATTTGTTGAATGATTTGATCGATATCTCAATGATTGAATCAGGGCAAATGAAAATGAATCTCCGCTATTTCGATCCGGAGCCGATAGTACGCAATTTAGTTAATGAATTTAAACCCTATGCCGAGAATAAAAATTTGGAATTGGATGTAAAGTTAAGCAAACCTGTTCCCGAAGTCTACGGCGACAAGGAAAAAATTCGTCAGGTGTTATCGAATCTATTGGTCAATGCGATTAAGTACACAGAAAAGGGAAGAATTGAGGTGGGTATACAGGATTACGAAAAAGAGGTACGAATTTATGTAAGAGATACAGGTATCGGAATTGATCCTGAAGATCAGCGTAGAATATTTGAACGGTTTTATCGAGTCGACAAAAATCGTTCGAGAGAATTGGGGGGCACAGGACTTGGTCTGGCAATAGTAAAGCATATAATTGAAGCTCATAATTCGCGTATGGAATTAATTAGCCAGCCTGGAGAAGGGAGTGAGTTTGCATTTAGATTAAAGAAATTTGTATAAAAATGACTTTAATAAACTCAAAGGAAGAAATTAATTTTATAATTTACTTTTTTGTAGCAAATGATAATAAAAATTTCTAAATTAGTAACCGATTAAGTAACCGCTGTTTTTTAATAAATAAATTGGAGCTGTAATGGATGCAGAACTTAATCAAAATAACCCTGTAGCAAAAGTTGGGAAATACCGTTGGACAATACTTGCTCTGGTTTTCTTTGCTACAACAATCAACTATCTCGATAGACAGGTAATTAGTCTTCTTAAAGATGATTATCTTGAACCCACATTCAATTGGACTGAAACTGATTATGCTAATGTTGTAGTTGCTTTTCAGGTCATGTACGGCATCGGTATGTTATTTATGGGATGGCTTATCGATAAATTGGGCACAAAAATTGGTTATGCGCTTTCGTTAACAGTGTGGAGTCTGGCTGCTATTGCGCATGCTTTTGCAAAAAGTACTTTAGGTTTTGTTTTCGCAAGAGGATTTCTTGGACTGAGTGAAGCTGGCAACTTTCCTGCTGCAATTAAAACTGTTGCCGAATGGTTTCCCAAAAAGGAGAGAGCTCTTGCCACCGGTTTGTTTAACTCAGGTTCAAATGTTGGTGCTATTTTAGCTCCATTGACTGTGCCTTTGATTGCCGTTTACTGGGGCTGGCAATGGGCGTTTATCATAACAGGTGGTATCGGATTGATCTGGTTGATCTTCTGGTTTTTAATCTATGAAATTCCTTCTAAACATAAAAAATTATCAAAAGATGAATATGAATATATTCATAGCGACAAAGACGAACAATTATCGAAAGAAAAAGAAAATGAAAAAGTTGGTTGGCTCAGTTTATTGACCTATAAACAAACGTGGGCTTTTCTAATTGGAAAATTTTTGACCGACCCCGTATGGTGGTTTTATCTTTTCTGGTTACCTTCATTTCTAAATAAACAATACGGTATGACTAAAACTGATCTGGCTCTTCCTATTGCCCTTGTCTATACAATGACTACTTTTGGAAGTATCTTTGGTGGATGGCTCTCGGGTTATTTTATCGGGAAAGGATGGACAGTTAATAAAGCTCGTAAGACTGCCATGCTTATTTTTGCATTGCTGGCACTGCCAGTTGTATCTGCTCAGGCATTGGGAGTCTATTCGCCATGGATTGCAATACTGATCGTTGGTATAGCAGCATCTGCGCATCAAGCCTGGTCTGCAAATATTTTTACTACTACTTCCGACATGTTCCCTAAAAAAGCTGTTGCTTCAGTAACTGGTATTGGTGGAATGGCGGGAGCCGTTGGTGGAATTTTGATAGCAACTTTAGCCGGTTGGGTACTCGATCATTTCAAAGCGCTCGGGACAATCGAAACAGGATATTATGTTATGTTCCTGGTTTGCGGGTCGGCTTATTTGATCGCATTGTTCATCTTTAATCTCCTCGCACCAAAAATGGAAAGAGTAGAAATTTAAAATAAAACGGAATTAATAAAATGAGCGACATTTTTATCAAAGAAAATTTTCTTCTGAGCAATAAAACGGCGGAAATCTTATATCATGAACACGCTGTTAAGCAGCCTATAATTGATTATCATTGCCATCTTCCAATTGACGAAATAGCCTCGAACAGAAAATTTGAGAATATCACACAGGTATGGTTAAACGGTGACCATTACAAATGGCGAGCAATGCGTACTAATGGCGTTGATGAAAAATATATCACCGGCGATTCGACTGATAAAGAAAAATTTATGAAATGGGCTGAAACAGTTCCATATACAATTAAAAATCCTCTTTATCACTGGACGCATATGGAACTAAAAAAGCCATTTGGAATTTCTGACAAATTGCTTAATCCGGATACTGCCGAAGAAATCTGGAACCGAACGAGCGAGCTTCTATCTACAGACGACTTTTCTACACAAGGATTAATTAGTCAATGGAATGTCGAAATAATTTGCACTACAGACGATCCAATCGATTCGCTGGAGTATCATAAAAAGATAAAAGAAAATCCTTTTGGCACGAAAGTATTGCCGGCATTCCGTCCGGATAAGGCGATGGCGGTAGAAAACACAAACGATTTCTTGAAATATCTGAAGAAACTCGAAGAAGCTTCAGGAATTTCGATCAACAATTTTGACTCGTTTCTCGAAGCCATTAAAAAGCGCCACGACTATTTCCACGAAAATGGTTGCCGACTTTCTGACCACGGTTTAGAGACAGCTTACGCCGAAGACTATACCGAATCCGAAATTAAGTCGATCTTCATAAAACTTCTCAATAAAAAAAATCTTGAGCTGAACGAAATTCTCAAATTTAAATCTGCGATGATGTATGAATTTGGCATTATGGATTGGGAAAAAGGCTGGGTACAACAATTGCACCTCGGCGCTCTGAGAAATAATAATAGTCGTATGTTTAGACAGTTAGGTCCAGATACTGGGTGGGACTCAATTGGCGACTTCGAAATGGCACGCCCGCTTGCTAAATACCTGAATAAACTCGATTCAGAAAACAAGTTGGCAAAAACTATTTTGTATAATCTTAATCCTGCTGATAATGAACTCTTTGCCACAATGATTGGAAATTTCCAGGATGGAACAGTGCCTGGTAAAATGCAATACGGCAGTGCCTGGTGGTTCCTCGACCAAAAGAGCGGAATGGAACGTCAAATTGATGCGCTTTCAAATATGGGTCTTTTGAGCCGATTCGTAGGTATGCTGACCGATTCCCGCAGTTTTCTCTCTTATTCCAGACACGATTATTTCAGAAGACTTCTCTGTGATATTCTGGGAAGAGAAATCGAAGCAGGACTTATTCCAAACGACCTGGATTTAGTTGGTAAAATGGTCGAAGATATTTCTTATAACAATGCAAAAAACTATTTTGATTTCTGACAATAATAAAGGAGTTATCCATGGAAATGCTGAAGCTTTATGACGAAGTGGAAAATAAAAATATTGTAAAAAACGATCTGGTTGACCTAACTATTGGTGAGTCATTAAAAATAAAAGTTTATCCTCTCTCGGTATTGAAGAAGGACGATATTTTCTTTTTTATTGGGAAAGAAAATTTCGAGAAATTTCTATTTGTCGTCTCTATCGGTAAAGGAGACGGATTGATGAATGAATTCGAAGGCGAAGTGATCGATGCCGGTAAAGATGTATACATCAAAAAGTGTTATTTATCTACAGTAAATAGAAAAAAAGTTCAGAAACTTTTTCCACACACGGTACCGATTGTGCTCGGTTTGTGCAACTCATTCGGTTGCGGTGACAGACTCGGAATGGCAAATGCAGGTCACATCAGAGCAATTAAACAGAGTAGCTTCCGTCCAATTCTTGCACAGCAGTCGATAAGGGAATTGACAAGAACTAACAGAACGCCAGATGATGTTATGGACGCCGCCGTGTGGGCAGTCCTTCAAGAAGGTTATAAAGATGGTTTCGGATCGGATGCTGATCACCTTAAAACATTCGAAGATATCGATTTAATGCTCAATGCTGGCTTTACAATGTTTACATTCGATCCAAGTGAACACGTTGACAACGAAGCCGACAATTATACTGAAGAGCAACTAAAGCAAAAGTTAGCTGAAATTGATTGGGAAGGACTTAAGGATAACAAAGCCGAAGCAGCGAAACGTTATGTCGATATGACTTTCACAATTTCCGAACGACTTTCGTTAACTATCACAGAAACGGATTTCATGCGAGCCTATGCTAAATACGGAAACGCTATTGCTCATATTAAAAAGATGTATGACTATCTCGCTTCGAAAGCCAGCAAAGGCAGTTTTGAAATCGAAGTTTCAGTCGACGAAACCGAATCAGTTACCTCGCCGTTCGAACATTTCTTTTTTGCAAATGAATTAAACCGACTCGGGGTTAAATATGTAAGCCTCGCACCTCGTTTTATCGGCGATTTTGAAAAAGGCATCGACTATAAAGGCGATCTGAATTTGTTCAAATCCGAATACGAAAAACACCTCGATATAACAAAGTATTTTGGCAGCTATAAGATAAGTCTCCACTCAGGCAGCGACAAATTCTCGGCTTATCGTGTCATCGGTTCAATTAAAGGCGCTTATACTCACGTTAAAACAGCAGGCACAAGTTATCTGGAAGCATTACGCGTTGTAGCTGACAGGGAGCCGAAATTATTCAGAGAAATTCTCGATTTCTGCCGTGACCTTTATGAAACGGAAAAGAGAAGCTATCATGTCTCTGCTGACATAAATAAAGTCAAACCTGCAAGTCAATATACCGACGAAGAACTTCTCGAACTCTTCAATCTTAACGATGCCCGACAGGTATTGCACGTTACTTTCGGGAAGGTATTGACCGAGCGGGATTCTTCAGGTCAATTCCTGTTCAAAGACAAAATAATGAAATGCTTGATTGAAAATGAAGAAATTCATTATCAATTCCTGGAAAAACATTTTCTAAAACATCTGGAGTGTTTTAAATAATATGGAAAGAGAAAAAATTTTAGAATCGATATTAGAGAGAAAGGCGGTTGCTGTACTGAGAATTAAAGAGCCAGAAAAACTTAAAAGAGTTATCGAGGCCATAGCCGAAGGTGGAATAACGGTTGCCGAGATTACAATGACTGTTCCCAATGCTATTGAATTAATTAAAAGGATGAGTGAAGAACTCGATAAAAATATTATTGTTGGCGTTGGCTCGGTGCTGGATGCAGAAACAGCCCGCTCAGCAATAAAAGCAGGAGCTAAATATGTGGTTAGTCCAATTTTCAAAAAAGAAATAATTGAACAAGCTCATCAATTGGACGTACCTGCCATGCCAGGATGTTTTACTCCTACTGAAATACAAACTGCTTATGAAGCTGGAGCTGATGTTATTAAAGTCTTCCCGGCAGATGTGCTCGGCATGAAATTCTTTAAAGGAATTCTCGCTCCTATGCCTCATTTAAAGTTAATGCCAACCGGAGGTGTCGACCTTACTAATGCTGGCGAATGGTTGAAGGCAGGTGCATGCGCTGTTGGAATTGGTTCGGCACTCCTCGATAAAGAAGCAATCAAAAACGAAAATTATTCCGTGCTCACTTCAAATGCCCGTCAGGTGATCAAAAGTATAAACGAAGCATTAAATAAATAGGAGATGTCATGAAATATTCGATGGAAGACATCAGGGGTAAAGTTTGTGCTGTAACAGGAGGTGGAGGCGTTATCGGTTCTGTTTTTTGCGAAGGATTGGCAGAGGCTGGTGCTAAAGTTGCAGTCTTTTATAATTCAAATAAACAAAAAGCCGACACACTTGTTGAAAAGATCAATTCAGAAAATCCCGGACATGCAATCAGTGTTAAGGCAAATGTACTCGACAAAGAATCTCTTCTAAATGCCAAAAAGACAATAAATGAAAATTTTGGCAAGATAGATGTATTGGTTAATTGTGCCGGTGGCAATCATCCCAAAGCAACCACACAGCTTGAATTTATGACCGATAAAGATCTTCAGGATATTGGCAAAAGCTTTTTTGGTTTGGAACTCGAGGGTTTTAGGAATGTGTTCGATTTGAATTTTATGGGAACCGTTTTACCGACAATGATTCTCGCTGAGGATATGCTCGGCAGAGGTGGAGTTATTGTTAATATATCGTCGATGAACTCATACAAACCTCTTACAAAAATTCCTGCTTATTCAGCTGCCAAAGCTGCAATCAATAATTTAACAGAATGGCTCGCAGTCCATTTTGCTAAAGTCAATATTCGTGTAAATGCAATAGCTCCCGGATTTTTCCTTACAGAACAGAATCGATTTTTATTGGTCGATAAAGAGACGGGTCAACTTACTGAACGCGGTAAAAAAATTATTAACGGTACTCCTATGGGACGTTTCGGCGAACCGGAAGAATTGGTTGGAACGTTACTCTATCTTGTCTCCGATGTTTCAAAATTTGTTACAGGTGTAGTTATTCCTGTTGACGGAGGATTTAATGCCTACAGCGGAGTTTAATAAATTCTATAAAAATTATTGAACTATTAAATACAGGGACTAATTATGAATACAGGACTTAATATTAAAAAAGAAGGATATTACGATTTCGTTTCTCTTGGGGCACTTGTACATCGCCTCGATCCAGGGATAATCCCATTCAGAAAAGCAACAGAATGCAAGATACACGTAAGTGGCGGCGAATATAATGTAGCTGCAAACTTGGCGGATTGTTTCAGGTTGAAGACAGCCATAGTAACTGCATTGGTCAAATATCCAATTGGTGAATTGATTCGTGAACGAGTTCGTGCTATGGGTGTTGAAGGATTATACAAGGAATTTGAACATAACGGCGTTAATGGTCCAAATATGGCTGCTGTATACAGCGACAGGGGTTTTGGATCTCGTGCACCTGTAGTTTTTTATAATCGTTCCAACGAAGCTGCTGCTTTATTGAAGCCGGGCGATATCAATTGGGACGAAATATTCACAAAAGGTGTAAAGTGGTTTCACAGCGGAGGAATTTTTGCAGCTTTGTCCGAAACCACTGGCGAATTGATTATCGAAGCAATGAAAGCAGCCAAAAAATTCGGAGCTGTAACGAGTTTCGATCTCAATTACAGAGCCAAGTTATGGAATATCTGGGGTGGCGAAAAAAAAGCCTCGGAAGTGATATCTCGAATTGTTGAACATGTAGATGTATTGGTCGGCAACGAAGAAGACCTCCAAAAAGGTCTTGGTATACCTGGTCCAGAAGTTACTGCTAAGTCGAAACTCGATCCTTCAGTATTTCTTGCAATGATAGAAGATGTCACTAAAAAATTTCCGAATGTAAAAGTAGTCGCTACTACATTGAGAGAAGTCCATTCTACAAATCGTCATAGCTGGAGTGCCGTTGCCTGGATTAATGGGAAATCGTTTCAAGCCCCTACAGCTGAGCTCGATGTTTACGATAGAGTCGGAGGCGGCGACGGATTTGCAGCTGGTTTTATCTATGGACTACTGAAAGGTGAGGATCCGGAGCAGGCAGTTAAACTTGGCTGGGCTCATGGAGCACTACTTACTACTTATCCTGGTGATACCACTATGGCAACTCTTGATGAAGTACTGGCATTTGCCAGAGGTGGCTCAGCACGAATTCAACGTTAAATTTTTATAATGCGGGCAGCTAATTGCCCGTTTTTTTTGAGGTTGTTATGATATATTGTGCTGTCGGTTCTAAAAATATGGAAATTAGTTTAGAGCGAGCAAAAGAATATTTGTACGAAGCTCTATCTAAAATCGGCTCGCGGAAAAAAATACTCGCAATACCACCAGATTTTACTAGATATCATTCTAAGGCTGGAGAATTAACTTATTTTATTTATGAATATTATAGAGATAATCTAAAAGATATATTACCAGCGCTTGGCACTCATACTCCAATGTCTGAAAGCGAAATTAATACCATGTTTGGCAACATACCATTGGAGCTTTTCCGTGTACATCGCTGGCGCGATGATTTAAAGACGCTCGGCATTGTACCTGAAGATTTTATATCACAAGTATCTGATGGAATAGTAAAATACTCATGGCCGGCACAGGTGAACAAGTTGCTGGTTGAGGGTAACTATGATTTAATTCTCTCTGTTGGTCAGGTTGTTCCTCATGAAGTTATCGGCATGGCGAATTATAATAAAAATATTTTCGTCGGTACAGGTGGCAAGGAAGGAATAAACAAAAGCCACTTCCTCGGAGCAGCTTATGGAATGGAAAGGATTATGGGAAGAGCCGACAATCCTGTACGAAAAGTTCTTAATTACGCTTCTGAAAATTTCGCAAAAAATTTACCAATCGTATATGTTTTGACGGTTATCGGTAAAAATGAAAAAAACGAACTTGTTTTAAAAGGTTTGTTTATTGGTGATGATTATGAGTGTTTCAAACAGGCGGCTGATTTATCGCTCCAGGTTAACTTTGAAATGCTCGATACACCTCTCGATAAAGTAGTGGTATTTCTTGACCCGCAAGAATTTAAGAGCACCTGGCTGGGCAATAAAAGTATTTATAGAACAAGGATGGCAATTGCCGACGGTGGAGAATTGATTGTGCTTGCTCCCGGTCTGAAAGAATTTGGTGAAGATAAAGAAATCGACCGATTAATAAGAAAATATGGATATAGAACAACACCAGAAATTCTTAAATTTGTAGATGAGAATAAAGAACTTCAGGAAAATTTAAGCGCGGCAGCTCATTTGATTCACGGTTCGTCCGAAAACCGTTTTACAATCAGATACTGCCCGGGCAATTTGTCCAAAGACGAAATTGAAAGCGTCAATTTTAAGTATGGCGATCTAAATGAGATGCTAAAAAAATATAATCCACAAAAATTAAACGACGGATTTAATATAATGCCCGACGGAGAGAAAATATTCTTTATCTCAAATCCTGCTCTCGGATTGTGGGCTTACAAAGGAAAATTTCAAAATCAGGAGATAAAATAAAATGAGTAAAGCAGATATTGGTTTAATTGGTCTTGCTGTAATGGGCGAAAATCTCGTCCTGAATATGGAAAGCCACGGGTTTACTGTTGCAGTTTACAACAGGACAACCTCGAAAGTGGACGATTTTATTAATGGAAGAGCTAAAGGTAAAAATATAATCGGTACTCATTCACTCGATGAATTGGTCGCAAGTCTGAAAAAGCCGCGTAAAGTTATGTTAATGGTTAAGGCTGGAAAAGCGGTTGATGATTTTATCGAGGCACTTATTCCTCTTATGGAAAAGGGTGATATTATCATCGACGGAGGAAATTCGAATTTTCAAGATACAATCCGTCGAACAAAATATGTTGAAGAAAAAGGTTTACTTTTTATTGGAACAGGTGTATCAGGTGGAGAAGAAGGTGCATTGAAAGGACCTTCAATTATGCCTGGCGGCTCGCCGCAGGCCTGGGAACACGTGAAGCCGATTTTTCAGTCAATTGCTGCTAAGGTTGAAGATGGTTCTCCTTGCTGCGATTGGGTAGGGGAAAACGGTGCCGGTCATTTCGTTAAAATGGTTCATAATGGAATTGAATATGGCGATATGCAATTGATTTGCGAAACTTACCAGATAATGAAAGATTTGTTGGGACTATCTTACGAGGAGATGCATCAAATTTTCAAAGAATGGAACAAAGGCGAACTCGAAAGTTATTTGATCGAAATTACAGGAGATATTCTCGCATATAAAGATACCGATGGTCAGCCACTTGTGGAAAAAATTCTTGATGCCGCAGGACAAAAAGGTACCGGTAAATGGACAGTGATAGCCTCAATGGAAGCCGGTGTACCTCTTACATTAATTGGTGAAGCAGTTTATGCACGTTCTCTCTCGGCTTTAAAAGAAGAACGTGTTGAAGCTTCCAAAATTATTTCCGGTCCCAAACCTAAATTCGAAGGCGACAAGAAACAATTCATCGAAGATTTGAAACGTGCATTATATGCTTCAAAAATAATTTCGTATGCACAGGGCTTTATGCTTATGCGCGAAGCTGCAAAAGATTATGGCTGGAACCTCAATTACGGTGGAATTGCACTTATGTGGCGTGGTGGATGTATTATTCGCTCTGCATTCCTCGGAAAGATCAAAGAAGCTTTTGATAAAAATCCCTCGCTCTCAAATTTGATACTCGACCCATTCTTCAAAGAAAAGGTGGAATCTTCGCAGGAATCGTGGCGTAGAGTAGTAACTGCCGCGATAAGTAACGGAATCTGGGTTCCTGCACTTTCTACTGCCTTGAATTTCTTCGATGGATATCGCCAGGAAAGATTACCAGCAAATCTTTTGCAGGCGCAAAGAGATTATTTCGGAGCTCATACCTATGAACGAGTTGACAAACCAAGAGGAGAATTTTTCCACACAAACTGGACAGGACATGGCGGAACGACATCTTCGACTACATATAATATCTGAATTTATTAAATTTGCGGATTACTTTTTAATCAATTTGGGGGAGTTATATGCAAAATAATGATGTCAAGAAGTTAGCAGCGAATACTATTCGAATACTGGCAGCCGAAGGTGTCCAGAAAGCAAATTCGGGTCATCCAGGAATGCCAATGGGAATGGCAGATGTTGCCATGGTTCTTTGGACTGAATTTTTGAAACATAATCCCGACGATCCTAAATGGTACAATCGCGATCGATTTGTATTGTCTGCCGGTCACGGGTCAATGTTGATCTATACCTTACTTCATTTGAGTGGTTACGATGTTTCGCTCGACGATTTGAAGTCTTTCAGACAATGGGGTAGCCGTACAGCTGGTCACCCTGAATATGGACTTCTTCCTGGTATCGAAACTACAACAGGGCCGCTTGGACAGGGATTCGGAAATGGAATCGGTATGGCAATAGCAGCCAAAATGATTGCTGCTCGTTT
Source organism: Melioribacter sulfuriphilus (assembly GCF_052656625.1). NCBI lineage: Bacteria > Pseudomonadati > Ignavibacteriota > Ignavibacteria > Ignavibacteriales > Melioribacteraceae > Melioribacter > Melioribacter sulfuriphilus. The sequence goes on along the minus strand of NZ_JBQXXK010000003.1, from coordinate 316,594 downwards.
CAACGACGAAAAATATCAACTATTTGGCAATCATTTTATCTATGCAATTGTAAGCGACGGCGATTTGATGGAAGGAATTTCCCACGAAGCCGCTTCGATTGCAGGACACCTTAAATTAGGAAATATCATCTATTTCTACGATGATAATCATATCACAATTGAAGGTAATACTTCGATTACTTTTTCGGAAGATATCCAGAAACGATTCGAATCCTACGGCTGGCAGGTATTAAAAGCAGATGCATATAATCACAATGAAATACGAAATGCAATTAAAACCGCTCAACAAGAAACTGAAAAACCGACGATCATTATTACTAAATCGCATATCGGTTTTGGAAGTCCTAATAAAGTTGACACTGCCGAGGTACATGGTTCACCACTTGGTACTGAAGAATTAATCGAAACAAAGAAAAACTTGGGCTGGCCTACCGATAAAGATTTCTTTGTACCAGATGAAGTAAAAAAATTGTTCGAAGAAAGGAAATCTGAACTCAAAAAAGAATACGACAGCTGGCAAAAAAATTTCATTGATTGGAAAGAGAAAAATCCTGAAAAAGCTGAAGAGTTTAATAAATACATTACAAATTGGTTGCCCGAAAACATCGACGAAGAATTACTTAATGCCGTTCCGAAAGAACCGTCGGCAACGAGATCTCTATCGGGCAAGGTAATTCAAAAGATTGCTCAATTAGTTCCTAATTTTGTTGGGGGTTCTGCAGATCTGGCTCCATCGACAAATACATACATGAAAAATTACAGCGACATTGCCCCCGGAAAGTTCGAAGGAAAAAATTTCCACTTTGGAATTCGTGAACATGGTATGGGCGCAATTCTAAACGGTATGGCGCTCTACGGCGGATTTAGACCTTTTGGTGCAACTTTCTTTGTATTCTCAGATTATATGCGCCCAACAATAAGGCTGGCTGCTATAATGGAGATACCAGTTATTTATGTATTTACACACGATTCGATTTTTGTGGGTGAAGACGGACCAACTCATCAACCTGTTGAGCATCTCTCTGTTTTACGGGCTATTCCAAATGTTACTGTAATTAGACCAGCCGACGGAATTGAAACCGCTATGGCATGGTCATTTGCTCTTAAACATAAAGAAGGTCCCGTTGCTCTTATTCTTACACGTCAGAAAATCGAAGCATTTGAGAGAATCGCTGATTTTAAACCAGAAGATGTTCTCAATGGCGCTTATATTGTCATGAAAGAAAACGGTAACAAACCCGAACTGGTTATCGCTGCCAGTGGCTCCGAAGTTCCAGTGGCTGTCGAAGCAGCTAAGTTACTTTCAGAAAATTATTCTGTTCGTGTAGTTTCTATTCCTTCTAAAGAACTTTTTATAAAACAAAACGACGATTTAAAAAAATCTATTATTCCGGAGGATGTTCCGCTCGTAATCATTGAAGCAGCGTCAATGATGGGATGGGGCGATTTATTCAGACAAAAACTTCTTACAATCGGAATGGAAAGATTTGGAGCATCAGGACCGTATAAAACACTTGCTGAAAAATTCGGCTTTACTGGTCCGCAGGTAGCAGCTAAGATTAAAGACTGGCTTCGATAAATTAATAATAAATTGTAGAGCGGAGCAAAATTCTCCGCTCTCATATATTTTTTAATAATTGCCCTTCTTACACAAGTGTATTAGAAAAATATGCAATAATTATTTTTACATTTGAAAAAATTTATACAGTATTTTAGATGAAAGAAAGTAAACGATTAATTTGAATTTAATAGTGAGGTAAAGATGGAAGTACGTTACTCACCTGATAAAAATGGCTTTAAAAAAATGACCACCGACGAACTTCGTCAGTCATTTTTGATCGAAAGCCTTTTTGTTAAAAATGAAATTCCAATGGTCTATTCAGATATCGACAGGTCAATTACCGGTTCTGCAGTGCCGGCTGGAAAAGAACTTACTCTTACAGCATCAAAAAAGGAGATGGCCGCGGAATTCTTTTGTGAAAGAAGAGAAGTTGGAGTTCTCAACATTGGCAACAAAGGAAAAATAATACTCGATGGCACCGAATTTCCAATGAATTTCAGAGATGCCCTTTATATTGGTAGAGGTACAAAAGAAGTGAAATTTTTGAGCGAAGACCCAGATAAGCCAGCAGAATTTTATTTTGTAAGTTATCCAGCTCATAAAGAATACCCCTCGAAACATATTAAATACGAAGATGCTATTCACAGAAATCTGGGTTCACTGGAATCGTCGAATAAAAGAACAATCCATCAATACATATTGCCGGAAATACTACCTACATGCCAGCTGGCAATGGGACTGACAGAGCTCGAAGTGGGATGCGTATGGAATACAATGCCTGCGCATACGCATCAAAGACGCTCGGAAGTTTATATGTATTTCAACTTAAGCGAAGACGATTTTGTTGTCCATCTGATTGGTGATCCAGTTGAAACACGGCATTTGATTGTACGCGACCGTCAGGCTGTATTGTCGACCAGCTGGTCGCTTCATTCTGGATGCGGTACTAAAAATTATTCGTTTATCTGGGCTATGGGGGGAGAAAATCAGGTCTTCGACGACATGGATCACATTCCCATGAAAGATTTAAAATAAATTACGGAGGTAGATTTATGATTCTTGATAAATTCAAACTCGATGGAAAAATCGCTCTGGTAACGGGCTCCAATCAAGGAATCGGTCAAAAATATGCTCAGGCTCTGGCTGAAGCAGGCGCAGACATAATCGGAGTTTCTTATGTCGATGATTTTGCTGAAACTGAAAAACTTGTAAAAGCAGCAGGACGAAATTTCAAATCGTATGTAAGCGATTTCTCCGACAGAAAATCGCTCTACAATTTTATTGAACAGGTAAAAAAGGATTTTCCACGCATCGATATCCTCGTTAACAATGCAGGAACAATTTTGCGTAAACCAATAGCCGAGCATCCGGACGAATACTGGGATAAAGTCATTGAAGTTAATCTCTCAGCTCAATTTATTTTAACTCGTGAAATCGGCAAAGAGATGGTCGCAAGAGGTTATGGCAAGATTGTATTTATTGCCTCGCTTTTGTCGTTTCAGGGTGGTATATTAGTTCCTGGATATGCTGCTTCAAAAGGAGGTGTTAAGCAATTGACAATGGCATTTGCTAACGAGTGGGCGTCAAAAGGCGTCACGGTAAATGCAATTGCCCCTGGTTATATTGCTACTGAAAATACACGTCCTCTCAGAGAGGATCCTGTAAGAAATAAAGCTATACAGGATAGAATTCCTGCCGGAAGGTGGGGTGTCCCAGAAGATTTAATGGGCGCAATGGTCTTCCTTTGCTCTGATGCTTCAAGTTATGTCAACGGTACGGTACTTGTAGTGGATGGTGGTTGGATGGCTCGATAGGCAATAAATAATAAATGGAGAAGTAAAATGAAAGGAATACTTTTTGTTATTCCTTTCCTTATTTATTCTTGTTCTTTTTTTAGCAGTGTGGAGAAGGAAAGGGCACTCGAGAAACCCGTCCTTTTGAAAACAGTCGAATTAAATTATCCAAAGGAAGCTTTGGATAATAATATTCAGGGTAAAGTAGATTTAATGATTCTTGTCGATACAACAGGGAGCGTCAGCGACGTTAAATTAATTAAATCATCCGGTTTTACTATACTCGATACGGCTGCAATTAATTATTCGAGTCAATTGAAATTTCTTCCCATCAGAGAAGATGGCAAAAAAGTTGCCCGATGGATTAAATGGAATGTTAATTACAAAATCGATGAAACACCGCTGGAGCCAGAAGTGATCAGGATTTTAGTTTTCTACAAAGCTTCTGATTATGTTCACGAATCAACTAAAACTGCAATCGATATGTTTCGAAAATTATCTGAGAACTACAAATTCAGCATTGATTTTACGGACGACTCAACCAATATTAATCTTGATTATCTTAAAAACTACGACCTACTGGTTTTTCTAAACACATCTGGTAATGTACTTGATGAGGACGGCAAAAAAGCGCTGGTCGAATTTACAAAAACAGATAAAGGATTTGTTGGTATTCATTCCGCTACGGCAACACTGGAAGACTGGGACTGGTACTGCAATTTTATTGGAGCCTGTTTTGATGACCACCCCGAAATTCAAAATGCAGTAATTAGAGTTGCAAATAAAAATCATCTCTCCACAAAACATTTGCCCGATTCGCTGGTCTGGAAAGACGAATGGTATAACTGGAAAGATTTGCCAGAAAATGTGGAGCTCCTTGTAACAGTTGACGAAAATACTTATAAAGGAGGTAAACACGGAGATTTTCACCCTATATCGTGGTGCAAAGAAATAAACAATTTCAGGGTCTGGTATACTGCAATGGGTCATTTACCAGAACATTATACAGATCAGAATTTCATTAAACATATTGTAGGCGGAATTTTCTGGGCATCAAATAAATAGGGAGACTTATTTCATGATTTATAGAGAAATTGGTAAATCCGGGCTGAATGCTTCTGTAATTGCATTTGGTGCGTGGGCAATCGGTGGTTGGATGTGGGGCGGTAGCAACGAAAAAGAAAGTATCGATGCAATTCACGCTGCTATCGATAAAGGCATTAATTTAATTGATACGGCTCCAGCTTATGGATTTGGTTATTCTGAAGAAGTTGTAGGGAAAGCCGTTAAAGACAGAAGGGATAAGGTTTTAATTGCTACAAAATGCGGCTTGAGATGGGATCTGGAAAAAGGTGAATTCTTTTTCTATACTACAGAAAAAGGAGTTGCAGATGAATCGACACCGGGCGCAATGAAAATTTATAAATACCTGCATCCTGATTCAATTCGATACGAAATTGAACAAAGCCTTCGCAGACTGCAAACAGATTATATTGATTTATATCAAACTCACTGGCAGGATTCAACTACACCAATTGAAGATACTATGGCTGAATTAATTAAATTGAAAGACGAAGGGAAAATAAGAGCTATCGGTGTTTCAAATGCCACCGTTGAACAGATGAAAAAATATGGAGCCATCGATTCCGATCAAGAAAAGTATAATATGCTCCACAGAAAAATTGAAAAGGAAGGCAACGTTAGTTATTGCCATGAAAATAATATTGCTATCCTGGCATATTCACCACTTTCTCAAGGATTGCTGACAGGAAAAATTTCTCCCGATAGAAAATATAATGAAGGTGACTTACGACGAAACAATCCTTTATTCACTCCAGAAAATATTAATAAAGTCAATTCCATGCTAAAAGAATTTGAACCGATTGCCGAAATGCATAAAGTGTCGATTGCTCAACTGGTTTGCGCTTGGACTTTCAATCAAAAGGGGATTACTCATCTTCTATGTGGAGCCAGAAACAGACATCAGGCAATTGAAAACGCAAAAGCCGGCTCGGTTAACTTGACCAATGAAGAAATTAATGAAATTAATACAATCTACACGAAATATTTTGAGCAGTGACAAATATTAAGAAAGATGACTTAAAAGAGTTATTCAAAAGTAAATTAAAGGCGCGAGGATTTTCCGATGAGGAAGCAGATCTTTGCGCCGAAATTTTTACTGATAATACAGTTAGCGGAGTTTATTCTCACGGCATTAATAGATTTCCTCTCTTTATCGATTATGTTGATAAGGGTCTAATTAAACCTGGAGCAAAACCTTTATTAATAAAATCATTTGCTGCTGTGGAACAATGGGATGGTAATTTCGGTCCAGGTCCATTGAATGCTTATGCAATGACGAATAGGGCAATGGAGATAGCCGATAAATATGGTATTGGGTGCGTGGCATTAAGAAATACCAATCATTGGATGAGAGCGGGCTATTACGGGTGGGCAGCTGCAAAAAAAGGATACATTTTTATTTGCTGGACGAATACAATACCTAATCTTCCACCATGGAATGGAAAAAAGGCAACATCGGGAAATAATCCGATTGTCTTTGCAGTACCGAAAAATGATAATCCTGTTGTTCTCGATATGGCGCTTTCTCAATTTTCATACGGTAAACTTGCAGAATACATAAACATGAATCTTCAACTTCCTTATTATGGAGGTTACGATTCGAAGGGTAATTTAACAAAAGATCCCGTTGAAATTAATAAAACACAACGTGCTCTACCGATCGGATTATGGAAGGGCGCAGGGTTATCCTTGTTGCTCGACCTGATTGCTTCAATTCTTGCGGAAGGCAATTCAACTGCCGATCTGTCGAGATCAGAATACGATACCGGAATGTCGCAGGTATTTATTGCAATAAAGCCTCTATTTAACGATAAAATTGAATCGTATGTCGAAAAAATTATAAAATATTATAAAAGTGCCGAACCGGTTTCATTTGACGAGGCAATTTATTATCCAGGCGAAAGGTCTACTCAGTTCAAGAAAAAATGCGATGAAGAAGGGATTCCGATAGAAGAGCAATTACTGGAAAAAATTAAATCGTTATGAAAATCATATTAATTTATTTACTAATTGCGATGACTGGTATTTTTGCCCAAGACAAATTGAATTTATTAATTGTTACTGGTGGAAAAGCCGTTGATTCTTCATTTTATAAAATCTTCAATCATAAATCAGGTCTAAACTATTCTGTTGTTCCAAAACCAGAGGCATTTAATTTATTTGATTCAGAGTCTATCTCAAATTACGATGTGATTCTCTTTTACGATACTTATCAGGATATCAGTCCCCGGGAATCTGAGGCATTTCTTTCGATATTTGATAAAGGGATTGGAGTGCTTTTTTTACATCACGCAATTGTGGCTCATCAGGATTGGGATGAATATATAAAAATCACTGGTGCTAAGTATCATTATAAGCCGTATTTATTTAATGGATTAAAATACGGGCCATCTACATACAAACACGACCAGGATTTCGAAGTAATAATACTCGATCACACACATCCAATTACAAAAGGGATTAATAATTTTTATGTGCACGACGAAACCTACCTCAACATTGAGTACGACAAAGGGAATCATTATTTATTGACTACTGAGAATTGTGAGTCTGCAAGGTATCTGGGATGGACTCGAGAGTACAGGAATTCGAAAGTTGTTACGATTTTACTTGGACACGATAGATTAGTCTATGAGAATCAAAAGTTTCAAGAGCTCCTTTTCAACTCACTCGCTTGGTTAAAAAAGGAGAAATGAATCGAAAAATTCATTGACTTTTATAAAAAGTTTTCGCATTTTAAGTAAGCGATTAAGTAAAGCATATAGCTTAATAACACAAAAATAAGTCTAGGAGGTCAAAATGCCGAAAAAGTTACTATTTTTATGGATTTTTGCATTGTCGAGCATAATCTTTCCGCAAAATATCATTACAGTTGAGCCTGGTGACGGCACGCTAACTACGGCTATCGAGAATGCCAGTTCAGGTGATATACTGGTTTTAACAAACGGCGCTGAATATACAACTTCTACTGCAAATTTTGCCGTGCTAAAAAACAAAAAAATTACTATTAAAGCTGAAGAACCAACTGCTGATGTCAAGCCAATACTTTATAGCAACTTTACCCCTGGAGAAACTACTCCAAGCGAATACTTTGTTATGGACGAAGGAAGTGCTTTAACTCTCGAAGGACTCGAAATTAGAGGGGATAGTCCCATGTCTCCTGGTACACCAGTCCAGACTAGATTAATTTCTTATCCTGTCCCTTTAAATGAAATCCAGGTCGGCAAACTTTATATTAAAAATTGTCTAATTCACGATTTCCAGGGAAATATGATTGATGGTGCATATAGCGAAACACTTTATAATGTTGTGCAGGATACAATAATGATTCACAACACTATCGTTTATAATATTGGTGATGAACCAGGTAGTGGTACAACAGGTTCTGTAGTGCAATTTAAATACGCTAACTGTAAATATTTTGAAGCAAAAAATTCCACTTTCTATCATATTAATGCATACGGAATCCGTTTTGAAGGTGGTTCGAGTTATCCAAATACATTTCCACCGACTGGTCTAATAGATCATTGTACATTTGATGATATTGGCGGCGGTAAAAATATGATTCTGGTTGAACATTCTGATAATGAATGGACAATTACCAATTCAATTTTTTCCAATGCGCAAGACAAAGGAGAAAAAGTACTCTATTTCAAAAGAGCTTCTTCTGATATGCCACCAATTGCTACGTGGAAACGACTTTGTTTCTGGGAACTGGGACCGTCTCGCGATTTGAGATGGGTCACCATACCATCAGAAAATGATACCATTTATATGAATCCTGAATACCTTGACCCGGCCAATGGCGATTTTACGTTACCTGCAGGTTCACCCCTCCTGACTTTTGGTACAGACGGTGGACCAATTGGTGACTTAAGATGGGCTGGCAATGCTGTTTCTGTCGAAGAAAATGAAAGCATTCCTACAAAATTCAGTCTCAAACAAAATTATCCAAATCCATTTAACCCTACTACAAAAATTTCATTCACAATTCCAGAAGCTGGTTATACGAAGCTTGTCGTCTATGATTTGCTGGGTAGAGAAGTAGCCGTACTTATCGACGGAGAGTTGAATGCTGGTAGTCATAATATCGAATTCAATGCACAAAATTTATCTACAGGAATTTATCTATACAAACTTACTTCAAAAGAAACATCCCTCGTACGAAAAATGATGCTAATTAAATAACAGAGTTTAAAAAGGCATCCTGTTTCATGATATAGTTTTCAGGATGCCTTTATTCTGAAAGTTCGGATAATCGATGAAAAATTTAATTAGTTACACTTTCTTGTTGCTTAGTATTAATGCAACAATAATTTTTTCACAACAAGTTGCTTTCCCCGGCGCTGAAGGATGGGGTAAATATACTGTTGGCGGCAGAAGCGGGCGTGTCTACGAAGTTACTAATCTTAACGACAGTGGACCTGGCAGTTTGAGATATGCCGTTGAAGCTGCGGGACCAAGAACCGTAGTTTTTAGAGTTTCTGGGACAATTCATCTCAAGTCCCAGCTCGTAATAAAAAATCCTTATATAACAATTGCAGGCCAAACAGCTCCAGGCGACGGAATTTGCGTGGCTGGTTACCCGTTTATAATTGAAGCAGACGAAGTTATAATTCGATATTTACGTTTTCGCTTGGGCAACAAGACAAACTTAGGTTCCAACGGCGATGCAATGAGCTGTCGCTTTCAAAAAAATATAATTATTGATCACTGCTCGCTTAGCTGGAGTATCGACGAAACTATGTCGCTCTACTGGTGTGAAAATTTGACTGTACAGTGGTGTGTTATCAGCGAAAGTTTGTATTCTTCAACACATGAAAAAGATGAGCACGGATATGGAGCTATCTGGGGAGGAAAAAATTCAACATATCATCACAATCTCTTTGCGCACCATTCAAGCAGAAATCCCCGCTTTGCATCCGGTAGCGGAAATACAGACTTCAGAAATAATGTGATTTATAATTGGGGATTCAACAGTATTTATGGCGGCGAACTTCATGATCCTGACTATAAGGAAAGTCCAGCTACCCAAATTAATTTAGTTGCTAATTACTTTAAACCTGGACCAGCAACAAAAGACGGCGTAAAAAAACGAATAGTAGCACCAAGCAGCCGCAACGGCCTACTCGATTACGGTAAATGGTATATCGCTGAAAATTTTGTTGAAGGAAGTCCCGAAACCACACAGGACAACTGGCAATATGGAGTTCAAGAAATTAATTCTCAATATAAAGATTCAATTAAATCAAATACTCCTTTTGAATATATCCCGATCAATCAGCAGACTGCCGTAGAGGCTTATTTAAGGGTTCTGGATAGTGCCGGAGCAATTTTACCGCGTCGAGATGCTATCGACAAAAGAATTATCGACGAAGTACGGAACGGTTATGCAAATTATGAAGGCAAAACATACCGGTATAATCAAAAATTTACTGACGATCATCCTGTCACTGGAATTATCGATTCTCAGGATGAAGTAGGTGGATGGATTGAATTGAAACAGGGACCTGTAAAGCCTGATTCCGACCATGACGGGATGCCCGACTACTGGGAAATTAACAATGGTCTTAACCCAACGGATGCTTCTGATGGAAGTCAATTTGCACTTAACGGTTATACCAATCTCGAAAACTATCTAAATTCAATTACAGCTTTTCCAGATTTTATCCCAGCTCCTTCTAACCTGAAAGGGGAATTAATCGACTTTTCTAAAGTTAAATTGAGCTGGCAGGACAATGCCGAAAATGAAAACGGCTATAAAATTGAACGCGGCGTTAAATCTGGAGATTCTACTATTGTTTTCGAGTTATTAATTGAATTAGAAAAAAACAGTAATAATTTTATCGACACCACTACTGTAGAACAGACCACTTATTATTATCGTATTTATGCTTTCAACGATTCATTAATTTCAGATTACTCTGATACACTGGTGATTACAACTCTAAGCAATACATCACCTCCCTTAAAAGCAGAAAATCCAATTCCAACTAATAATGAAAGTTTTGTTTCATTAACTACGAAGCTGGAATGGGAAACGGGATTAAACACAGACTACCATGAAGTCTATTTTGGTACTCAAAATCCGCCACCGTTTGTAAAGACAGTTACGGAGAGTTTTTATAATCCAGGTAATCTAAGTTACAATACTAAATACTACTGGCGGATTGACGAAGTTAATTCCAACGGAAAAACAGTGGGCGATACATGGTACTTTATCACAAAAAAAAATTTATCTCCTCAAGTAATCGCTTACTGGAAATTCGACGAGGGTAAGAATTTTACGGTGAACGATTTTATGCAATTTCATATTAACGGTACAGCTTATTTAATTAATGAAAATTCGTGGACCGAAGGTATTAACAATAAGGCGCTTCTATTCGACGGAGTCGATGATTATGTAGAAATTCCTCATCACGGCTCGATCGATTTTTCAAATGAAAGTTTTTCTATTTCCTGCTGGTTTAAAATAACTGACATGAAAGAAACATCGATGTATTTGGTTCATAAGGGTTCATTTGTAAAAGATCCATTAACTAAAAAATCAGGTAAATGGTACGGCCTTGAAATCAAGAATAACGAATTACGATTTTCAATTGATGATGATACAAATAAAACAACTGCAAAGCTGACTAATCTTTCAAATTTTCTTTCAGAGGGATGGAATAATATTATTGGAGTTAGAGACGCACAAAACCGGAAAGTTAGAATATTCTTAAACGGTAATATTGCTGATGAAGTTGATGATTTAACTGGAGATATATCCGAAAGAGAAAATATGTTTTTTGGCAACTGTTCTGATAAAAATTCTTCTTTTTCAGGGGCGCTCGACGAGTTAAAAATATTTAATTATGCGATCGAAAAAGAGGAAGCTGAACAAATTTATCGAGAGTTTATTACTTCTGTTGAGCAGACCGAAAAAATTCCTCATCTTCTTTATTTGAGTCAGAATTATCCCAACCCATTTAATCCCGAAACAATAATAAGATATTCGTTGCCGTATGATGGACACGTAAGGCTAAAAATATTCGACGTTCTTGGAAGAGAAATTGAAACTCTGGTAGATGAATATAAAAAGAAGGGCGAATATACATGTCACGTTGTTTTGAACTCATTGCCGAATAAAAGTTTATCAAATGGAATTTATTATTATCAACTTACATTCGACAATAAATCTATAACAAAAAAAATGCTGGTACTCAAATAACAGGAGCTCACGTGAAAAAAATATTCTCATACTTTTTCTTTTTTGCAATTTTTATTGGAGTGGCATACGGACAGAATAATGCACTCGTAAAATGGAATTTAACTGAAAATCAAGAAGTAACATTAACTGAGGGTAACGTATTGGGTTTACCCGCCACAGGTCATAATATTGAAGTGAAAGATTATACTGGCGTTCTATCGGATAGCTCGACTGGTCCATTGGGAAAATATCAAAGATGGTGGACCGGAAATAACTGGCCTAACGAGTCTTCTGAAAATCCCGAAAGATATATCGAATTTACGGTATTTCCTCTATCGGGTTATAAGTTGACTGTAACCAATGTGTCTTTTTACATGAATGCCGGAGGCACCGGCAAAATGAAAGCAAACGTTTATTACTCCATCGAATCTAATTTTGCAAATCCAATTAAATTAAATGGAGGTGATTTTATTGAAGTTGGCAGGGACACGCCTGATAAATATTCCTTTGATCTTACGGAAACTTTAAGCGACCATCAAAAAATTTATGTTAGAATCTATCCCTGGCTTCCAGACGGTTCGACAAATCCGTACAAATACCTCTTCTTGCAAGAATTTATAATTTCAGGAATCGCATCTGAATCTAACGAGCAATTGCCGATGACAGTTGTAACCAATGAAGCCACAAATATAACTTCATTTACAGCAGTATTAAACGGAAGTGTTATCTACGATAATAACGATGCTATACTGGAAAGAGGTTTTTGTTTGAATCTGAACGGTAATCCCACAATTGAAGATACTAAAATAGTTGTTGGTAATGGTGCGGGAAGTTTTACAACTTTGCTCGATAGTTTGAAGCCAGGCACTAAATATTACTACAGGGCTTTCGCCAGAACTTCTGGTGGAATTTATTACGGAATTGAAATGAATTTTGTGACAAAAAGTGTGCCTTCTAATATAGTCGCATTTCCTGGAGCCGAAGGGTACGGCAGATTTACTTCCGGAGGTCGCGGTGGTGCCGTCTACGAGGTGACAACTCTTGAGGACAACAATGAACCAGGTAGTCTAAGATACGCAGTCAATCAATCGGGTCCTCGTACGGTTGTCTTCCGAGTCTCTGGCACAATTAGACTCAAATCAAAGTTAACAATTAAAAATGATAACATAACAATTGCCGGCCAGACGGCTCCAGGAGATGGCATTTGCATAGCAGATTATCCCGTTACCATAAGTGCCAACAATGTGATAGTAAGATATATCCGATTCCGACTTGGCGATATCTATGGTATCGAGGATGATGCTTTCAACGGTAGAGAAAAGAGTAATATAATTATTGACCATTGTTCAATGTCATGGAGCATTGATGAAGCTGCAAGTTTTTACGATAATGAAAATTTTACAATGCAATGGTGTATCATTAGCGAGTCTTTAAATCAATCGAAGCATGCAAAAGGTCCGCATGGATATGGGGGAATCTGGGGTGGTATGGGTGCCACATTCCACCATAATTTATTGGCTCACCACAAAAGCAGAAATCCTCGTTTTAATGGAAGCCGATACCACCGTCAGCCCGAAAAAGAAATTGTCGATTTTGTGAATAACGTGATTTATAATTGGGGCGAAAACAGCGCTTACGGCGGCGAAGAAGGAAATCAGAATGTACGAATTAATTATTATAAAGCTGGCCCGGCTACAAATTCAGACAAGGTTTACAGAATAGTAAATCCCACTACAGACGGAGGTACAAATACAGGATACGGAAAGTTTTATGTTGCCGATAACTTTGTATTCGGATACCCTGATGTAACTGTCGATAACTGGACTAAGGGTGTTCAGGGAATTACTTCCGAATTAAAATCGCAAATCAAAGCCGCCACTCCATTTCCGATAGCCGAAGTTACAGTTCAATCGGCAGAAGAAGCATTTGAGTTAGTCCTTCAAAATGCGGGTGCCACACTGCCAAAACGCGATCCAATCGATGCCCGTATTGTAGAAGAAACCCGAACTGGCACGGCTACTTATGGCAAATTATATGGAGGCGGTGGTAAAGGAATTATTGATTCTCAAGAAGATGTTGGTGGTTGGCCTGAATTAAAAACTTACAACGTACCGGTTGATTCCGATCACGATGGAATGCCAAACGACTGGGAAATTGCAAATGGTCTGGATCCAAACAATCCTGAAGACAGAAATAACGTGCGTGAAGATGGTTATACATTCCTCGAAATTTATCTTAATGAACTTGCCACAATATCAGACATAAAAAGCGATGATCCTGAATTACCAGCAAATTTTAATTTGAACCAGAATTATCCCAATCCATTTAATCCATCAACTCGTATTGACTTTAGCATTAAAAAAGCGGGATATGTTAAATTATCTGTTTACGATTTGCTCGGCAGAGAAGTGGCAAATCTATATAAAGGAATATTAAATGCCGGCATGCATTCAATTAATTTTGATGCAACCGGCATAGCCAGCGGGGTATATTTTTATCGACTCGATTTTGATGGTAAATCAATCACAAAAAAAATGTTAATTTCAAGATAGTGCTATGATAAAAAAAATATTTTCATTAATTATAATTTTTGTGACATCAGTACATTCACAGCAAAACGGAGCTGTATGGATTCCAGATAATGGAGATGGCACTTATAAAAATCCAATCATACATGCCGATTATTCTGACCCCGATGTTATTCGCGTGGGCGAGGATTATTATATGACATCGTCGAGTTTTTCTCACTTCCCTGGATTACCAATATTACATTCGAAAGATTTAATTAACTGGGAAATTATTGCACATGCAGTGATAAACTATCCAATTGAAGAATTTAATAGACCACAACATGGGAACGGTATCTGGGCGCCGTGCATTAGGTATCACAACAATGAATTTTATATCTATTATGGTGATCCTGATTATGGCATTTTTATGACGAAATCGAAAAATCCCAAAGGACCATGGCAACCGCTTAAATTAATTCGAAAAGCAAAAGGATGGATTGATCCCTCGCCACTATGGGACGACGATGGAAATGCATACCTCGTTCATGCGTGGGCTCGTAGTCGTTCGGGCATTAAACACAAATTGACTCTTCATAAAATGAGTCCCGACGGTGAATCTTTACTTGATGAAGGAGTATTGGTCTTTTGTGATTCTGTCAAACATCCAACGATGGAAGGTCCAAAATTATACAAACGTAACGGTTATTATTATATATTTGCACCAGCAGGAGGTGTTCACGACGGCTGGCAGGTAGTCTTACGTTCGAAAAATATTTATGGTCCGTATGAGGATAAAATTGTGCTCGAACAGGGTTCGACAAATATTAATGGTCCACATCAGGGTGGGTGGGTAGAAACCCCAGAAGGTGAATCGTGGTTCATCCATTTTCAGGATAAAGATGCTTACGGCAGAATTGTCCATTTACAGCCGGTAAAGTGGGAGAACGATTGGCCTTTGATGGGTATTGATTACGACGGCAATGGTATCGGCGAGCCGGTATTGAATTACAGAAAACCGAAAGTCGCTTTTAAGACTGAAATAAAAGTGCCTCAAACAGACGACGAATTTAATTCTGATTATCCCGGTCTGCAATGGCAATGGCAGGCTAATTTCGATTCCTCATGGACGAGTAGAAAAGTAAGGAACGGCTGGCTCCGGTTTTACTCCCAAAATGTCATCGATTCAATTAAGAATCTATGGAATGTGCCTCAATTGCTAATGCAAAAGTTTCCTTCGAGTAAATTCAAAGCAACTACAAAACTCGAGTTCTATCCGCAATCAGAAAATGAATTCGCTGGTTTGATTGTCTTTGGACTCGATTATTCATATATCGGCATCAAAAAGAATAATGAAGGGTATTTAATATATCAGGCAATTAATAAAAACGCAGATAGTGGAAACGCTGAAATAATCATCCACAAAGAAAAGGTTCTTGAAAATCTGGTATATTTTAGAGTAATAGTTGACGAAGTAGGTTGGTGCAGTTTCAATTACAGTGTTGATGGAATTAATTTTAAAAATATTGGCAATAAATTTAAAGCGCGTGAAGGGAAATGGGTCGGTGCCAAAGTTGGTATTTTTTCTTTAAGCTGGAAGAAAAATATTAATAACGGTTATACAGATTTTGATTGGTTCAGATTAGAACCGTAATTTTTTACAATAAAAGGTGGGAGTTATTTATGAGAGACAAACTCAAAATATTTATTGTAATGTTACTGACTTTAATTGCTCTATCGACGTTTACAAGTGCACAGACGAAGAGTCGTATTGTCGGTAGAGTAATCGACGAGCAAACAGGAGAACCGTTGTTCGGTGCAAATGTGGTAATAAGGAATACTTATCTTGGAGCGGCGACGGATATCGATGGCAAGTTCTTTATTGTTAACGTTCCGGTTGGAACTTATGATATCCAGATTTCAATGATAGGTTATGGTACTCAGATTGTTGAAAATGTTGTTGTCTCAGCCGATCGCGTAACGAATCTCGAAATTGCATTAAAGCCTTCTGTAATCGAAGGTCAGGAAATTATCATAACTGCTAAAAGAGACGAGCTCCATAAAGAAGTATCGAATACACAGTTAGTAGTTTCTTCTGGTCAATTGCAGGAAGCTTCAGGTGTCCGTGAAATTAATGCATTCCTTTCAAAATTGCCGGGCGTATCGACGGAAAACGGATTTCTAACAATAAGAGGAGGCAGTGCCGATCAAACGGGTGCTATGGTTAATGGTCTGTCCTACGTCAATTCTGCAGTGGGAAATGCCGAAACTTCAATTCCAATGAGCGCCGTCGAACAGGTTTCGTTGCTCTCGGGTGGATATAACGCCGAGTATGGTAATTTCCGTTCTGGTTTGATTAATATTACAACAAAAAGTGGTTCTAAAGATAGCTATCATGGAACATTTTCTTTTACAGCAAATCAACCGCACCTGAAAAGATTTGGTCCTTCATTCTACGATCCACATAACGATGCATTGAGAGCATACCTTGACCCATCTGTAGCATTTATCGGTACAGATGCTGCATGGGCAGACGATCCTTATATGCGAGAACAAAATCCTAAATTTACTGGCTGGATTTCACAAGCAGAAAACTACAATAAGGGAAAGGATCCCGATAAACAGGTAACCCCATATCAACTATATCTTTTTGCTACATGGATGCATATGTCTGAGCCTGACTATGAAGGTTTGCGTAATTTACCTGATGAATTAAAACAACAAATTGGTTATTATGAATTACCCGAAGAACAAAAAAGACTTTTCGCTTCGCATAGAATGAAAGAAGAAGGAAGAGACTGGAATTTTGATGGTGGATTCGGCGGACCTTTACCTCTCATTGGCAAATTTTTGGGTGACGCAACTTTTTATATATCAAATAACTCGAGCGAACGGTTTTATGTTATGCCATTGACTTTGAGAAGTCAGAAATCGTATACAACACTTGCAACAATAAAATCTACTCCTTCAAAAGGAGTGACTCTCTCTTATAATGGATTGTGGAAACGTCAGATCGGACTTAGTCCTGTCAGACCACCGTGGGGAGACGCTCCAAATGCAGGCAACGCAGGCGGATTTATGCCAATTAATAACATCAGATACGTTGCTAATAATCCAGAATACTGGTATGACCAATCTTTATATCCAATATTGAATCAAACAATTTTAATGAATGGCATTACTATAAATAAAGTTGTTAGCAATAGCACCTACTGGGAATTTACAGCCGGATATCTTTATATAAAAAATTATTCACCGACAGGTGATAACCGAGATACTTCGATTGTTACCAATTTCGGACCAATATATGTGGACGAGTCACCATATGGCAAGTGGCAATTTGCAAGCCAGCACAAAGTAGGTAGTTTTACTTTTCCGAGTTATGACGGACCTCCCGGAATTCCCCGCCGTTTTGCCCGTAAAGAGGGAGATTTGTATGATAGGACTAAAGTACGACAGTTGCAATTGAAGTTTGACATTGCATCTCAAATAAATGAACATAACTTTTTAAAAGCAGGATTGGAATATAATTATATCGACATTAAACATAACTTCTGGGAAAAGTGGAATCAAAACGCATACAACACTTACGAGTTTAATTATCATCGCTGGCCAAGTCAAACCGCTGCCTATATACAGGATCAAATTTCGTACGAAGGTTTAGTAGCCAATTTAGGTGTACGATTCGACTATTATTACGGAGGCGGTGGAAAATGGCCTTCGGGCGATCCATTTGCCGAAGAAGTATTCAGACCTCAAAAAGTTGATACTAGTTTGTTTGCTTTACTCGAAGAAGGTAGATCTTATATCTGGGAAATATGGGAACAATATGACAAAGAACATCCCGGATTTTTACAGCCGATTAAAAATTTCTTTACAATAAGTCCACGCATCGGTGTGTCTTTCCCTGTTACTACTAATTCCAAATTCTATTTTAACTATGGACACTTCCGTTCGAATCCACCGTATTACACGATGTATTTGTACCGTTACCGATACGACAAAAATGGATTGTATGATATGTCGAATCCAAACCTGGAGCCGCCCAGAACTATTTCTTATGAATTGGGACTTGCCTATAATTTCATGGAAGGTTACCTGATGCAACTATCCGGGTATTATAAAGACATAACTGGACAGGCTGGCGAGGTACAATATCAAACTTCAACGGGTACGTTAAATTACGAAGGACTTGCTAACAATGAATACGAAGATATTCAAGGATTCGAAGTTACATTGAGTAAAAATGATCAATCCTGGCTGAATTTCTGGATCAATTTTAACTACATGTTGAGTAAGTCGGGATTAACTGGCAAACAAATAATTTCTGACGTTACGATAAACAACGACCAGGAAGGACTTTATCAGGGAAACGAATCGAGAGCTCTGCCACGTCCCAAAATAAATGCGAATGTGACATTTCGTTCGCCGATGGATTGGGGACCAGAAATTCTCGGTGCAAAAATTTTCGGGGGATGGAGTATGACTATTTTCGGTGAATGGTATGCTGGTTCTTACTTCACATATAATCCACTTGGAAAACTTCACGTAAGCAATAATATGCAATGGCCGGATTATTACATGGTCGATTTGAAACTTAATAAAGCTGTCGATCTGGGTCATCTTAAATTAAATTTCTACGTTGATATAAGTAACTTGTTTAATTTCAAGGTCAGTTTAATGCGTTATGAATATGCATTTCAAGACGACAATGACTTGAATAAATATCTGGCTTCGCTTCATTTACCAATGTACGACTCGCCTGAGTTCGATCAGTTGAGAGAAAATCAACCGGGATATTATATCCCCGGCAACGATAAAGTAGGCGACTTACGCTCCGATGAAAAGCCATACATTAACGATCCAAATTATTCTTTCTGGCTATTTGGAGAACCCAGGGATATCTGGGTTGGCGTAAGAATCGATTTTTAATGAGAACAAAACGGAGATTTTATATATGAACGGGAAAAAATTATTAACGGTATTTACTTTTCTCCTGCTGGCTATGCAAACACTATATGCTCAATTGCCGCCGGAAAAAGAAGTGGCATTGATGAAAATGGGAAGGGTCTGGATCGGAATTACAGCAAATGCAGATAAAGGTAATTTTGATTACCGTGCTGGCTTCTTCCCGAATGATTATAACGTTATCGGATTTAGAGGCCAATACAACGAACTTAATACAGGTTCAGGTTTTCAAATTGGTACAACTTCAGAATGGCCCAATCCATATACAGGTTTAATCGATACATTGCCAATATACGGTCCTACTACAAACGAACTGCCGATTGGCAAAGTAACCAGGCCAATGACTAATTATATCCGTTATAAATATCCTGTGCAGGAGGTAAATTTCCAGACGGTCGACCTTGAGAATTTCGGTGTGTATGATCCCTCGAAATTTACAGACGGCACGTACGACCAGATAGTCGAAGTTTCGAATGAGTATGTCTATGGAATAGAAATGCACAGAAAAATTCTGGCATGGAGTCAGAATTATAACGATAACTATATAATATTCGAAGTTACTTTTGAAAATAAATCGAATTTTACATTCGATTCACTTTATATCAAAATGGAAGGAAATGGAGCAAATAGCTATTATTCAAAAGGAATCACACCTACAGTTCCTTCTAACGAGAGACCAAACCTAACGAGGGTGTGGAATCATTATTACGGAGGAAGGATTGGTGACACCGCCCGAGTTTTTTATCAATACAGTGCAGACGACCCCGACAAGCCCGGCGATGATATGGGAGCTCCTATAGTTACTCAGGATGGAAGATTACTTTTCAGCGATATTTATTTCTATTCAATCTTACATGCTTCAAAGCAACCATTCACAAATCCTGCCGATGACGTAGATGATTTTTTGCAACCAAGGATTACTTATGCAGCTACTGCTACAAGAATTCCTTATAATGTCGAAAACGATATTTATGGCAGTAAGAACTTTTGGGCTTTAGCGGGAGGATTTTCGGATTATTTTCCAATGACTGGAAATGTATGGCCTGAAACACATCATGGCGGCAACTCCGACGAACTAAATACTTATGATTATTCCGACTATCCAGGAGGAACCAAACAAGGTGCCAATCCAATGATGGTGAGCGTTTTTGGACCTTATGTAAAATTCGAACCTGGTCAAAAAATTAGAATTGTTTATGCATCAGGTATTGCAGGACTTTCATACCAAAAAGCAATTGAAGTTGGCAAAAAGTGGTTGAACAAAACACTCGAGAACCCACCTAACATGCCCGATCCAGAAAAAGGCTGGCTGCCGAAAGAATTTGCCTTCCCGTTAGATGCTACTGAAATGGATAAAATTAAAGACCGCTGGATAAGTAGTGGCATCGATTCAGTCATGTTAACAGCATACCGGGCAAAATGGAATTTCGAACATAATTATAAAATACCTCAAGCACCGCCACCACCATCCGAATTAACTGTAACAGGTTACGGTGATGGCGTTGAAATTAAATGGTCGTGCCCTGATGCTGAGGCTATGCCGAATTTTGCAGGCTATCGAATTATGCGTAGAGTTTCGAATCAGGATACTGTATTCTATGAAACCATATATGATTCCGACGCAAACGACCGTGCACTGGAACACGTTTACAAAGATCAAAGCGTCCTCTACGGTGCCCAATATTATTACTACGTTCAATCGAAAGCCAGAATAGATAAAAATGATCCAAATGCCGATCCGACTACACGCGGTAAAATGCTCTACAGTTCACGAGTTCTTGTGCCGAATATCTTTTGGGTAAATCCGCCTCGCCCATCTTCAGATGATTTATCGAAAGTTAGAATAGTACCAAATCCATATAATATTAACGATCCTCTCTTGAAAACTTATGGATTTACAGACCAGCGTGGAATTATATTCTTTAATTTGCCAGGAACATGCACCATTAAAATATTCACAGAACACGGAGATCTGGTTCAAACAATAGTTCACGACGACCCGGCACGTTCAGGTTCGGTTACATGGGATATGCTGACTTCAAGTCAACAGGTAATTAGCAGCGGTGTGTATATTGCCGTTATTGAAAAACCGAATGGAGAACTGGCCTACCACAAATTTGTTGTAGTAAGATAAGGAGAGCATGAATAATGAAATCAAATAAAATTATATCGACTCTACTTTTTTCTCTTCTATTCGGCATAAATTCATTTGCTCAGGTCGGTTTGAATAAACTTGCACAGAGTACTATGAATTTTATGCTTGTAAGTGTTTCTCCAAAAGCCAGTGCGATGGGCGAAGCCTTTTATGCTGTTGGCAACTCTGCAGAAGCAATCTTTTATAATCCAGCCGGAATTGCTAATACGAGTAATAATCTCGACGTTAGTTTGAATTTTACTCAGTGGATAGCTGATATTAATTATCTCGCAGGTGCTGCTATCTATAATTTGGATAACTACGGCACGCTCGGTTTCCATGTTATGACGGTTGATTATGGTGAAATTATCGGCACAACTTTAATTGACCCTTCACAGCAAAGTCAATATCCAGATGGGTATATCGAGACAGGTCCACTTTCAAATGTAGGCGCATACTCATTTGGTCTTACTTATGCAAAGAAAATAAGTCCTCAGTTTTCAATCGGTGGAAATATCCGTATTGCCGGTCAAAATTTGGGCGAGAATCAATTCTTTGATGGAACCAGCAGAAAAAATAATGCAACCAAACTGGTCTTCGACGCAGGAGTGCTCTATAATACTGGATTTAAAGATTTCAGGTTCGGAATGACAATAAGGAATTTTTCGTCTCAAATTAAAAGGGAAGAAATTGATGAACAGATGCCCATTTTATTTGCATTGGGAACTGCAATTGATCTCTGGAAATTTATCGATGAATCTAACGATAATCAGCAATTGACCCTTGCTGCAGATTTTATGCATTATAATAACTATTCCGAACGAGTTAATGTGGGCATCGATTATACATTTATGAATATGATATCATTGCGAGCCGGTTATCAATCAAATCGCGATATTTCTTCGTGGTCTGCTGGTGTGGGACTTCAAACTGAATTTGCCGGCAATAAAATTGAAGTCAATTATTCTTATTCTTATATAAAGATTTTCGATAATGTTAATCGATTATCTGTGAATTTTGCATTATAAGAGGAGACAATATGTTTAAGAAAATGATTCAAGTGATCTTTGGAATATTATTTATTACCGGTTTAATTAACTGCCAGAGCAATGAAAAATTTACTCATAATTTATGGTCGGTTAAATTTGCCGAATCATTTCTGGCAAGACACCCCGGCGCTGTTACATACGACGAGTATATGACGAAGAACGACTGGAATTATGAACAGGGATTAATGCTGGAAGCCTTGCGGAAAATGTACTTTTACACAGGCGATAAAAAATATTATCAGTTTATTAAAGACAATCTCGATCAATATATAAACGACGAGGGAAGTATAAGAACTTATAAACTCTCGGCCTATAATATTGATAATATTAAACCTGCAGGGGCAGTCCTTTTTCTTTATCAGGTTACCGGCGAAAAAAAATATAAAATCGCTCTTGATTCTCTCTACAAGCAACTAATTAATATGCCCCGTACTAATAGCGGAGGATTCTGGCATAAGAAAATCTATCCTTATCAGATGTGGCTCGATGGTATTTATATGGGACAACCGTTTTATGCGGAATATTCAAAAGTCTTTAATATTCCTAAAAACTTTGACGATATTGCGCATCAGATTAAACTTATTTACGAAAAGACACTTGATAAGAAAACTGGATTGCTCTACCATGCATGGGATGAAAGCCGTAAACAAAAGTGGGCTAATCCAGAAACGGGACAATCACCACATTTCTGGGGACGCGCAATTGGCTGGTATATGATGGCACTTGTGGATGTCCTCGACTTTCTTCCAGTGAATCATCCAGATAGACAATCTATCATCGATATACTAAATCATGAAACCGATGCACTCCTGAAAGTGCGCGATGATTCGACATACGTATGGTATCAGGTACTCGACATGCCAGGAAGGAAAGGCAATTACCTTGAAGCTTCTGCTTCGTGTATGTTTGTCTATGCAATAGCAAAAGGTGTAAATAATGGATATCTACCTGAAAAATATTTGAAAGATGCACAAGAGTCATTCGATGGTATCCTTAAACAATTTGTTAAACTCGATGACGACGATTATTATAATCTTTATGGAACATGTCGTGGCGCTGGCCTTGGTGGAAATCCCTATCGAGATGGTAGCTATGAATACTATATTAGCGAACCGACCAGAACCAATGACTTCAAAGGATACGGTCCATTAATTATGGCTGCAATGGAACTCGAAAAAGCCGAAGCTTTGAAAAAAAATAAAGCCAGAATTACACTCGATAATTATTTCAATAACGAGTTCAGAAAGAATAAACTAACAGGTCAATTGGAACCTTTTCATTATCTCTGGGAAGATACAACAGATTCTGGTTATTATGAATTTGGACAGTTGTTCAAAAAATATGGTTCTAATATCACTGAATTGAAAGAAGCGCCCACTAAAGAAAACTTAGAAAATACGGATGTATATATAATTGTGGATCCGGATACTGAAAAGGAAACTGAAAAACCGAACTTCATCACATTGAATCAAGCAGAAAATATTTATAAGTGGGTCGAAGATGGCGGTATCCTTTTACTGCTGGCAAATGATAAGGGCAATTGCGATTTCGAACATCTCAATATGCTCGCAAATAAATTCGGCTTTTCTTTTAATGAAGTGAGCCTTAACAGAGTAGAAGGCAAAAAGTATGACATGGGTGCATTTGTAAATTTGCCGTTTAATCCAATCTTTGCTGGAGTAGATAAAATATATATGAAAGAAATTTCCACAATTACAAACCAGGATCCATGCGAATCATTATTGAAAAAAGAAGAACAGGCTGTAATTATTTTTAAAAAAGTTGGCAATGGTTACCTTTTTGCGGTAGGTGACCCCTGGATTTATAATGAATATATCGACAATCGAAGATTGCCTGAAGATTTTAAGAATTATCAAGCAGCAGAAAACTGGGTAAAGTGGATTCTTCAACTAAAGTATGTATCAAAAAACTAAGTGAGCAGCATGATTAAGAAAACTATCTATTTCTTCATTTTGAATATTTTTTTAACTCAATTGTTTGCCCAGAACGATATCGTTGAGGAGATAAAAAAATATTACGTTGACCTACCTTTCGAAATGCCGTTGATTGCACCTCCGGCATTTCCGGATAACAAGCTTAACATAGTTGACTTCGGGGCTATTGGCGATGGTTTGACGAAAAATACACAGGCTATCAATAAAGCAATCTCTACGTGTTCGGAAAAAGGTGGCGGTACAGTTATCGTCCCTGCCGGAATTTGGCTAACAGGTCCAATCGAAATGAAAAGCAATGTAAATTTGTATTTAGAAAAAGGCGCATTAATTCAATTCACTAAAAATTTCGACGACTATCCTCTGGTGCAAACAACCTACGAGGGGGCAGAACAATATAGATGTCAGTCGCCAATAAGCGGAATAGACCTTGAAAATATCGCAATTACAGGTTTCGGTGTTATTGATGGTGGTGGTGATGCATGGCGATATGTAAAAAAGTCGAAGTTGACTTCGGAGCAGTGGAAAGAGCTTGTAGCTTCTGGTGGTGTAGTTGATAATAAAAATCAATGGTGGCCTTCTGTTCAAGCGATGAACGGTCAGCGCGTATTAGACAGTCTAATGAAGGCAAATGGAAAATTAACAAAAGAAGATTATCAAAAAGTACGCGACTATCTGCGACCGGTTATGGTTAACTTTGTTAAATGTAAAAATATCTTACTCGAGGGAGTTACTTTTCAAAATTCGCCCGCATGGAACATTCATCCTCTGATGAGTGAAAATATAATACTGAAAAATGTTACAGTTCGGAATCCATGGTATTCTCAAAACGGCGACGGTATCGACGTAGAGTCATCAAAGAATGTTATCATTTACGATTCTAAATTCGACGTTGGAGACGACGCTATATGTATGAAATCAGGAAAAGATGAATTCGGAAGAAAGCGGGGCATCCCGACTGAGAATGTAATTGTTGCAGACTGCATTGTCTATCACGGCCATGGTGGTTTTACTATTGGCAGTGAAATGTCGGGTGGTGTAAAAAATATTAAAGTTACCAATTGTAATTTTATCGGTACAGATATCGGTCTTAGATTCAAAAGCACACGTGGAAGAGGTGGTATTGTTGAAAATATTTATATCGATCATATCTATATGAAAGATATTCCCACTGAAGCCCTCAGTTTCAATATGTATTACGGTGGACAGGCACCAACCGAAGATATCCCTCTATCGGAAAAATTGAAAAATAGAAAAACATTGAAAGTAGACGAAACTACACCGCAGTTTAGAAATATTTTTCTGAACGATATCTATTGCATCGGGGCAGAAGATGCAGTTATTATTCAAGGATTACCCGAAATGAAAATTAAAAATATTGTACTGAATAATGTTTTTATGAAAGCAGATAGAGGTGTTTCGATATTCGACGCCGATGGTGTCCAACTGAAAAATACAAAGATAATTTCAGGCGAACCTGTAATTAAAATATTCCAGAGCAAAAATATATCGATTGATAATTTCGATACCAATTTTGATCTTGATAATATCATCAGACTGGAAGGTAATGAAACCGGAAGTATATTACTTAAAGGAAAAAATGCTGACTTATTGTTGAAAAAATCGGTGTGCGAAGGTACTTCGAAAAATATAATCGACGTAAAATAAATCATGCGGGGCAGGGAATTGCCCCGCATTCACTCTTTTATATGAATAAACGATCACTACTTTTAATCCGTCTATTAATTGCTTCCATTATAATTATCTGCCTGAACGAAGAATCTCAGCCACAATCCCGTGTTGATGAAATTTCTTATATCAAAAAAATTATCCGCAAATCGTGTGAATATATGGACGAAAAGGTGTCGACCGAAGGTGGATATGTCTGGTATTATAAAAAGGACTTCTCCAGAAGATGGGGAGAACTTGAAGCATATCCTTCGATGATCTGGATTCAGGGCAATGGAACAGTTGCAATGGGACATCTATTTCTCGATCTTTACGAGACACTGAAGGATAGTTTTTATCTTAATTTGTCTAAGAAAACGGCTTTAGCTCTAATGAAAGCGCAGCTTGACTGTGGAGGGTGGAATTATCTATCTGACTTAAACGGCGATGAATCGTTGATAAAATGGTATGAAACAATCGGTAAAAACGCCTGGCGATTAGAAGAATTTAATCACTATTTTGGTAATGCTACCTTTGATGATAATTCCACTGCAGGCGCTGCAGAATATTTATTGCGGTACTATTTGATAAGTGGCGATACTTCAATAGAAAAAAGTCTCAACAAAGCAATCGACTTTATTTTAAAGAGTCAGTATGATAACGGTGCATGGCCACAGCGTTATCCAATAATAGATTCTACACACTACTCGGCATTTTATACATACAACGATTATGTTATCTGGAACAACCTCAAGTTCTTGATTTTATGTTACGCTTCGTTGAAATATGAATCCCTTTTCAAAGCAATTGAAAAGGCTATGAATTTTTATATTTTATCTCAATACAAAAAACCTCAAGCTGGATGGGCACAACAATATAACTTCAATCTGGAGCCAGCACCCGCACGTACCTACGAACTTGCAGCGCTTGATCCTCAGTATACAGCTCATCATATAGAAATGTTAATTAAGTTTTATGAAATGACCTGCGACGAAAAATATTTAAAAATAATCCCAGATGCCTTAGCATGGATTGAGACAGTTAAATTTAACGATAATGAAATTAACTGCCGTGTGCCAAAATTTGTTGAGCTTAACACGAATAAACCACTCTTCATTCATCGGTCAGGAAGCAATTCAAGAAGCGGGAAATATTATGTCGATTACGACAGTAATTTAACAGTGATTCATTATCCCTGTATTTCCAAAATTAATTTAAAAAGAATAAAAGACTTATTTCATAATGCTAAATGTAATCAATACGAGTACATGAAATTGTTATTCCCATTTCAAGTTATGAATAAAACAGGTATTGAAATTTATTATCTGCTCTCAGACTACTTAAAAATCGGTCATGACAGAACTAATAGAAAAAGAGGGGAGAATGAAGATAAAATTAACACGAACATAATTGATGGTATAATATCAAGTGTCGATACAAATTATTACTGGTACACTAAAAATGCTTATATATCGAACGAATTTATTGATATTCCATCTGAGATTGAGAATACTAATAATGCTTATGCGGTATCATATGTCGGTGATAAATACGATACGTCGCCATTCCCAAATATTAGTGATGAGAAATTTATTTCTACTGCACATTT
This sequence comes from Melioribacter sulfuriphilus, assembly GCF_052656625.1. Taxonomy (NCBI): domain Bacteria; kingdom Pseudomonadati; phylum Ignavibacteriota; class Ignavibacteria; order Ignavibacteriales; family Melioribacteraceae; genus Melioribacter; species Melioribacter sulfuriphilus. Next base: position 289,081 of record NZ_JBQXXK010000003.1, on the reverse strand, counting down.
TATTCGAAATATCAGAACACTTTTGGATTATATTAAAAAAATGGGAAATTGATTATGAAGAAATATTTATTCCCTTTAATATTCCTGTTAATTCAATTTATATACGGCCAGGAAAAATACGATATAGTCGTTGCAGCAGATGGTACTGGCGATTGCAAAACATTAACAGAAGCAATTAACAAATTGCCAATGTTCACTTACAGACGCGTTACAATTTTTATCAAGAAAGGTATATATAACGAAAGAATAAGAATTGAAAGAGATTATATTACACTTATTGGTGAAGACAGGGACGAAACAAAAATTGTATATAACATACCAAGAGAAGAATGGAATAAAAGCCCCGATAATATTGGGCCAGGTGTAATTAATATTTATGCAGACGATATTGTATTAAAAAACTTAACTATCGAAAACACTCAACCTGAAATTGGTCCACATGCATTTGCTGTTTACGGTTTTGGTACAAGGACTATAATTTACAATTGCAATCTTATCAGTAAAGGAGCCGACACCGTTTCTTTGTGGAACTACAAAAACGGTATGTATTATCATGCCAGATGTAATTTTCAGGGTGCAGTCGACTTTGTTTGTCCTCGTGGCTGGTGTTTTATTAGAGATTCAAAATTTTATGAAGTTAAAAACACTGCAGCTCTATGGCACGCAGGCGCTTACAACAAAAATCAAAAATTCGTGATTAAAAATTCGTATTTCGACGGTGTTGAAGGATTTCAGCTGGCACGACATCACTACGAAGCGCAATTTTTTTTCCTTGATTGCGTGTTTTCGAAAAATCTTTCCGATACGCCTATTTATCGCGTTACTTACAAGGATACAACGCGCAATCGCACGCTCAATTGGGGAAAAAGATACTATTTCGATGGCTGTATGAAAGAAGGGGGGAATTTCGAATGGATGAAGGATAATCTTACTCAGACAGGATATTACAAAGAAGAAATTACGCCAGCCTGGACTTTCGACTTTAAATGGGATCCAGAATCAACCGAGGGACCATCGATTATTGAAAAGAAAATTGAAGGGAATTTTTTGTTAATTAGTTTTGACGAACCAGTTACTGTAAATGGTACCCCAGAACTGATAAGTTCAAACGGTACAAAATTTATTTACGTCTCCGGAAATGAAAACTCGACTGTAAGGTTGCGATCCACTAAGCCATTAAAAGATGAAGATGTTAAGGGCTTGATAATAATCAATGACGGCAAAATCTTTAGCAGTATTGCCTCCATCTGGCAAAGAAATGTTCGGTTGGATTAAAGTCGCTTCCAGGTTTGATTAAAATAAAACGAATACTTAATTTAATTTCCGTAAATCAATGGAAGTTGAAAGAAGGGGAGTAAGATGCCATACGAATTGACACAAAATGTAATTCAACCGGAAATTGAAGAAGAAACCACAGTTGATTTACCATATCGAGTGATCCTCTATAACGACGACGTTCATACCTTCGACGAAGTTATACACCAATTGATCAAAGCACTCAAATGCAGTTTTGAAGAGGCTAAATCGTATGCATTTGAAGTGCACATTAAAGGCAAGGCAAAAATATTTGAAGGAGAATTAAGTGAATGTCTGCGTGTAACTTCAATTCTTGAAGAAATAGAACTTCACACACAAATTATTGCATGAAATATCATATATTTGCTGACTAATTTTAATTAAATGAGATGAAATAATGCAGATTGGTTTAGTAGGTTTACAGTATTCTGGCAAAACCACATTATTTAACACCTTATCAAATAAAGAATCCGACCCGTCAATACAAAAAGAAGAAGCTGCAATCGAAGTAGTAAAAATTCCCGATGAACGACTCGATAAATTGACTGAAATATTTCAGCCGAAAAAGAAAGTTAATGCTACGATCGAAGTCTTTGACATTCCGGGACTTAAAATGTCGGACGACAATAAAGTGAGAATTACCTCATCATTCTTGAATAACGTCCGAAATAACGACGCACTTTTTTATGTTATCAGGGCATTTAAAGACGATGCTGTGCCTCATCCAATGGGAAACGTGAACCCTGTTAGGGACATCGAATTTCTTGATACCGAGTTTTTGTTATCAGACCTCGCGTTTTTAGAAAATAGACTTGAGAAATTGAAAAAAGATGTTCAAAAATCGAAAGATGAGAAATTAAAAAAGGAATTACCCGTCATCGAAAAATGCTTCAGTCATTGTGAAGCCGAAAAACCTTTACGAACTCTGGGACTCGATGAAGCAGAATTAAAACTTCTTTCCGGATATCAGCTCTTGACGCTTAAACCGCTGGCTATTGCACTTAATTTCGACGAGAGTGCAATTCCATCTGTCGAAGAAGAAACTCGAAAAATCGTTTCTGCATTAAATGAAAAGAATAATCCAGTAATCCCATTTTTTGCAAAGATCGAACTTGAACTTTCCAGATTAGAGCCAGAAGATCAAAAAGTTTTTATGGCAGACTACGGCATTAAAGAATCCGCTTTAACAAAAATTCTTCGAACTTCGTACGAAATGCTCGGTCTCCAATCGTTTTTTACAGTCGGCGAGGACGAATGCCGTGCATGGACAATTAAAAAGAATTATACAGCCCAACAGGCAGCCGGTGTAATACATACAGATTTTTATAATAGATTTATTCGCGCTGAAGTCGTCCACTATGACGACTTTATCAAGTATGGCTCTTTGAATAAGTGTAAAGAGTCAGGGGCATGGCGTCTCGAGGGTAAAGAATACATCGTAAAAGACGGCGATATTATTTCAATCAGACATAACTAAGGAAATTAAATGATTACAAATCTATCTAACCTCGAACCGAAAAATGTGTGGCATTATTTTTATCAAATAACACAAATCCCAAGACCTTCCAAACACGAAGAAAAAATTATAGCTTATCTGAAAAATTTTGCTAAATCAAAAAAGCTTGAATACGCGGAAGACAAAGTAAATAATATTGTTATAAAAATACCGGCAACAGAAGGAATGGAAAATGTGCCTGGAATTGTATTGCAAAGCCACGTGGATATGGTATGTGAGAAAAATAAAGGTACAGAGCATGATTTTTTAAATGACCCTCTAAAATTAGAAATTGAAGGTGATTGGATTAAAGCGAAAGGGACAACACTGGGTGCCGATAATGGTATCGGTATGGCAGTTGCCCTTGCTATTGTAGATGATGACTTCGAACACGGTCCTATCGAGTTACTCTTTACAGTTGACGAAGAAACTGGTTTGACTGGAGCAAGCAATATTGACAAAAATATGCTCCGTGGCAAATTTATGATTAATCTTGACACCGAAGAAGACGGTATCTTCTACATAGGCTGTGCGGGTGGTATGGATACTGTCGGAGTTTTTTCGATTGAATATGAAACGGTTAATTCTGAATATGAAGCTTATAATCTTTATGTCGGTGGTTTACGAGGTGGGCACTCAGGAATGGAAATAGGAGAACGACGTGGCAACGCTATTAAAATTATCGGTTATTTACTCGATTCATTGATCGAATACGATACAAAAATTGTGTCGTTAAGCGGAGGATCAAAACGGAATGCGATTCCGAGAGAAGCAGAAGCAATTCTTTTAATAAGCAAAAACGTATTAACTGACATAAATAAAATTATTTACAAATACTTAGTGGAAGTAAAAAATGAGATTGGAGAAAATTCTAAGGACCTCGTCATAAAATTAGAAAAATTAAATGGAAAATATACATCTGCATTTACTTCAGCATTTGCAAGAAAATTAATTAATACAATCATAGCAATGCCTCACGGTGTAATTGAGATGAGTGAAAAAATTGACAATCTGGTTGAAACATCTACCAATCTGGCAACAGTAGTTCCCGATGGAAATGAATTAAGAATTGAAACCAGTCAAAGAAGTTCAATAGAATCGGCTAAAAAGAAAATTGGAAGAACAGTCAAGTCAACTTTTGAACTGGCGGGAGCAAGAGTGGAAGTAAGAGACAGTTATCCCGCATGGCAACCGAATTTTAATTCGGAATTGCTCAAAATAGCTTCTGATGTTTATGAAAAAAATTTCTACGAAAAACCAAAAATTAAAGTGGTGCATGCAGGACTCGAATGTGGCATACTCGGCGAGAAGTATCCAGAGCTCGATATGATCTCAGTTGGGCCTACTATTACCGGCGCTCATTCTCCCGACGAAAAACTTAAAATAAGTGACGTTCCTAAATTTTATAATTTGGTAAAACTAATTATTACCGAAATTGCAAAGAGGGAGCAGTAATGAAAAAAGAGCTCAAACTATACGAGGTACCCAGAATCGAATCGATTCAGGACATGATAATCCGATCGGGAAATCTTTATGCAAATAAACTTGCATTAGAAGACCTTAATAACACCCCGATTTCGAAATTGACATTTCAGGAGTTGAAGCAGACTATTTTAAAGTTTGGAGCAGCCCTTAAAAATCTCGGTATCAAAGAAAAAACACATATTGCCATAATAGGTGAAAACAGAGTTCAATGGGCGCTCAGCTATCTTACTTGTATGACGTTTAATTACGTTGTAGTGCCAATCGACAGAAATTTGACCAATAATGAAATATTCAATATCCTTCATGAATCGGATTCAGAAGCGGTAATCTTTTCGGGTAATTATTCAAGTGTAATTGCAGAAGGGAAAAATGTACTAAAAAAACTAAAATATTTTATTTGTATGGATGAAACTAAAGAAGATAAAGATTTTTTATCAATGGCAGATTTGATATTTAATGCTGAACCTGAAAACGAAAACCACTTGCCCAAAATTGACCCAAATGCAATGGCAGAAATTATTTTTACATCCGGTTCACTTGGCAGAGCAAAAGGAGTTATGCTTTCACAGAAAAATATTGCTTCTAATCTAATGGATATGGTTAGTATGATTTTGATTAATGAGCAGGATAGATTCTTATCCGTATTACCAATGCACCATACTTATGAATGTACCTGTGGAATGTTGTGCCCATTATACGCAGGAGCATCAGTCCATTATGCAAGGTCACTCAAAACTGTTGTGGACGATTTGCAAAAAGTTAAGGCTACTATTTTATTAGGTGTTCCGCTTTTATATGATAAAATGTTCAAAAGAATTATTAAAGGAATTAAGGAGGACAAAGTAAAATCTTTAATAGTGCCACCTCTTTTGAAATTATCAAATCTCTTTTCGTATGTCGGACTGCGCAAATTTAAAAAGATGATCTTTTCGGAACTCCATAATAAATTCGGTGGAGCAATTAGAATATTTATTGCAGGCGGTGCAGCACCCGATCCGATGGTTGCAAAAGGGTTGCGTGAGTTTGGATTTAATTTTATACAAGGGTACGGACTCACCGAAACATCTCCAATATTAGCTCTGAACCAATTAGATAATTTCAAAGACGACGCAGCTGGCTTGCCTTTACCACACGTCGAATTGATGATCAATGAACCCGATGAAAATGGATGCGGAGAAATTTGGGCAAAAGGTCCTAACGTAATGATCGGGTACTATAAAAACGAAAAAGCTACTTCAGAAGCTTTTTCTGACGGTTGGTTCAAAACTGGCGATATCGGTTACCTGGACGAAGACGGATTTCTACATATCAACGGTAGAAAGAAAAACGTTATTATATCGAAAAATGGTAAAAATGTTTATCCAGAAGAAATTGAAGACGTTCTCAATCGTAGTCCGTTTATTCTTGAATCGATTGTCTATGGCGATAAAGATACAAAACAAGACGAGGTTATTGCAGCACAGATTGTTGTGGATGCCGAAGCATTTATTGAACTTTCCGAAAAGAAAGGCATAGAAATAACTGACGAATTAATTCAAAAGATAATTGCCGAAGAAGTCGATAAAGCTAATAAAAACTTGCCCGCTTTTAAAAGAATTGTCAGATTTAATATCAGGGAACAGGAATTCGAAAAAACAACTACACAAAAAATCAAAAGGTTTCTTGTGCTAAAAAATAACAACTAAAAAATATTAGGATTTTTTCTGATGTAATCTTCCGCTTCTTGAACAGATTCAAAGTTTCCAATTCTTACACGATACCAGGTACCTTTTCCAGGGATATCAACTTTTAGCACAAAGGCATTGTGTCCATCTCTTTTGAGATCACTGGCAACATTTTCTGCTTTCGTTTTGCTACGCCATGCTGAAACCTGTATTACGTATTTACCATCGGCTTCGAAAATATATTTAGAAATTTTATTTTCCTTTATTGAACTGCTCACTTCCTTCGGTTTCTCTTCAATTACTTCCTGACTGTCTGACTCAAATGGTGCAATAGGAGGTAATACATTTTCGTCAGTAAAAAGGCGTGCTGCTTTCTTTTTTACTTTAGCCGGCGTAATTCCAAGTCGATCGAGACAATATTCATATACTTTTTTCATTACTTCGTTGGAATCAATTACAATAGAAATTATGTCAGAAGGTAAAAGACTTCTTAAATTATTGTCTGTAATCAACTTCATCTGTTTATCGTAATAGAGCCTTCCAATTATAGTGCCTCTACCGGCAGCGACGTCAAAAAGTGTTTGAGTTTTTAGATAAATTACGTCAACTCCGTTTATTTTGTGTGAAACCGGGAAATACTCCATATAAATAACTGTAATATTGTCCGATACATTTTTTAATGATGTAGTATCAACGAAAATTTTATGTGTATCCGTGTCAGCAATGTTAACCCAATTGCTTTCCAGCACCTGACTGTATGACAAACTTAATGCAAGTAGAAAGATAATGATTAACTGTATTTTCATTAAAATAACATTATCGATTATATTTGTATGGTAATTTAAGGATTTCTGATGGAAGAAACATATCATAAATGGTATTCGCAATTCCTTAAAAGGGACCTGGAAATGTTGGTTTTTGGAGAATTTGGAGAACCAGTAATATTGTTTCCACACAAGAAAGGGCATTTTTACGATTGCAAAGACAATGGTATGATTACTGCCTTAGAAAGTTTAATCGAAAGAAGATTTATTAAAGTCTACTGTCCCGATACAATTGACGAAGAAAGTTGGTATAATTTTTCTGTTCATCCTTCAGAAAGGGTTAAGAGACAGATTTTGTATGAAAATACTTTAATCAAAGACGTAATCGAATTTTCAAAATATGATACGGGAAAAATGAGAGTGATAGTAGGAGGAATTGATTTCGGAGGCTATCATGCACTCAACCTTTCGCTCAAGCATCCCGAACTGATCTCGGTAATGATATCTATAAACGGTTTTTATGATATCAAGCAGTTTATTATAGGCTACTACGACGAAGATTGTTATTTTAATAATCCGTTTGATTACCTGCCGAATTTATCCGATAGAAAATATCTGGATCCCATAGAAAAGATAAATTTTATCTTCGGAGTAATCGAAAGTGATTTATCGCTGCGCGAAAACTTGGAGATCTCCTCAATATTCAGGATGAAAAACATCGAACATCTCCTTGATATTAGGAAAGATGTACCAAATGGCTGGGAAGGATGGAACAGGCTGATGAGTGAGTATTTGGGGCGATTATTTGATAAAAAGTAAAATTGACTTGATACTGATTGGTGTAACGATTAATTTTGCAGAGCCATTTCAAATAAAAGTGCCGAAGTGGCGGAATTGGTAGACGCGCTGGACTCAAAATCCAGTGGGGCTCAAAACCCCGTGCCGGTTCGACTCCGGCCTTCGGTACAAAATAAAAAAAGTCCACCAAATGTATTATGTCTATGCCATATCGAGTTTAAAGAGAAATTATATTTATGTTGGAATAACAGATAATCCACAAAGAAGACTCTCAGAACATAACAGAGGAAAAAACAAAACCACATCGCCATACCGACCTTTTGAGATTATTTACTTAGAAGAATGTAAAAGCAGACCGGAAGCAAGGAAAAGGGAAAAGTATCTTAAAGGAGGAAGTGGGAAAGAATATTTGAAAAAAATTGTTCAAACCCCGTGCCGGCCTGCCTGCCGGCAGGCAGGTTCGACTCCGGCCTTCGGTACAAATTTATAATGAAAAACTTCTTTTCAACATAACGACTTACAAATTCAATTCAACTCATTAAAGAGATTAATTCAATAAATTTAAGAGTAATACTTACTTTGTTTTTGTTAATAAGAGTAATAATCATAGTTTTTCTTTACAGAAATTAAATTAGTAATACTCTCTTCAATATCATTCTTTTTTGGAATTTAGATGGATTCTTACTAATTTTAACATCAAAATTTTTCAAAATAGGTAGAAAATAAAATGGCTTTGAAAGAAGGAATTATCGTTCAGGTTATCGGTCCTGTCGTCGACATCGATTTTGAGGACGGACATTTACCAGAAATTTATAACGCAATTAAAATACCCCGTACCAATCTGGAAGGTCAGGAAGAAGAACTTATTGTTGAAGTTCAGCAGCATTTAGGAGAAAGTCGCGTTAGAACAGTTGCAATGGATACAACTGACGGTCTTGTAAGGGGAATGAAAGCTTACGATACCGGCAACCCGATTTCTGTCCCCGTTGGACCAGAGACTCTGGGTAGATTAATCAACGTTATTGGCGAAGGAATTGATGGACTTGGTGAAATTAAATCTGATAAAAGATACCCGATTCACCGCCACGCACCAAAATTTGAAAATCTATCTACAAAGCAGGAAATGTTTGAAACAGGCATCAAGGTCATTGACTTATTAGAACCTTATACTAAAGGTGGCAAGACAGGATTATTCGGCGGAGCGGGAGTAGGAAAAACAGTTATTATTCAAGAATTAATACATAATATTGCAAAGCAACATGGCGGTTATTCTGTTTTTGCAGGTGTTGGAGAAAGAACACGTGAAGGCAACGATTTGTGGCTTGAAATGAAAGAATCAGGCGTTTTATCTAAAACTGCCCTTATATTTGGTCAGATGAACGAGCCACCAGGAGCTCGATTAAGAGTTGGATTAACGGGGCTGACAATCGCAGAATATTTCCGTGATGAGGAAGGCAGAGACGTTCTTCTCTTTATCGACAATATTTTCCGATTTACTCAAGCTGGTTCCGAGGTTTCTGCTCTGTTAGGGCGTATGCCTTCTGCTGTAGGATATCAACCCAATCTTGCAACGGAAATGGGTGAACTGCAAGAGCGCATTACTTCTACGTCAAAAGGATCAATTACTTCTGTCCAGGCAATCTATGTCCCTGCAGACGACCTGACAGACCCTGCACCAGCCACAGCATTCTCTCACCTCGATGCAACTACTGTACTAAGTCGTCAAATTGCTGAACTCGGTATCTATCCTGCTGTAGACCCACTCGATTCAACTTCGAGAATACTTCAACCTGATATTGTTGGCTGGGAGCACTACAGTGTTGCTCAACAGGTAAAAGAAATATTACAGTCATACAAAGATTTGCAGGATATTATTAATATCCTTGGAATGGATGAATTATCCGAAGAAGATAAAACAATTGTAAGACGCGCAAGGAGAATTCAAAGATTTCTCAGTCAGCCTTTCCATGTGGCAGAACAATTTACCGGTACTCCAGGCAAATATGTTAAACTGGAGGATACTATTCGAAGCTTCAAGGAAATACTGGAAGGTAAATACGACGATCTACCAGAACAGGCATTCCTTTATGTAGGAACAATTGAAGAAGCCGTTGAAAAAGCTAAAAGATTACAGAAATGAAAAACTTTGAGCTCGAAATAATAACACCTTCGAAAGTAGCCTTCAAAGGGATGGTCAATGCAGTAACAGTACCCGGTACATTAGGCAGCTTTCAAATTCTTTTTAACCATGCTCCGCTTCTCAGTACATTCGAAGTTGGACGCATAAAAATTAAACAAGGTGAATTAACTTCTGAATTTACAACAGGCGGCGGCACAGTCGAAGTTCTCGAAAATCGTGTTTTAATTCTTGCCGATAGTTTTGAATCGAAAGATGAAATTGATATTGAAAGAGCTAAAGGAGCATATCAAAGGGCAAAAGAAAGATTAAGAAGTCATTCAAATGATATTGATATAAAACGAGCTGAAGCTGCTCTGGCTCGTGCCATTAATAGACTCAAATTTACAGGAAGTTTATAAAAAAGGTCATCTCAATAAAGAGATGACCTTTTAGAATAACTTTATTTATTAGCTGAATCAAATCGTTTGGCAATTTCTTCCCAATTAACTACATTCCACCAATTTGTAATATATTCGGGTCTGCGGTTCTGATATTTTAAATAATATGCATGTTCCCATACATCCAGTCCCATAATAGGAAAGCCCTGAACATCGGAAACATCCATAAGTGGGTTATCCTGGTTTGGAGTCGATGTTACAACTAATTTTCCGTTGCTCAGAACAAGCCATGCCCAACCAGAACCGAAACGGGTTGCTGCTGCATTATTAAAGATCTCTTTGAATTTATCGAACGAGCCGAAAGTTCCGTTGATAGCATCGGCCAGAGCTCCAGTTGGTTCGCCGCCTTTATTTGGACCCATTATTTGCCAGAAGAGTGTATGATTATAATGTCCACCTCCGTTATTACGGATAGCAGCAGGGATTTGAGATGCATTCTTAAATAATTCTTCAAGAGTTTTCCCTTCGTATTCGGTTCCTTCAACGGCTTTGTTTAGATTATTCACATAAGCCCCATGGTGTTTACCATGATGAATCTCCATTGTGAGTGCATCTATGTATGGTTCAAGAGCGTTAAATGCATAGGGTAATTCAGGTAATTCGAATTTGCTCATTTTTGTTTTACTCCTCTTATTTATTGAGTTAAATTTATTTATAAAAGCTTCTGATTGAATTATGATAGGAGAAAGCGAAAAAAGTCCTGCTTTCTTCAAAAAATTTCGACGTTCCATCTTAAACTCCAAATGATTCTCCGCAACCGCATGTTTTTTTTGCATTCGGATTATTAAATACAAAACCTCTCCCATTGAGTCCATCGCTGAAGTCCAGTACTGTACCGCTTAGATAAAAGAGACTCTTTCCATCTACATATAATTTCAAGCCTCCTTTTTCAATTACTGTATCTCCTTCTTTGGGTTCGGCATCGAATCCAAGTTGGTAAGTTAATCCCGAACATCCACCGCCTTTAACTCCAACACGTAATCCAAAATTTTCCGGGATATTATTTTCTTTTTTAATTCTGTTTACTTCATTGATTGCTTTTTCTGTTATATCTATCTCTGATTTAATATTTATATCAGTAGTCATTTTTTGTTCCTTTCTAATTTTATGCTGCATTATTTGAAACGTTATCTGAAGGTAAAAAATTCAAAAACCACGTATTGTGAGAAATTTTCTTTAAAATATTTTCAGTAACTAAATAATCAGAAAATTCGTAAGCTAATTTTTCCAGTTCTGTGTATGATAATTTTATATCCTTCGATTCAAAATATGCTTTTATTGCATATTGTAGGTCGCGTAAGAATAGATTCGATTTTTCTTCAATAGGGTATTTACCTTTCATAAAGTTGAGAAAAATAATTTTTGAGTTTTTCAATTCATCCAGATAATTCATTTTATCTCCTAAATAATTTAATTAATATTGAGTCGCAAACTAAAAAAATGATATGAATTAAAAAAGAAGTTAAATTTATCCTAATTTTTTTATAATTTTGTGTAATATATTTTTTTCAAAATATGATAAACACCAAAATATATAATTAGGTTCATAGAAAGATGGGGGAGAATCAAGAATTAACTTTATCTAAAAACAATCGTTGGAGTTATTATGGTAAGTAGTATATTTTGGCTTGTTCCTGTATCCTCAATTCTAGCTCTCGGATTTGCCTGGTTTTTCTTTTCACAAATGATGAAAGAAAGCGAAGGCACTGACAAAATGAAAAGCATAGCTTCATACGTACGTAAGGGAGCTATGGCTTATCTAAGACAACAATATAAAGTTGTCGGTCTCTTTTTCATTGTAATCATGGTTATCTTTTTAATTCTTGCCTATGGTTTCAATGTTCAGAATCCATGGGTTCCATTTGCATTTATCACGGGCGGTTTCTTCTCCGGATTATCTGGATTTTTCGGAATGAAAACTGCGACATATGCATCCGCACGTACGGCAAATGCAGCGAAGGAATCTTTAAATAAAGGTCTCCGTGTAGCTTTTCGCAGTGGTGCTGTAATGGGACTTGTTGTTGTTGGTCTTGGATTGCTTGACATATCCATCTGGTTCCTGATTCTTAATACAGCTTACCCTGCTGCTACCGATGCTCACAATTTAGTAGTAGTAACAACTACTATGTTAACATTCGGAATGGGCGCTTCAACTCAAGCTCTCTTTGCGAGAGTAGGAGGTGGTATTTTTACAAAAGCTGCTGACGTTGGAGCAGATCTCGTAGGAAAAGTTGAAGCCGGTATCCCTGAAGACGATCCGCGTAATCCTGCTACGATAGCAGATAATGTCGGCGACAATGTAGGAGATGTAGCTGGAATGGGTGCCGACCTTTATGAATCGTATTGCGGTTCTATACTTGCAACCGCGGCTCTTGGAGCAGCTGCATTCGTTGATGCTCCTGAACTCCAGATGAAAGCTGTTTTAGCACCAATGCTCGTAGCTGCTGTCGGTATTATTTTATCCATCGTAGGTATCTTTGTCGTTAGAACAAAAGAAGATGCAACACAAAAAGATCTATTGAAGTCATTATCACGTGGTATAAATTTCAGTTCTGTACTCATTGTTGTATTTTCTCTTGTAATTGTTAATTTGCTTGGTCTGGACAATGCTCTGGGGATTTGGGGGGCAATTGTAACAGGACTTGTTACAGGTATTGTTATTGGTAAGGCAACTGAGTACTATACTTCGCATTCATATAAGCCAACACAAAAGATTGCACACTCTTCCCAAACAGGCCCTGCTACAGTTATAATTTCTGGGTTAGGTGTAGGTATGTTGTCGACTGCAATTCCTGTGCTGGCAGTGGCTATTGGAATTATTCTTGCATTTTTATTTGCAACGGGATTCGATGTCACAAATATAAACATGGGACTTTATGGTATCGGTATTGCTGCGGTAGGTATGCTTTCAACCCTTGGTATTACACTGGCAACCGACGCTTATGGACCGATTGCCGATAATGCTGGCGGTAATGCAGAAATGAGTGGACTTGGTCCAGAAGTACGTAAAAGAACCGACGCTCTTGATGCTCTTGGAAATACAACTGCTGCTACCGGCAAAGGGTTTGCTATTGGTTCGGCAGCTCTAACAGCTCTTGCTTTATTGGCTTCTTACGTTGAAGAAGTGAAAATTGGTTTAATTAGAGCTGGCCAAACTTTAATACAAATAGGCGGTACGACAATTGAAACGCAAAAAGCTTCTATTATGGATTTCATGAATTACTATAATATCAACCTGATGAATCCAAATGTTCTTATTGGTGTTTTCATCGGTTCAATGATGGCTTTCATGTTCTGCGGTCTTACGATGAACGCCGTTGGAAGAGCAGCTGGTAAAATGGTCGACGAAGTACGTCGTCAATTCAGAGAAATTAAAGGAATTCTCGAAGGAAAAGCTGAACCCGATTATGCAAGTTGCGTGGCTATTTCAACAAAGGGTGCTCAACACGAAATGGTATTACCTTCTATGCTCGCCATCCTTGCACCAATTGTAACTGGAATTATATTTGGAGTGCCTGGTGTAATGGGATTACTGGTCGGTGGTTTAGGTGCTGGATTCGTATTAGCAATCTTTATGGCAAATTCAGGCGGTGCATGGGACAATGCAAAGAAATATATTGAAGAAGGTCATCTTGGTGGGAAAGGGTCAAGTGCTCATAAAGCAGCCGTTATCGGCGATACCGTCGGCGATCCATTTAAAGATACTTCCGGTCCCAGCCTTAACATTCTTATTAAATTAATGAGTATGGTCGCCATTGTTATGTCGGGACTTACAGTTGTCTTCCATATCCTCTAAAATCTTTGACAGACAGTAAAAATACAAAGGCAGCTTCTCTTGATGAGATGCTGCCTTTTTTGTTTTGTTATAATATAAAAATCAGCTTTATTTTTTTCGATGAATAGATGAATAGCAGAAAAGCAAAATGAATTCAAAGAAAAATAGTAATAGCATACAAATTTTATGATTATTTTGAAAGAATTTAGATTGACCCACCAAAAATATATAAAACATATAATGGATCGTAATACAAGCAATTTATTGATATGATAGCTTCCCTGATGTCGTCGAAAAACTTAACAGGCTTAGATTAATACAATAAAAAGACACTTTTACCCATCGATTGGTATTAGTAAAATAATAACAGTTTATGTTACAGGTAATATTGAAGATAAAAAAAGAGAAAAGCAGTATTAAACTTTACTAGAACTAAATGTAGGGCTTCCTATAAAAAATAGACTGATAATTGTTTTATAAAATTATCGATTATTTATAAGCAGAATAATATCAGCTAAAGAATAAACATATCGTTGTGTGTCACATTCCAAGAATTACAAGACAGTTTTTTGCAAAATCGACTACGGGCTGGAAGTAAATTCCGAATAATATTACGGGTGCAGCAAGTGCAAGCACTACAATGGTTTCGATTATATTTGGTTTAATAACTGGTGTATCAATTGGGGGTTTTACCAGGTACATATGCTTTAATACACGGATATAATAATAAAGCGAAACTACAGTGTTTAGCAATGCTATAACAGCAACGGCAATCATCTTTGAATCGACCAGTGCAATAAAGAGATATAGTTTACCGATAAATCCAGCCGTCGGGGGAATACCAGTTAACGATACTAAGAAGATTGCAAGCGAAACACTCAAAAACGGAGAAGTATAACCCAATCCGTTATACGAATTAATATCTTCTGTACCAATTTTATTAGCAATTAGCATAACTACGAGAAATGCACCGAGGTTCATTAGCAGGTAGAATGCAAAGTAAATTAACACAGCAAGCAAACCTTGATTTGAAAGTACGAGTATGCCTAACATCATATAACCGGCATGCGCAATACTTGAATAAGCCAGCATTCTTTTCATATTATCCTGCCAGAGAGCTGAAAAATTGCCCAGTGTCATTGTTAAAATCGAAATAACGATAAGCACGGATTGCCATTCAAAAACATTAATCAAATTCCAGGAGCCGCTGGCATCGGTAAAAGAAACGAATGTAGTTTTGATAAACCGTATCAATAAAGCAAATCCTGCTGCTTTACTTGCTACGGAGAGAAATGCAGTTATTGTAACAGGCGCTCCTTCGTAAACGTCGGGTGTCCAGAAGTGGAAAGGAGCCGAAGATATTTTATATCCGATGCCTGCAAAAATCAGGATTATTGCAAATGAAAGTGTTAAGAGATTTATATTTGGTCCCTGAATAAGAGAATTAATAACGTAAAGATTGGTACTTCCTGTCATTCCATAGAGGATGGATATACCAAAAAGCATTAAACCTGAAGATACTGCGCCGTATATCAAATATTTAAGCGAAGCCTCGCTGTTTCTTTCTCTAATTTTTAAAAATCCTGCGAGAACATAAGACGATAATGACAACATTTCCATCGATAAATAAATCAATATTAAATCGGAAGCAGAAATCATAAAGAACATTCCGATAATCATTCCGTAAATCAATGCATAATATTCTCCGATTCTATTTTCGGCTTCTTTCAATTCAATTGACGAAAATGAAAATATAACAACTAAGAAAGATGAAGTGAGTACGATCAGTTTGAAAAAATGGCCAAAACTATCGATTGTAACTAAACCAAAATTGCGTATAGTATTGCTGAATGTGAAAGCAAATCCTGAAGTATCGAAATTGAATAATAAAAAGAAAAATGAAACTACAATTCCTGATATGGCAATGAATTTAACAGGAGCTTTGTTATTGTGATAAATCAAGTCAGCTGTAACAAGGATTACTAAAACAACTGAGAGAACCAGTTCAGGTAAAATTAAATTTAACGATTGATATAAATTTGTCATTTCCATCAATGTTTAAAACCCGCTTAATGTGGTCGAAACGTTAGAATGAATAAAATTAACCAGAGTATTTACTGAGGCGTTCATAATATCGAGCATGGCAGAAGGATAAACGCCAAGGAAAATTATAATCATTGATAAAGGCACGAACATAAAATACTCACGTTTATCCAGGTCAGGCAATGATGACCATTTTTCATTCAAAGGTCCCAGGAAAATACGCTGTAAAGTCCAGAGCATATAGCCTGCGCCGAGCAAAATTCCGAGTGTTGAAATAATTGTAAGTACTCGTATGAAATTGACACTGAAAGCACCTACGAATACAAGGGCTTCAGAAATAAATCCGCTTAAACCAGGCAAGCCAATAGCTGCAAAAAATGCTACAGTAACAAATCCCGAGTAAACTGGCATTTGTGTTGCCAGACCGCCAAAATCGTAAATACCGCGAGTGTGCGCTCTATCGTATACAACTCCAACTATCAAGAAGAGCATAGCTGTAATTGTTCCGTGATTGAACATTTGCAATATTGCTCCGTTGATGCCAGTTGAATTTAGTGAAGCCATTCCAAGCAATACATAACCCATGTGTGAAATGGAAGAATAAGCAATTAATTTTTTGAAATCTTTTTGAGCCAGAGCAACGAGCGCTCCATAAATTATATTTATCATTCCGAAAAGTGCAATATACCAGATTAAATTTCTTGTAATTTCGGGGAATATGGGATAGCTTATTCTTAAAATTCCGTATGTTCCCATTTTTAATAGCACACCTGCAAGAATCACTGAGATCGGTGTTGGAGCTTCTACGTGAGCATCGGGTAACCACGTGTGGAAAGGGAACATCGGTATTTTGATTGCAAAACCGACAAACAATGCCAGGTAAGCTATGAATCTCAAATTATGAGGATTGAAAGGTGAAAGGATACCGTCTGGAGTAAAGTTGCTCTGATTCATTAATGCCAGTAAATTAAATGTAAATACTTTCGAACCGTCTACCAGTGTTTCCGTAGCACTAAAGTAGAGTCCAATCATCACCAGAAGCATAAAGACGCTTCCAAACAAAGTGTAGATAAAGAACTTGATGGCTGCGTATTCTTTTCTTGGACCACCCCAGATACCAATCAAGAAATACATCGGCAATAACATTAATTCCCAGAAAATATAGAACAGGAAGAAATCGAGAGCTACAAAAACGCCCATCATGCCAGTGTCGAGCAATAAGAAAAGTGCAAAATATCCTTTGACTGATTTTTCGATGTTCCAGGAAGAAATTGTTGCGATGAAAGTAATTATTGCTGTCAAAAGTACCATTGGCATACTTATGCCGTCAATACCGAGGAAGTAATCGACCTTAACAGTTCCGAGCCAGGAAATACCTGTAATTTCAATCCACCTGAATTTTTCTATGAATTGGAAAGATTTCTCTTCGAATACTCCCGCTGCCGAATAATTATAATTGCTCAAAAGAATGATTGCCAGCACTACCTGCAGAGCGGTTATTGCCAAAGTTGTATACCGTATCGAATTTTGTTTTTCCTTCGGCAAAAAGAGTATTATAATCATCCCGACAATCGGGAGAAAAGTAATAAATGAAAGTATCGGAAATCCCACCATATCTAATAACCTGTTTTTTTAATTTTTAATAAATCAGTAATCTAAAACGGTTTAAAGAAAAACATTAGTATTATAACTGAAAATACAACCAGAACAACGTAAGTCTGGACTTTACCTGTTTGCAATTTCTTAAATGTCAAACCGAGGAAACCGCTGAAGAAAGCGGAAAAATTGACCAGACCATCAATAACATAAGTGTCGAAAAGGCCGCTTAATTTTGAAACGAAACGAGTAATATATGCAGATCCGTTAACGATTCCATCAATAACATTGTTGTCAAACCATGCGAGTGCTTTACTAAAATTCAAAGTTTGACCGATAAAAGTAGCTTTATAGAGTTCGTCAATATACCACTTGTTGAGCGAAAATTGATAGAGTGGTTTTATCTTTTCTGTTAATTTATCTACATCCACTTTGCGCCATTGATAGAAAACAAATGCGATAAGTATTCCCAATCCGCCAAGTAACAGGGACATAAACATTGCCGGGTAATGTGCCCAGTGCATTGTTTCAGTATATAATTCGGAGTTTATAATTTCAGAATGTGTGTGAGTATTGTTTTCCGAAGGAATCATAAAATCAAAACGTGTAGTATGCGGTGTTACTTGCTCAGGGGTCTTTACCCAATTTCCTAAGAACCATCCGGCGTCGGGTGCTATTGGATTTGGAGTATAAAAAATAAAGATCGATAGTGTTGCCAGTATAGCCAGTGGTGCAGCCATTACGAAAGGTGATTCGTGTGCATGGTCGTATTTATGCTGGTCTCTCGGTTCACCGTGAAATGTGAGAATTACCAGTCGGAACATATAGAATGCAGTTAGTGCTGCAACCGTAAATCCAAATAATGGTATTAACCAGTGACCGGTCAATTTGCCGAATACAAGTGTACCTGCAAGAATTCCATCTTTGCTTAAGAATCCAGAAGTCAACGGTATGCCGGAAATAGCCAATGTTGAAATGAGAAATGTTATATAAGTTATGGGCATTTTCTTTCTGAGTCCGCCCATATAACGAATATCCTGCTCGTGGTGCATTGCATGAATTACAGAACCTGAACCAAGGAACAAACAGGCTTTGAAAAACGCATGTGTAACAAGATGGAAAAATGCAAATGCATATGCTCCGACGCCGAGAGACATTATCATATAACCGAGTTGTGAAATAGTGGAATAAGCCAGAACTTTTTTAATGTCATTTTGAGTAATTGCAATAGTTGCTGCAATAAAAGAGGTAATTGCTCCGATAACAGCAATGACAAGCATCGCATCTGCAGTTAACATTACAAAAATTCGTGCGACGAGATAAACACCTGCCGCAACCATAGTTGCCGCATGAATTAAAGCACTGACAGGCGTTGGACCCTCCATTGCATCAGGAAGCCACACATGCAGCGGGAATTGTGCCGATTTCCCCACAGCACCCATAAATACGAGTATTCCTGCGGCAGTTAGCCAGGCTTCGCTGCCAAAGGGTAGTATACCGGCGGAAATTTTTTCAAATATCGAATCAAATGAGAAAGTATTGTAATTATAGAAGAGTATCAATATTCCGACGAACATTCCAATATCGCCGACGCGATTGACAATGAATGCTTTTTTAGAAGCATCTGCAGCCGATTTCTTTTCGAACCAGAATCCGATTAACAAATAAGACGAAAGACCAACCAGTTCCCAGAAGATATACATCATCAAAATATTGTCTGTCAATACAATGCCGAGCATCGAGAAGGTAAAGATGCCAAGGTATGCAAAATATCGAGTGTATCTTTTATCACCATGCATGTACTCAATTGAATAGAGATGAACAAGCGAGCTGATAATGTTTACCACGACGAGCATTATTACAGCAATATTGTCCAGCTTGATTCCAAGTTCAATATTTACGTAACCCGAAAGGGGAGCGGCGCTGAAGGAGATCCATCTAAATTTAGAAATAATGTCCGAATCTATAAAGTAAGCTAACTTACCATACATTATAAAGATCGATAGAATCAGGGCTACGAAAAGAATTCCAACTTCGAAAAGATATAGTTTTGGAATCTTTTTACCGAAAAAGATAAGAGTTGCAAAACCGAGTAACGGTAAAAAGAGTACGACCACCGATAGGTTTACTAATAAAGATTCTGTCATAATCATTCTTTTAATTTGTCGATTTCGTCTACGTTTACATTAGAAAATGTTTTATAAATATTAAGCACAATTGCCAGGGCAATAGCTGCTTCGGCAGCAGCCAATATTATGATAAAAAGAGCAATTACCTGTCCACTCAATCCAAAATTTCCGTACCGAGAAAATGCCACGAAATTAATGTTTGCAGCATTAAGAATCAGTTCAATACCCATGAGAACCATTACTGCGTTTTTACGCGTAACGATACCGTAAATTCCGAGTGTGAATAAGATTGCGCTAACTATTAGAAAATGTGTTAAACCTACATGCATATAATTATCCAGAATTAGTTATTCTCTTCGGTTTCTTCTCTACGTGCAATTGAAGCTGCACCAATAAGCGCAATAAGAAGAAGCAAAGCCAGCAGCTCGAAAATAAGAACGTAATTTGTAATCAGTATTTTGCCAAGTCCGAAAATTGTTGTTGACGGAATTTGAGTGTCGTATGTTTTCCAGTCTGTCCACGTCATAACAGCCCATAATATCCCGAGCAGAATACCGCTACCAATGGCAGCAGGGAGAAGGTGAATAGTACCGGTTCGAATATCAACACTTGTAATTTTATTGGTAAGCATGACGCCGAAAAGCAACAAAATTAAAATTCCACCAACGTAAACCATAATTTGTACTACAGCCAGGAAGTCAGCTCCGAGCAATACATAAATTCCCGAAATACCGAATAAAGTCAACAAAAGGCTGTAAGCCGAGTAGACAATATTCCGCGTTGTGACGACGATAAAAGCCGAAACAACGGTAATAATTGCAAATAGATAAAAAATAATGTCAAAATAATTCATATCAATTCAGATTTTTATCTTCTTTTTGTTTAACAGTGGCAGCTTTTTCTGCTTCTTTTTCTGCCTGAAATTTTTCAAAATTTGCCTTTTTCTCGGCGGCTTCTTCTTCAGTTAAATTTGAAAAATGATAAACAAGATTGCGTCTATCGTATTCGGAAAATTCATAAACGTCGGTCATGTAAATACATTCTGTGGGACAGGGGAATACACACAGTTGACAATAGCAGCATTTTGCAAAGTCGATATCAAACTTTGTAACCCATAATGCTTTTTTCTTACCGTTGGATGTAGTTCCTAAATCTTCACCAGGCAGGGCTTTTACAGTTTCAATTGTAATACAACTTACAGGACAAGCTCTTGAACACTGGTCGCAGCCGATACAATCGTCGATATTTACATAGAGTCTGTTCCTAACACGTTCGGGGAGTGCAACTTTTACATCGGGATACTGTATTGTAACAGCAGGCGTGAAAAGATGTTTTAATGTAATTTTCATACCCACTATCACGGTATAAAGAGCCTGCCATGTATTTTTCAAATATTCTTTCATTACTTGATCGCTTTGTTTATAGTAATGTGATTATTCCAACAATGATTAAGTTAGCTACTGCATACGGTATAAGATATTTCCAGCATACAGTCATTAGTTGATCAACTCGTAAACGTGGCAGCGTCCATCTTAACCACATCTGTACAAAAACGAAGAATAAAGTCTTCGAAATGAACCAGAACAATTGTTCGATCGGAACAAGCCATTCAATTCCGATCGTATTGCCAAGATATCCGAACGGCGATTGATATCCTCCCAGAAATAAAATTGATACTACAGCTGATACGGCAAACATATTTGCGTATTCTGCTAACATAAACATACCCCACTTCATACCCGAATATTCAGTAAAATAACCTGCAACGAGCTCTGACTCTGCTTCTGGAATGTCAAATGGGGTACGATTCACTTCGGCAAGTGTACTGATGAATATTATTATAAAACCTGCAAACATGAAGGGAATTAATATGAATTTTGAGATTTCGAATTCTGGCCCGCCGAAAAGATTCCAATTCCAGAAATATGCCGTCTGTTGTTGACTTATTTTATCGAGGCTTAGTGTGCCAGTATACATTACCATAGTCAGAACAACTAAAGCCGTTGGGATTTCATAACTAACAATCTGAGCTGCTGAACGCATAGCACCCAGCAGTGAATATTTATTGTTTGAAGACCAGCCTGCCATTAAGATTCCGGCAACCACTAACGAAGAAATTGCAATTATGTAAAAAAGTCCAACTTCAATTTCACTTCCAATAATAGCGCTCGAAAATGGGATAGCTGCAAAAGCGGCGAACGAACCGGAAAATACAAGTACGGGTGCTATGTTAAATAATTTTTTGTCGGCATCTGCTGCAATTGTATCTTCTTTTTGAATCATCTTAATCATATCGGCAATAGTTTGAAGCCAGCCATGCCAGCCTGTGCGCATTGGTCCAAGCCTGTCCTGCATATGAGCCGATACTTTTCGTTCAAGCCAGATGGCAAATAACGCATAGAGTAAAATGATCGTTAAGGGTACTAATGCAACAATTAATGTCGAGATAATCGTATTGCCTGTTAAATTGTAAAGTGCCTGGTACATTATCTGTCCACCTCGCCTAATACTATATCGATACTACCTAAAATTGCAACTACATCTGCTACCAGATGACCTTTGCAAAGTTCGCCGAGCACTTCAAGATTGACGAATGAAGGTGCCCTAACTTTAACTCTGAACGGATTTGTGGAACCGTCGCTAATTATAAAGTAACCGAGTTCGCCTCTCGGATTTTCAACTCTTTGATAAACAGTGCCAACTGGAGGTTTAATTCTACGTGGAATCGCAGAATGAACATCACCATCTGGAATTTTGTCGATTGCCTGTTCGATTATCCGGAGACTCTGTTCCATTTCAAGTACGCGAACATAGTATCTATCCCAGCAGTCACCAACTGTTCCCATAAGACCCTTACCGACAGGAATCTCGAAATCGAAGCGGTCGTAAATTGAATATGGTTCTTCTTTTCGTAAATCGAAGGCAAGTCCACTTCCTCTTAAACTTGGACCCGTTACGCCGTAATTAATTGCCGTGTCGAGAGGTAAAACGCCAATGTTTGCTGTCCTTTCGATGAAAATTTTATTGTAAGAGAGTAAATCGTTGAGTTCTTTGATTGTAGGTCTGAATTCTTTTATAAAGTCTTTTGTAAGTCGTACGAAATCGGGATGAATATCGTGGGAAAGTCCTCCGACCCACATATAATTATAGAGGAGACGTGCGCCGCATGTAATTTCAAAAAGGTTGAGAATTTTTTCACGGTCACGGAAGCAATAAAGGAACGGTGTAAATGCGCCAATGTCGAGTCCATAAGTTCCAATTGCAACCAGGTGCGAAGCAATTCTCTGGAGCTCGCCCATTATAACACGAATATATTCGACACGTTCAGGAACTTCGATTCCGAGTAATTTTTCGACTGCGAGAACATATCCGAAATTATTGTACATCGATGCGAGATAATCCATACGGTCGGTATAAGGAATAACCTGGGGATATGTCATTGCTTCGGCGTGTTTTTCGAAACATCGATGCAGGTAACCAATGTGTGGTTTAACGTCAACGATTAATTCGCCTTCGAGTTCAAGTTCGAGTCGAAGCACACCATGTGTAGAAGGGTGCTGTGGACCCATATTTAATATCATAGTTTCAGTTTTCAGTGCCATAATAAGTAAGTTTATTGTTAATAAGGAACTTTCATTCCTTGATAAAATTCAGGATTTTTATAGTCTTTTCTGAGAGGATAACCTGCATCCCAGTCATACGGCATAAGAATTCTTCGTAGATCAGGATGATTATTGAAGATTATCCCAAACATATCGTAAGCTTCCCGTTCATGCCAATTTGCACTTTTCCAGACGGATTCAACTGATTCGACCCGGGGATCCTCCCGTGGTGTTGAAATTTTAAGAGTGACTTTATGTTTGTATTCAATTGAATAAAGATGGTAATAAACACTTAGAGTTCCACCTTTAATAATTTCGCTGCCGTCGTTATCTTTAACCTTTTCACCGTTGGCGTCGTCTACTCCGGAGAGATTCATCAAACTATCGAATTTCAATTCCTCATTGTCTCTAAGAAAAAGACAAACTTTATTTATCGAAGAAGGATTAACTGAAATAATCGGTTCTGTTGGTTTATCTTTTTCGATACCGATGATATCGTCATTGAAATTATTCTTTAGTATGTAAAATATTTCTTCGGGGGTTTTCATGCTTTCTTTTTAGTTAATGATTCGTGTCTGATTTTTTCTTGTAGTTTGAGAAGTCCTTCCAACAAAGCTTCCGGCCGTGGAGGACAACCTGGCACATATACGTCTACTGGAATAACGCGGTCGACTCCTTTCAAAACGTGATAACCATGGTCCCAGTATGGTCCGCCACAATTTGCGCAGCTTCCCATTGAAATGATATATTTTGGTTCGGGCATTTGTTCATAAAGGCGCTTGATTCGTGTAGCCATTTTGAGTGTTACTGTACCTGATATAATAATTGCGTCAGCCTGGCGAGGAGTATTTCTGGGAATTACACCGAATCTATCAAAATCGTAGTGTGATGCCGAAGTTGCCATCATTTCAATTGCACAACACGCCAGACCAAATCCTAATTGCCATATGGAAGAGAGACGTGCCCAATTGAATAAATCTTCTACTTTTGTAATAACAATATTGCCGTCAGAAAATTCTTTATCTAATATTCCCATGATTAATTAGTCTTGTTTTTCAGGATTTCGTTGAGTTTAGGCGGTTTGGGTTTGGGACGAGCCCATTCGAGGTCGCCTTTTTGCCATTCGTAAGCCATTCCTAAAACAAGTAATAATAAAAATATTATTCCAATTAAATAACCGTAAAATCCCATTTCCTTATAAGCCAGCGCCCATGGAAAAAGCAAAACCACTTCGACGTCAAAAATTAGAAAGATAAGAGCAACAACGTAAAAGCGGATGTTAAATTTGACCCAAGGCGAGCCTTCCGGGTTTTCACCGCATTCGTAGATTTTTAGTTTTTCAAAAGTTGGTCGATTTGGCCTAACAATTTTTGCTACAAACAGTGTAACTATTACAAAGATTGCAGCAAATATTATGAATATTAGAATTTTTCCGAATTCAGTAAGCATTAGTCTTCAAAAAGTTTGTGAGCAAAATAATACTTGAATGTATGATTGTCAAGAAAGAGGATATCAAATTCTTCTATCTTATTAAATTTTGCTCAAGCTTTGATTTTGGTTTGTCTTCTATTGAGTAATTATTAAATTAGAAATGCTAATAAAAATAAACAGGAGATATAAAGTGGTTATTGCTGTTCCAAAAGAGATAATGGCGGGCGAGAACAGAGTGGCGATAGTTCCCGATGTAGCCTCCCGACTCATTAAAAAAGGATACAAAGTAATAGTCGAGACAGGCGCAGGGATGAAAGCTGGCTTTCCGGACGAAAAGTACAAAGAATCCGGCGCCGAGATAGTCAACAACATTGATTCACTCTATTCTCAGGCAGAAATAGTATTGAAAGTCCAACGTCCGATTGAACATCCCGAAAAGGGAAAACACGAGCTTGAATTAATGAAGAAGGGGACTCTTTTAATTTCGTTCTTTTATTCGCTTCATTTTCCCGAAGTCGCAAAAAAAGCTGCAGAACTTGGAATTAACGTAATCTCAATGGATGCAATTCCAAGAACGACACTTGCGCAGCGAATGGATGCACTCAGTTCGCAGGCAAATATTGCGGGTTATAAAAGTGTTATACTTGCGGCTAATTACTTGCATAAAATATTTCCAATGATGATGACCGCCGCAGGTACTATATCACCTGCAAAAGTTGTGATAATGGGAGCGGGTGTTGCGGGACTTTCGGCTCTCGGTACTGCAAAACGTCTCGGCGCTGTTGTCGAAGTTTCCGACGTCAGACCTCAGGTTAAGGAAGAAGTTCAGAGCCTTGGCGGCAAATTTATTGAAGTACCTACCGACGAGTCGATGCAGGATTCAGGTGGATACGCAAAAGAACAATCGGAAGAATTTCTCAGAAAGCAAAAGGAACTGATATTCAAACATATAACTGAAGCGGATATCGTAATTACAACTGCACTTATCCCTGGTAAAAAAGCGCCAATCTTAGTCACAGAAGAAATGATAAAAAAGATGCGACCGGGTTCCGTAGTCCTCGATATGGCAGTTGAATTCGGAGGCAATTGCGAAATAAGCGAAAAGGGGAAAACAGTTGTTAAGTATGACGTCACAATTATAGGAGAATCGAATTTACCAAGTCTGGTGCCATATCATGCCAGTGAAATGTATGCCAAGAATCTGCTTAATCTAATCGAATATACAAGCAAAGATGGTCAGTTTAATCATAATCTGGAGGATGAAATAATTGGGGGAGCAACTATAGTTAAAGATGGACAGATTGTGCACGAAAGAACCAAAGCATTAATTCAATAATTAAATAAGAGGTTAATATAATGGAAAGTTTAGGATTAATAATGCTGATATATGTTTTTGTATTAGCAATATTTGTCGGTTTCGAGTTGATAACAAAAGTGCCACCTACGCTTCATACGCCGTTGATGTCCGGTTCAAATGCAATTTCAGGAATTACGATAGTCGGC
Source organism: Melioribacter sulfuriphilus (assembly GCF_052656625.1). Taxonomy (NCBI): domain Bacteria; kingdom Pseudomonadati; phylum Ignavibacteriota; class Ignavibacteria; order Ignavibacteriales; family Melioribacteraceae; genus Melioribacter; species Melioribacter sulfuriphilus. Next base: position 262,923 of record NZ_JBQXXK010000003.1, on the reverse strand, counting down.
GCAATTTTAAGTGCTGGACTTGAAGAATTTACAGTCAGCACAATACTGGGTTTGGTGGCAATGATATTTGCAACCATCAATGTTGTTGGGGGCTTTCTGGTAACCGACAGAATGTTAAAAATGTTCAAAAAAAAGTGAGCTGAAAAATGAGAATCATTATAGAGATTGCTTATTTAATATCGTCAGTACTATTCATTTGGGGAATTAAATATCTGAGTTCACCCAAGACTGCAAGGAAAGGGAACTTTCTTTCGGCGCTGGGTATGTTTATTGCAATAGTAGTTACTCTACTCGATCAGCACGTTCTGACATATGAGTGGATAATCATCGGATTTGTAATCGGCGCATTTATCGGTTCTGTTATGGCAATCAAAGTGCCAATGACAGGAATGCCACAAATGGTTGGATTGTTGAATGGTTTCGGAGGCGGTGCTTCTATGCTTGTTGCATTTTCGGAATACTATAAGGTGGTCAATTTTGAAATGTATACTCACAATATTCAAACAAATATTACACTTGTACTCAGTATCTTAATTGGTGGCGTTACGTTTACTGGATCGTTAATTGCTTTTGGCAAACTTCAGGGCATAGTAACAGGAAAAGTAGTTAGATACCCGCTGCAGCATCCTTTAAATGCCCTCCTTTTGTTGCTGGTTATTTTAGGTGGAGTTTATTTTGTAATGGTACCTGAACTGGAATGGCTTGTACTTGGAATTGGTTTTGTGTCACTATTGCTCGGTGTACTGCTTGTGCTACCAATTGGAGGCGCTGATATGCCAGTTGCAATTTCATTGTTGAATTCATATTCAGGATTAGCAGCCTCTGCCACTGGTTTCGTATTGCAAAACAACGAACTGATTATTGCAGGCGCTCTGGTAGGAGCTTCAGGAATTATTCTAACAAACATAATGTGCAAGGGGATGAACCGATCTTTGATGAATGTTGTACTTGGCGGTTGGGAATCTGCTGGTGCCACTGGAACAGCTACTACAAGCGTATCGCCTAAAGGTCAGGTTAAATCAGTCGATGCTGAAGAACTTGCTATGATTTTCGACGCTGCCGAATCGATCATAATTGTACCAGGCTATGGAATGGCAGTGGCACAAGCTCAACATGCTGTAAGAGACCTGTATAATTTACTTGAATCGAAAGGTAAAAAAGTAAGATTTGCAATTCATCCAGTTGCAGGTAGAATGCCCGGACACATGAATGTACTGCTTGCAGAAGCAAATATTCCATACGACAAAATGCTTGCAATGGAAGAAATTAACGACGATTTCCCAAATACCGATATTGCACTTATAATTGGAGCCAATGACGTCGTAAATCCAGCTGCACGCCACGATAAAAACAGTCCAATTTACGGTATGCCAATTCTCAATGTCGATTATGCCAAAACAGTTGTAATTAATAAACGCTCGCTGAATGTAGGTTATGCTGGAATCGAAAATGAACTCTTTTTCTATCCTAATACATTGATGTATTTCGGCGACGCAAAAGAAGCAATCACAAAACTATCGCATGAGTTAAAAAATTATTGATGATTAAAAGGCTGCCATTTCGTGGCAGCCTTTCTTTTTTACTGATTCTTTTGACTACCCACAATTAATCTTTCGAATAGAATTTCAAAGTTTAACTACCATTCATCTGTTCTAAAGGGGCAGGCAGGAAGACCTTCACTATTGTAAAGGTTTGCTCCTTCGGGATTATCAGCCCAGGCATAACGAACTGCAACAGGATTTTTTATCTCATCACTCCATACAATTACCTTATCACCTTTGATTGCCGCTTTTGCCCATACGAATTTTTTATCGGTGCCAGCAATAGCAAAATGTTTTAATTCATCTCCCTTACAAACGAGTCCACTGCCCGTATGCGAAAAGCTAATGATTATTTTATTGCTGTCGATTTCCATCGATTTATAGATCGGGCCGGAATATGTTATGTCCTCGCCGTATGCAATTTTCATTGCTGCTAATGCCAATCTTTTGCCAACATCTTTTTTATTGAGTGGATGAATATCGTTCCATTCACCGATGTCAATAGTTACAGCCATTCCAGTATTTGGAAGTTCGAGAGCTTTTGCTTGAGCTTCGCGCAGTAAAGCCCAATTACTGTTTGATGGCACTGAATCGTGTTCCATAAAATTTGCAAGTTGAACAAATAAAAAAGGAAAACTCCCGATGTTCCAGTTGTTTCGCCAGTCCCGTATTAGAGCGGGGAAAAGCCGCCTGTATTCGAATGGTCTCTCAGCATTCGATTCTCCCTGATACCATATAACTCCTTTAATTCTATAATTTAGTAGAGGAGCTAACATTGCATTGAAAAGACCACCTGGCTTCCACATAATGAAAGTCTGACTTTCAAGAGGTGGCATTACTGCCCCAACTTTGTATTTCCAATAACCTTTCAAGTCAATTGTTGTATCGCTTAATACAAGCTCGTATGGCTTATCGGGAACAAACCCTCCTGAACCGATATTGCTGATTACTCTAACAGTAATTAGATTTTTCCCTGTTTTAAGAATTCCTTCGGGAATCTGGTAGCGTCTCGGAGGATATTGATAACTGACTGTGCCAACAAATTTACCGTTAATAAAAACTGAATCAGCATCGACTATTCTGCCTAATAAAAGAAGAGCTGAACTTTTATCAAACGTATCCGGTAATTCGATTTCTTTTCTAAACCAAACAACTCCGTTTTTCCCTTCAAGGGGAGTGCCTGTCCAGTAGCCTGGGATCAAAATCGAATCCCAGTCAGATATATTCATATCAACCGAATACCAGGGCATATTGGGGTTACTATACCCTGCATCATTCCTTCTTAGCGTCGTATACCAATTATTAATTCTAATGCTATCGTTTATTCTGATTTTTTCAATTAGGCTGGAATCTTTGAATTTTTGTAGTTCTTCATAATGTTGGGGAAATTCTTTCAAAGCCTCTTCGCTCATCCATGCTTCGGCAGGCGATCCTCCCAGACTCGCATTTATCAGTCCAATTGGTACATTGTATTTTTCATACAAGTACCTTGCAAAGAAATAACCGACAGCGGTAAAATTCAAAACGGTACGGGGATTTGTAGAGATCCATTTACCATCTGAGAAATCTTCCTTTCTTTCTGTAAAGCAATAATTGCGCGGCACATAAAATTGACGAATAAATTTGTTGTTTGAATTTGCAATTACATCTTTATAAAGCGGTTCAACTCTGCTCATCGGCAATTCCATATTCGACTGTCCAGAACAGACCCATACATCACCGATTAAGATGTTATCAATAATGATTTTATTTGAAGCTGTGATTTCCATTTTATAGGGTCCGCCTGCACTCTTCGGTGGAATGATAATCTGCCATTCACCTTTATTTGAGGTAGTAGTTGTAAATACCGTATCGACAAATTTTATTTTGACTTTTTCGCCTTTCGAAGCCCAGCCCCATATTTTAAGCGGCGTATTGCGCTGCAAAACCATACCGTCGCCAATCAATTTGGGAAGTCGAACCTGTGCATTCGAAGTGAAGGTAATTAATAATAAAATTATTATTAACTGAAGCTTCTTCATTATTTTTCTCCCCCAAGAATTAAAAATTAATTTTTATATAAATCCAGTTGAATTGCTCGTCTTGCATTAAACCAATTTTTGTGTTCGAATTGTAATTGTGGTGTTTATTATAAATCCAGCGGGCGGTGAAATATCCAACAGCAGCACCGAGCAGAACGTCAGAAGTCCAGTGATTGTCGTGATAAACTCGCGATATTGTGGTTAATATTGCAGGGAGATAAAAAAGAATTTTTAAGTAGTCCGATTCTGTATTATTTGAAAGGACGGTAGAAAGTCCAAATGCAAGAGTAGCATGCCCCGAAGGCAGTGAATGGTAATCGTCATTAAAAAAAGTAAATGGTTTATAGAATGATGAACCTTTGTCAGTAAAAGGTCTTGCGCGCCCGGCTGCAATTTTAATAAATCCTGTAATCATTCCTGAATAGAGAATTGTTTGAGCGATTTCAAAACCGATTTTCGAATACGTTTTATTGCCCGATAAATTGCCGTACAAACCGGTCAAAAGTGCAATAGCTGGAGCCATATAAAGTTCACCCCACATTTTCCCGAATTTCATTGGTAGAGAAGAATGGTATTTTTGATTTTTTAACACGACATCTCTTACCGGTTGGTCAATTTGCATTGATAGGTAAGTGCCCGCACTTATAATTCCGAGAATAAGAAAGTCGTTCTTGTTGGCATTAAAAGGAACCTTAATAAAGTCGGTGGTTTCTTTTGCGAACTGGTCGAGATTATACGGATTAGCATTTTGAGAAAAAAGTATATGGACAGATAGGAACAAAAAGAAGAATGAATTCCGAATAATTTTCATTTGTTTGCTGTGTACTTGATTATTTCAGCTCGTTCTAATGTAATCAAACCACCTGAATTTGATTCCTCGAAAATTTTTTCGACTATTGGAATAAAATTTTCGATTTTTTCGGCTTCGTCCACTATTTCGATAACAAGTGGAAGGTCTTCAGAGAGGCGTAGAAACTTAGCCGTGTGAATTCTACTGGAACCTCCGAATCCCATTATTCCTTTATAAACAGTGGCACCAGCTAAATTCGACTTACGTGCTTCGAGAACTATCTTTTCATAAACTGTAATTGTACCGCTTTTGTCGGATTCACCAACGAAAATTCTGAGAAGTTTTGCTTCGCCTGAAATTCGCATCTTTTACCTCGTTATAATGTATGCTGTATATACTCCGATGAGTGATATCGATACATTCAGGAATATATTTAATCCGGCTAAAAGAAATTGCGATTCTTTCAATAGATTCAAAGTTTCAAGCGAGAAGGTAGAAAAAGTTGTAAATCCTCCGCAAAATCCCACGCCGAGTAATAACTTCATATTTGACGACAACAATTCGCGTTCGTCTAATCCATAAATTAATAATCCAAGAATAAAGCTCCCCAGAAAATTAACTGCCAGCGTTCCAACCGGAAATAAAACTGGAAATATTTTGTAAAAAATCGCCGATACGTAATAACGAAGACTTCCTCCAAAACCGGCTCCAATAAACACAATAAAAAATTTTACCGCCATAGTATAACTTTTACATCCTTAACAAGTCTAAAACAGTGTGAATTAAAAATACTTTCAAAAAATATAAAATAAGCTGGAGATGACAAAATGAGACAGATGACAAAAACATTAGCAATTTTAAGTCTGTTGTTCTTATCGTTCAGTTACTTGAAGGCGCAAAATATAATAGCCGAGAAAACTTTCGATGTTTCAGCCGGCGAACTTCTTTACGTTGAAGCTTCCGGCAGCGATGTAAAAGTCTCCTCGTGGGACCAAAGTCGAGTTGAAGTAACGGTAAAAGGGAGTAAAAAAGCTGCTTCAAAGGTAAAAGTGGATTTTGAAAAGACTGAAGATGGAATAAAAGTGATAGTTAAGAAAAAACGGAATGGATTTTTCGATTGGTTCAATAGTATGGGAGGCACGCTTGTCGATGTAAAGACCCCTTCAGATTTCAAAGTAGAAATTGAAACTTCGGGTGGTGATATTGAAATCTATTCGGTAAATGGAGATAAAAGACTCGAAACTTCCGGCGGAGATATTAAAATTGTTAATACGAAAGGGAAGCTTCTGGCAGAAACCTCCGGTGGCGATATAGTTATCGATAAAAATCATGGCAATGTTTCCGCTTCAACTTCCGGCGGCGATATAACAGTTAAATCGGTTGATGGTAATTTGGAAGTTTCAACTTCAGGAGGCGATATTAGAATTAACTCGCATGATGGTTACCTCAATGCAGAAACTTCAGGCGGAGATATTATGGTCGACCTTACCGGAGAATTCAAAGGTATTAATGCTTCCACATCTGGTGGCGATATAATTATTAATTTACCTTTAAACATCGATGCCGATGTCCTCCTGGAAAGTTGGGGCGGTAATATTGACTGTGACTATCCGAATGCTAAAGTAATTTCAGTTAAAAGAGATAAATATGAAGCACGTTTTAATAAAGGAGGCAATAAATTGTATGCTACAACTTCGGGAGGAGATATCATCGTAAAAGAGAGGTAATCTTGATTTTAACGGGAGGAATATTCACCCTTTATTAAGGATCCCGCCATCGGCGGGATTTTTTATTCAAAGACCAAAAACATGTTATTATCTCATAACGCATTTCTCAATTCTAAAGATTTATTGAATCCAGTTAGTTGCCATTTAATTGTAAAAGTTTGCTTTTTTATATAGTTTTAACTTCGTGTAAAAAATATTTGGGAATAATTAATATGAAACTCAACTGGTCTGACTTTACAGGCAAAATTCTCAACATTACAATGAATGAAAACTACGGTGTAGTCTACGGCAAGGAAGATTCTGAACATCCGGCATTTTACGAAATAGTATTTAAGACCGGAAAATTAGTCGGTGCCTTTGACGATGGACTTTTACTCGAGGCCAAAAGAGAAGATAAAACATTCAATATATTCGTACCATTTAGCTCGATAAAATGCGTAGAAATTTTCTGATATTTTTACTCCTGTTTTATAGAGTAATTGACGCTGCCGATTTCGAGATTAAAAGCTTGAAAGTTTATTCTACCGGGGACGAAACTTCTTTTCCTTTAATCGATGCATACGCCAGACCGATTCAGACTATTACAATCGAATTCGACATTAATGCCAAGGAAGTTCCCAGTTTGAATATTGTTTTCCGCTTCTGCGACAAAGATTGGAAACCTTATGAAAATGTCTTCTTATTAAATCAAAGATATAACACGGAATATTATCTAAATTTTCAAAGACTTCCGCTTCACATTGAAGGAGCACAATATCATTACTACGGAATTTTCCCGAATAAAAATGTCACATTCCCTTTTTCCGGTAAATGGAAGTTCTATATTACGGATTCACACGATCCATCGTTTATTTATGCAGAAGGAAATTTTTATGTGGTCTATTCAGAGATAAAACCGAAAACAATTTTACACAAAGAACGCTTTCAAGGTGATGAACCTGATATTCCATCACTTGCCAGAACTATATCGATTAATACTGAATTCACAATTCCTGACACACTTTATGCATCGGAAATACTGGGAGTCGAAATAATTGAGAATAGGAAAATCGACTATCCCATTATAATCGATCCGTCACATGTAAATGACGAGTGTTTTTTTGAATGGAATGGCAATAACGAATTTAAATATGTAGCAAGGAATATTCGTCCCGGTAATGAGTACCGTCAAACGGATTTGAGGAATTATGATATTTATAACAGGAAAGAAGTCTATGCACAGTACGAAGGAATTGAGACTTCCGATTTCTTTCATAAAAGAAAAGAAGATTTAAATGGGGGATCGATTCTTACAAATTACAAAAGCGATTACGCAGAATATCTTGATGTTACCTTTAGAATTCGACCACACGAAGAGATAAAAGCTCCTGTTTATCTTACGGGTGCTTTTAACAACTGGCGTATTCTACCTGAGTACGAAATGTACGACGATAACGGGTTACTCTTTTTAACAGTAGAACTTAAACGCGGGATTTACGATTATCAATATGTAACTGCCTACGATATTACACAACCCGACTGGTATTCTCTCGAAGGAAATTTTTGGGAAACGGTAAATGAATATCATATTTTCATTTATTATAAAAGCCCGGATTACGGGGCATATCACAAAATAATTGGTTATAATAAAATAATCTCGGTGAATTATGAATAAACTAAAAATAGGTGTAATTGGTACGGGACATCTCGGAAGAATTCACGTTAAATTACTGAAAGAACTCGATAACGTTGAATTGTGTGGTGTCTACGACAAAGACTTCGAAAAATCGAAAAATGTATCGGAAGAGTTCGGTGTAAAACAATACCAGGATATGGATGAATTAATAAACGAATCGGAAGCGGTCGTAATTGTAGCAACAACAAGTGCACATTATGAACTGGTAAAGAAAGCTTTCGGCTATGGCAAACACGTTTTCGTGGAAAAACCAATAACGGCGCGTATTTCGGAAGCAGAAGAATTAGTGGCAATTGCCGACGAAAAGAAACTCAAGTTTCAGGTCGGGCATATCGAACGTTTTAATCCCGCACTTGTATCACTCGAAAAATACGAATTAAATCCGATGTTCATTCAGTCTGATCGTTTGGCTCAATTCAATCCTCGAGGTACCGACGTTGCAGTTATCCTCGATCTGATGATTCATGATATCGACATAATACTGAGTTTAATCAAAAGCGAAATTAAAGAAATACGTGCTAGCGGTATTTCTGTCGTATCGAATAATATCGATATTGCCAATGCCAGAATTGAATTTGAGAACTTCGCTGTTGCAAATGTTACAGCAAGCCGAATTTCTCAAAAAAGAATGCGTAAGATGCGCATGTTTCAGCAGGATACTTATTTTTCGGTAGATTTCATAGAAGGCTCAACGGAAATTATACGATTAATGCCTCAGGGAATTATTCCTGAACCGGGAGCTATTCCAATAGGTCAAATTGGAATTGAAGATAAAAAAAGAACTGTTATTATTGAACGCCCTGAAAGTGTGAATATTAATCCATTGCAGTATGAACTTCAATTGTTTGCAGAATCTGTACTGAACGATACCGTTCCACCTGTTACAGGTTACGATGGACTAAAAGCATTGCGTGTGGCTGAACAAATTATTAATAAAATTGAAGAATCGATTAAAAGAGCAAGATTTAATAATCTGTGATACTTACTTGAAGAACGAAATGAAATATTTTCTTCTAACTATACTATTATTTCTTTCAACACTGCATGCTCAAACGGAAACACCCAGAGATACTATTCCCCAAAATGCAGGTAATGAAATTGACGACGTGGTTTATGCTTCAGCAACGGATTCACTTATTTTCAATATTTCTTCGAAAAAAATGTTTCTTTACGGAAAAGCCGACCTTAGATATAAAGATATCGAACTACAAAGCGCTTTGATAAATCTCGATTACAATACTAATGACCTCGAAGCTTTCGGTATTAAAGATACATCAGATACTACAATTCAAAGCTGGAAAGATACACCCATCCTCAAAGAAGGACTCGAAGTATACGAAGGGTCTTCTTTGAAGTATAACTTTAAAACTCAGCGCGGTTTTATTTCAATGGCAAAAAACAGAGAAAGTGACTCTCGATACGAAGGCGAAAAAGTCAAGAAGGTCGAGAAGAATATCTATTTTATTGAGCATGGTATGTTTACCACGTGTGAACTCGACACTCCGCATACCTACTTCACAGCCAGTCAAATGAAAGTAATACAAAAAGAGAGGATTATTGCGCGCTGGATTTTTATGAATATTGCAGGAGTGCCTTTCCCATTGCCTCTGCCTTTTGGTATTTTCCCTTCTGAAGCGGGAAGAAAATCGGGATTGATTGTACCGACCTACGGACAGGACGTTAGACGCGGTCAATATTTTAATAATTTCGGTTACTTCTGGGCAATGAGCGATTATATGGATTTATCTTTAACAGGCGATTATTATACGAAAGGCGGGTATGGACTTCATAGCCGTTTTCGATATTCAAAAAGATATTCCTTTGACGGTTCATTTAATGCCGATTATTCGAAAATAAGTATTGGTGAATCGACCGACCCTCTTTCGAAGAGAAGCGAAGTTGACGACTGGAGATTATCGTGGACTCACAGCCAGAATATTAATCCAACTACTCAACTGAACGCCAATTTACAATTTTCTTCTTCATCTTATTTACAAAATAACAGCATAAACTATAACGACATATTATCACAGAACTTAATTTCAAATGCAACATTTACAAAACGCTGGGATGAATCGGGCGCAAGTCTCTCGATAAATTATAACCGTACACAAAAATTACAGTCCGGCGATATCTACGAGTCGCTTCCTTCTATAACATTTTCAAAAAATTTATTCTATCCATTCAAAGGTGAAAGTTCAGACCCGAGAACCCAAAAGTGGTACGAACAAGTCGGAGTGTCGTATAATGCTAGCCTACTGAATAAAAGGAGCAAAGTGAACGACAAAACAGATAAAAGAGCAGGGGTTCAACATAGACTTCAAATTAATGCTTCTCCCAAAATTGGATATTTCAATATATCACCATCAATCAATTACAATGAAAAATGGTATAACAAAAGAATCAAGATTGAAAATGTAAAAATCAAGAAATACGACCCTGCTACAAACACAGAATATGAAATAGATACGCTTATTACGAAAGATATTAACGAATACAATTTTGTGAGAACGTTCGATATGAGTCTAACGGCATCAACAAAATTATATGGTATAATTCAACCGAATATACTCGGAATCGAAGCTTTTAGACATACGCTTCGACCATCGATATCCTACACTTATCAGCCCGACTTTTCGGACGATACATGGGGCTATTACGATTATTATACAGATTCAAATGGAAACATAATTAAATACGATAAATTCAGTAATGAAGTTTACGGCGGTTCGGGTTCGGGTAAAAGGCAATCGATTAATCTTTCGATTGGCAATGTCTTCGAAATGAAGATGCAAAAAGATCCATCGGATACTTCAGAATCAACTGACAATAAAATTCAGTTGTTGAATATCGATGCTTCTGTTGGCTATAATTTCGCCTCTGAAGAATATAAATTATCGGATTTACGACTTTCATATCGAACGCAAATTGGACAATATCTTAGTTTCAACGGCTCGTCGGCTTATACTTTTTATGACTATGAAGGCAACACAAAAGTTAACAGATTTCTCCTTTCTGCTGGAAAGGGGCTTTTCCGTTTGACGAATTTTTCATTTTCTATAACAACAAATTTAAGCTCAGATAAATTTTATGATAAAAAAAATGAAGGGACAGATAGCGATAGCCTTAGTGAGGCACAACTAAAAAAATCAGTTTACACAATACCCTGGGAACTCAGTTTAGGTTATAATTATAATCTTAGTAAGACGACACCTTCGGTCGTAAATAAATATTCTAATTTAAGTGTCAACTTATCTTTCAGTTTGACAGAAAAGTGGCGATTTATCGTCAGAGGCAGTTATGATTTTGACCGCAAACAGTTCACCGCACCTCAAATTTCAATTTATAGAGATTTGCATTGCTGGGAATTTAATCTAATCTGGAATCCGTTAGGAACCTACCGTGGATTTCGCTTCGAGCTGAGAATGAAAGCCCCGGAATTCAGGGATATCAAGGTTACACGTGCTCATGGTGTATTTTCAGGTAGAGGTTATTAGACGATAGATTCGTTACCTATTATCCCGTCATATTTTTTAGTATAACGCCTGATTAATCTGATTAGTCATTTCAATATCTATTAAACTTCCACAAAATTTGACCAGGTGAAGAGTAACTGAAATTTTATTTTTGTACGTACCATGAAACTGTTAAGTTTTTGACCTCTCCAACAGATTCCTACCGAGTTGAATTAATAACGTATCAAGTAGTTTCCTGGTTGGATACGTTAATGAAATGTTTGTATGAATTGCAGCTACATACACAATTTTAACATTCCAGTTTGATTAAGTGATAGAGTTTGCAGCGAACGATATCATTTAAAATTTATTTGGAAAAATAGGGATGAATTTCTAAGCAAAAAAATGTACTGACAAATTTTACGGCTTAAACAGAAGAAGCTAAGAATGAATTATTATATGTTAACAATTACGTATAGATTTATAGCAAACCTTAATAAATAAGGCAATAAATATAAATTGTATTAAAAAATAAGAAATTGTGCTTGACTTTTATTAAGGTATGATTATATTTGCAAGCAGAAATTAGAAAGTTAGGTAAATTGCATAAATAACATTAATTAATAATAAGAATTAATCTATTTAACTAAATAAATAAATTCACTAAACTCATTTTACTCAAAACAAAACAAGGAGGGGTTATGAAAAACTCCAAGAAAATAATCTTGTTTCTCTTTTTCTTGCCCGTATTGTTGATGGCGCAAAGTTCAGAGCCAACGGTGGAAAGCACTGCAAAAAAGATAGCTGAAGTTCAAACTCATGCAGATTATGTCTGGACGTTGATGGCGGCTTTTCTTGTCTTTTTTATGCAGGCTGGATTTGCGATGGTCGAAGCCGGTTTGACCCGAACAAAAAATACAGTGAACATTTTAATGAAAAATTTATTGGATTTCTGTATTGGTTCTTTAATTTACTGGGCAATTGGTTTCGGTATTATGTTTGGTGATAATCCAACAGGATGGTTTGGAACATCTGGATTTTTCTTTTCAGATTTTGCGAAAGACTCTGATAACTGGGTTTTTGCATTCTGGATGTTTCAAGTTGTTTTTGCAGCTACAGCAGCTACAATAGTTTCGGGTGCTATGGCAGAAAGAACAAAATTTATTGCATACTTAATCTATTCTGCTATAGTTTCATTAATAATCTATCCTGTCTTCGGCTCCTGGGCATGGGGAGGTCTATACCATGGAGGCGGCTGGCTGGAAAGATTGGGCTTTATTGATTTTGCAGGTTCTACTGTAGTCCATTCCATTGGAGGTTGGGCAGCGCTGGCTGGAGCAATAATACTGGGACCAAGAATTGGCAAATACGATAGAAATGGAAGGGCAAAGGCTATTCCTGGTCATAATATCACACTAGCAGCTTTAGGTACATTTATATTATGGTTTGGATGGTTCGGATTTAATCCAGGAAGTACGACCGCAGCCACTACAAATATCGCTTCAATTGCAGTAAATACAAATCTATCTGGTGCCGCAGGTGCATTAGCTGCCATGATCACTGCGTGGTTAATCTTTAAAAAGCCAGAGGCCACGATGACATTTAATGGCGCACTAGCAGGATTGGTTGCTATAACTGCAGGCTGTGCAAATGTTAGTGCCCTCAGTTCTGTAATAATTGGTTTGACTGCAGGTGTAATTGTAGTCTTAAGTGTAATTTTTATCGAAAGAACTTTGAAAATTGATGATCCGGTCGGTGCAATTTCGGTTCATGGTGTTTGTGGTGCATGGGGAACTTTAATGGCAGGTGTTTTTGATATAAATGGATTTTCATTCTCTGTAGTGGGCGTTCAACTTTTGGGTATTGTATCTGCTTTCGTATGGACATTTACTGTTGCATTTATTCTCTTTAAGATCATCCAGAAAACAGTTGGTTTGCGTGTATCACCAGAAGAAGAAATCGAAGGTCTCGACGTCGGTGAACACGGTCTGGAATGCTATCCTGAATTTGAAAAAGTTTCTAAATAAAACTAATATTAATTTTACGGAGGTATAAAATGAAATCGATATATAAAATTATTGCAATTCTGATTTTATCTTACAGTCTTATTACACCACAGGAATTATCTGTCGGCACCGATATAGTAAGTCGTTATATCTGGAGAGGAAGCGATTTGGGCAATAACAATCCGAGTATTCAACCGACAATAGAATTGTCAGCCGGTGGATTTGGAGCGGGATTTTGGGGAGCTTATCCGTTATCCGATCCAGCTGCACTTAACGAAATTGATTTCTATATTTCTTATTCTGTTTCTCTGGGAAATGCGGGCGATTTTAGCATCGGTTTTACCGATTATATGAATCCCAATAGTGGTACAAAAATCGGTAATTTCAACAACTACGATGATCCTGAAGGCCCTGGAGTTCATTTTATCGAATTAAATATCGCTTACGGAGGTTCAGAGAGTTTTCCGCTTGCAATCAGTTTCAACTACTTTTTGCATAATGTGAAAAATAATCCAATTTATATTGAACTTGGTTACTCCACTTCGATTAAAGATGTAAGTCTCGATTTGTTTTTAGGAGCTACGCCTGGAGACGATGCAATGTATTATGGAACCGACAGTTTTAATGTTATAAATCTTGGCATAACTGCAGGTAAATCGATTAAAATAACCGATAGCTTTGAACTGCCGGTATTTGGATCCTTAATTCTCAATCCTGCTACCGAAAATCTGTATTACGTAATTGGAATTAGTTTATAAGAGAGAGAGGTGAATATGAAAAAAATTGAAGCAATAATACGTCCGCATAAATTAGACGAGGTTCAAGAAGCCTTGAGTGAAGCCGGTTTTGCAGGTTTAACTGTCTCTGAAGTCAGAGGTTACGGCAGACAAAAGGGGCATAAAGAAGTTTATCGCGGCACCGAATATAATCTTAACTTCGTTCCGAAAGTAAAAATTGAATTGATTTGTGCTGATGACCGTCTCGAAACAGCGATCGATATTATTATTAAAATTGCCAGGACCGGTCAGGTAGGCGATGGAAAAATATTTATCTACGACGTGAAAGACGGTATTAGGATAAGAACAGGAGAATCGGGCGAAAGCTCACTCTAATCCACAAAAGCTGCCCTCCGTGGCAGCTTTTGAATTTTTTGTTGAACCATGATGTTAATTGTTGTAAACATCATGTGGGATATGGATAAAAAAATTATTATTGTGGGCGCAGGCTTTGCCGGAATTACTGCTGCAAAATCACTCAAGAATTCGGATCATGAAATTTTAATAATCGATAAGAATAATCACCATCTATTTCAACCTCTTTTATATCAAGTAGCAACATCTGCTCTATCTGCAGCAGATATTGCAGTGCCCATAAGAGAAATTGTCCGGGATTATAAAAATACAAGAGTTTTACTTTCTGAAGTCGTTGATATTAATTTTGATAAACAGATGGTTATTACGAAAAATGATTCCTATCAATATGATTATTTAATTCTTTCGCCTGGCTCAGTTAATAATTATTATGGACATAAAGAATGGGAGCATCTGGCACCAGGTTTAAAAACAATCAAAGACGCAATTAAAATAAGGGAAGGAATTCTTCGCTCTTTTGAAAAAGCAGAAACCATTAACGATCAACGCTTGAGAAAGAGATTAACCACTTTTGTCATAATTGGCGGAGGTCCAACTGGAGTAGAACTTGCTGGTGCAATTGCTGAAATCGCATTTAAAACATTATCAAAAAATTTTCGAAATTTCGACCCAAGAATTTCAAAAATTTATTTAATTGAAGCAGCTGACCGTCTATTGCCTTCATTCGAATCTAATTTAAGTCATAAAGCTCTTCTGGCATTAAAAAAATTGGGCGTTGAAGTTCTGTTAAATACAAAAGTAAAAAATATTTCACAAGAAGGCGTCCTCATTGATGATAGACTTATCGAATCTGAAAATATTATTTGGTCTGCTGGAAACAAGGTTAATAATCTTATTAACAAGATTGAAGCAGAAAAAGATAACTATGGTAGGGTATTTGTAAAAGCTGATTGTACACTAAAAAATTATTCCAATGTTTTTATTATTGGAGACGCTGCTCATTTTAACGACAGGGGAACTGTCTTACCAGCAATTGCTCCGGTTGCAATTCAACAGGCTAAATATGTCTCTGAAATTATAAAAAAGGAAATTCACCCAGATAAAAGAAGACCTTTTGTTTATAAAGATAAAGGGATTATGGCTACAATTGGAAAGGCTAAAGCCGTTGCCAGAATAGGTAAATTGAAAATTGATGGCTTCCTTGCCTGGGTTGTATGGGGAGCTGTACACATCGCTTATCTTATCCATTTTAGAAATAAATTTAGAGTAATTACAGAATGGATATGGCTTTATATTACAAATCGTCACGGAGTAAGACTTATTATTAACGAATCATCAGATTAAACAGATATCATCTCCAAACTTAAATTCATCTCTTACTTTTTTTATAAAATCAGTATCAATTTTTGTAACGATGATTTTCTCTTCGTCTTTTAATTCGGTTATTAAATTGCCCATCGGGTCATAAACGCTGGAATAACCATTATATTTATTATAAGGGTCGTTTCCTGTTCGATTTACTCCAATCATATAGCATTGATTTTCAATGGCTCTGGCTCTCAAGAGAATTCGCCAGTGTTCTATTCTATCGACGGGCCAATTAGCTATATCAATGCAGATTTCTGAGCCTTTCTTTCGCAGTAATCTGTATAACTCGGGAAATCTTAAATCGTAACAAATACTCAGGCCTGTACTTATTCCGCCGACTTTTGTCACTACTATTTCTTTGCCGCTGTTATAAAAATTGTTTTCTTTAGCGTGACTGAATAGATGAATTTTCCTGTATACGGCGGCAATCAAACCATTGCTAAAATGAATCGATGAATTGTAATAATTTGTGTTTTCCTTTTCGATAATTCCGCAAACTATATCCGACTTCAGTCTGTTCGATAAATCAATAAAGTATTTAAAAGATCGTCCGTCTATATCCTCTCCAAAATCTTTTTGTTTCATTGTAAAACCCGTTAACGTCATTTCTGGAAAAACGATCAGATCAAGATTCGTATTTATACTTGAAATAAGTGCTTCGATTTTTTCAATATTTTTTTCGACGTCTTCCCATTCCGGTGAATATTGAACTAAAGCTATTTTCATTTATTTCCCCTCAGGGTAAAAAAAATCCCTTTTTTGTTTATTAATTTATAATTTTGTCAAAAAAGAAATCAAATAATAAAATAAAACCGTATGCTCAATTATATCTGGCTTGGTCTTCTTTCAATCGGAATTGCTTCTGCACTGATTTACGATTTGTCTGATTTTCATAACAATAAATACATGAACGGAAAAGATTTACCTGCTTATTTCATCACCAATCAAAACAACGACGGAACAGGTGAACTGATAATTCCGAAAGAGAATTACGAAAAATTTTATAGAATAAAAATAAAGGATGAAATTAAAAATAGAATTACTTATAAACAGACAGATAGGAAAAATTCATACAACATAAGAATTACCGTTAATGAGGGCGATCCAGAATTATGGAAAGATATTGCTGCCGCAGATGGCGATGAAAATGATATTACAGGAAAACTTACATTCAAAAATAAGCAGGCTGCAGATACAGCCGAGGTATCTGTTCGATTAGAGGAAGTAAGTTTTCTTAAAATGAAGAACGTTACAAATGCTGCGATCGATTATGCATCGACAGCTGTGAATATCTCTCTGGGCTTGATTGGAATTATGGCTTTGTGGCTTGGCTTGATGAAAATTGCTTACGAAGCGGGATTAATTCGTAAAATATCACTATTAATAAAACCACTTACAAAGTTTCTTTTTCCCGAAGTGCCACCCGAGCATCCCGCAATCGGTTCGATAATAATGAACATATCGGCAAATATGCTCGGATTGGGCAATGCAGCAACGCCTTTCGGTCTGAAAGCAATGGAAGAACTCGATACTCTCAATAAAAATAAAGGAACAGCTACAAATGCCATGTGCATGTTTCTGGCAATCAATACTGCCGGACTGACTTTGATACCTGCAACTGCAATTGCAGTAAGGGCTGCTGCTGGAAGTAGTGAACCAGCAATAATAATTGGCACTTCATTTTTCGGTGCTTTATGCGCTACCATAGCTGGCATTACTACTGCAAAAATATTCGAGTATTTATCGAAAGGAAAAGTTGAAGCAGGGTCGTTTATCAAACCTCTGTCCCTGTTTCTATTATTAATTGGAATCGTTTTTATCCTGATAATAAATGGACTTTCGGCGGAGATGATAAAAGATATAATAAAAATTATATCAACTATTGCAATCCCGATAATAATTTTAGTGTTTATCGGTTACGGCATAATAAAGAAAGTAAAAATTTACGAAGTATTCGTAGAGGGTGCGAAAGAAGGGTTTAATATTGCAATAAAGATTATTCCTTATCTCGTTGCTATGCTTGTAGCAATCGGAATTTTTCGCGCAGGCGGAGCTCTCGATTTATTCGTGAAGTTGCTTTCGCCTTTGACCGATTTAATTGGCTTTCCAGCTGAAGCTTTGCCTATGGCGCTAATGCGTCCACTTTCAGGTAGTGGCTCGCTCGGTATTATGTCTGAAATTATTACTGTTCACGGTCCGGATTCGTTCATCGGAATATTGGTCTCTACAATTATGGGAAGTACCGAAACTACATTTTACGTTCTGGCGCTCTACTTCGGCTCGGTCAATATTAAAAGAGCCAGACATGCCGTCCTAGCAGGCGTTATCGCCGATATTGCAGGAATTCTTGGAGCACTCTTTATTGTTAAACTTTTGTTCGGATAGCTTATGCATAAAAAAATATTCATTACATCTGTACTCCCCGGTAAAATCGATAAGTATTTAAGGTCGAAAGGTTATTCGGTATCCGTTCACAATGGCAGCGAACCGATTACAAAAAACGAGCTTATAAAAAAAGCATCAAATGCCGATGGTATTATAACACTCCTTTCTAATAAAATAGATCATGAAGTCTTGGACGCTCTGGTTAAATGTAAGGTGATTGCAAATTATGCAGTCGGATACAATAATATCGACGTTCAATATGCTAAAATGAAAGGTATTTTTGTAACAAATACACCAGGTGTTTTAAGCGATGCAACTGCCGAGCTTACAATAAGTTTAATTTTAGCGTGCTCCCGACGCCTGATTGAAGCTGAAAAATTTATGCGTGATGGAAAATTTAAAGGATGGATGCCGGATCTGTTTTTGGGAACTGAGTTGAAAGGTAAAACTGTCGGTATAATTGGAGCAGGTGAAATTGGAACCGAAGTGGCCCGACGGATAAAAGCTTTCAAAACTAAAATCATCTATTTCAACAGATCGAAAAATACAATCATTGAAAACGAAATTAAAGGCAGAAAGGTAAGCCTCGACTATCTAATGAAAAATGCGGATATAATTTCCATTCACCTTCCTCTGACGGAAGAAACTTATCATCTAATAAATCGAGATAAATTGAGACTGATGAAAAAGAGTGCAATAATTGTGAATGTAGCACGGGGTGAAGTTATTGAAGAAAATTATTTGATAGAATTATTAAAGAAAAATAAAATTAGAGCTGCTGGTTTCGATGTATATGAAAACGAGCCAAATATTAATCCTGAATTGTTAAAATTGCAAAACGTAGTCTTACTACCTCACATTGGAAGTGCAACTAAAGAAACAAGAGAAGAAATGGCATTGCTCGCAGCGCGTAACGTTGAAGCTGTTTTAAACGGCAAAAGTCCGATTACGCCAGTCAATTGATTTGTGGAATGAATCGTAAATAACTATTTTTACTTACAATAAATAAAGAGAGCCTATGAGAATCGGAATACCGAAAGAAAAACATTACGAAGAAAAGAGGGTAGCTCTTGCACCTGCGGGCGTTAATACTCTGGTTAAATCCGGTCATACGGTATTTATCGAAACAGGTGCCGGTTTAGAAAGTCATTTTACCGATGAAGAATACAGGCAGGTAGGAGCAAATATTGTTTATTCTGTTGAAGAAGTTTATCAACGAGCTGATATGATTGTTAAAATAGCACCATTAACGGACGAAGAAGCCGATTTGTTAAAAGATGAACAGATAATTTTTTCATTCTTATACCTGGCTGTCAATAAAAAGAGTATTATCGAAAAATTATTGAAAAAGAAAATTGTGGCTATTGCGTATGAATTAATCGAAAAGGACGACCATTTGCCCGTACTTCAATCGATGAGCGAAATCGCAGGTCAATTGGCAGTGCAAGCAGGCGAACGATATCTTGGCAGCGATCATCCCATTGGTCGAGGTATCCTCTTAGGTGGAATCGCCGGCGTCGCACCTGCAGCAGTTGTAATTTTAGGTGCTGGTGTTGTCGGTTTTAATGCCGCCAGAACTGCTTATTCCCGAGGAGCTCATGTAATTGTTCTGGACAAAGATTTGAAAAGACTTCGAGCAATTAACGATCTGATTTCAAAAAGCATAACTACTGTAGCTGCAAATGAATATACAATTGCAAGGGGTGTGAAATTTGCAGATTTACTGATTGGAGCAGTTCAAATGAAAGCCGAAAAAGCCCCCCATTTAATTACCGAAGAAATGGTTAAAACGATGAAGAAAGGCTCGGTAATTGTGGATGTATCGATTGACCAGGGCGGGTGCGTCGAGACGAGCAGACCCACTTCAATTTCTGATCCCATCTACGTTATGCATGATGTTATTCATTATTGCGTTCCAAATATGCCAGCCTTTGTATCGAGATCGGCTTCATATGGTCTTACTAACGCTGCTATCGAATATATACTCGAAATTGCTGATAATGGTCTATCGAGAGCTCTGTTGAGCGATGCCGGACTTTCAAAGGGAGTTTGCACATATAACGGTTTTTGCTCGAACGAAAACATTGCTGATATCTATGGACTCGAGTACAGAAGATTACACATTTTCCCAACTAATTAAAAATTGGGTGCTTTATGACTTTAGAACAAATTAGTAAAAACAGGGCTTCCGGTGCTCCATGGATAAGCAAATATACATCTAAATTAGTTAGTGCAGAAGATGCAGTCAAAGTTATAAAAAGCCGGGATAAGATTATTATCCAACCTGGATGTGCTGCACCATTAAATCTGATTAATGCAATGGTCAAAAGAAAAGACGAATTATTCGACGTCGAAATTTATCATATCCTTGTAGTCGGAGATCTGCCTTATACAGAACCAGGTATGGAAAAGCATTTTAAACACAAGGCGTTTTTCATTGGTCATAATACAAGAAAAGCTGTAAATGAAGGCCGAGCTGAATTTATTCCTATCTTTCTTTCCGAAGTTACACTTCTCTTCAAAAGGGGAGTGATACAAGCCGATGTGGCCATGATACATGTTTCACCGCCTGACGAACACGGTTTTTGCAGTTACGGTATTGATGTCGGCAATATTAAAACTCCCGCCGAAAAAGCGAAAATCGTAATTGCCCAGGTTAACAAGCAAATGCCACGAGGACTTGGCAACAGTTTTATTCATATAAATAAGATCGATTATATAGTTGAAGTCGATGAGCCTCTGCAGGAGTTACCTCAGGTAGATCCAAACGCATCGCCAGAAGAACTCGAAATTTATGACAAAATTGGCCGAAATGTTGCAAGTCTAATTGAAGACGGTTCCACAATTCAAATGGGAATTGGGTCAATCCCAGATGCTGTATTGAGATATCTTCATGATAAAAATGACCTGGGCGTTCACACTGAAATGTTTTCTGATGGATTAATTGAATTAATTGAAGAAGGCGTAGTAAACGGCGAAAAGAAAACGCTTCATCATGGAAAAATAATTGCAGGCTTCGTGCTCGGCACAAAAAAATCGTATAGTTTTATTGACAATAATCCAATATTCGAATTCCATCCTCAGGAATACGTTAACGATCCTTTTTTGATAGCAAAGAATAATAAAATGGTAGCAATCAATTCCGCCATTGAAATTGACCTGACAGGTCAGGTATGTGCCGATAGTATCGGTACAAAATTATACAGTGGTATTGGAGGACAGGTTGATTTTGTGCGCGGTGCAGCTCGTTCAGAAGGAGGCAAACCAATTATAGCTCTTCCTGCTGCAACTGCAAATTTGAAATTTTCCAAGATCGTGCCCACTTTAAAAGAGGGTGCAGGAGTTGTAACGTCGAGAGGCGATGTTCATTACGTTGTTACCGAATACGGTATAGCCAATCTTTTTGGTAAGACAATTCAAGAAAGAGCACGCGCATTAATTGAAATTGCTCATCCTGCTTTCAGAGATGAATTAACCGAATTTGCCAAAAAAACTTATCATATATGATTGCAGTAATCGGTGATATCCACGGCTGTTTCTTTACTCTCAAAGCGCTCTACGAAAAGATTACCGAAAAGTATCCAGGTATTGATGTCTACACCGTAGGCGATCTCGTTGACAGAGGTAATTTTAGTTACGATGTAATTAAATTCGTAATTAAAAATAACATTAAAGTTACCCCCGGTAATCATGACTATATGTTTTATCATTTCTTCAAAGAACCGTCGAGTATATTTGCTCGTTCATGGTTTTTCAATGGTAACGAACCCACACTCCTTTCTTATGAAGATCATCAAAAAGAGATGTTCGAGCATATCGATTTTATCAAAGAAGCACCACTCTATTTCAATCTGGATGATTGTTTTATTTCTCATGCTGGTATTTCAAGTTACTACGAAAAATTCTTACCGCAGGATTTCAGAAACAATCTCGAATTGCTGGTACCTTTTATAAAAGCCGATATTAGTACCGACAGAGGAGTGATGTGGACTCGTGACCCGCTTCTAAACCTCGGTAAACTCCAGATTGTTGGTCATACAAAACAACCAGAAGTTACTTTTGTAGAAGATTCTAATGCTGTCTATATTGATACTGGAGCATGCGTAGGGAATAAACTGAGTGCGGTAATTGTCGATATGAGTAATATTATCGATACTATCGATGTGAAAACGGAATTGAAGGATATTATTTGATAGGGATTAGGGATTAGGGATTTGGGATTTGGGAGAGGGGAGTGGTAAAATATTTTTGAGAAAGATTGTTAAGTCAAAAAAAATTACTAATTTTGAGCGGGAAAAAGGGGAGGTATATAGATTATTATTCTACTATTCTCGTAACTAATTTGCAGGTTGAAAATCTATTCCAGTAATAAAAATATTCTGATTCGGGTAATAATCTTAATCACCTTAATTGGATTTGTAACAGCAGGACTCAAGTTAGCCTCCCCGAAAGGCAAATTGGTCAATCCATCCAATACATCTATTTTTCTAAAGTCATACTCCAATAACGAAACTCTTTTCATCCCCGATTCAACCGAAAAAGATGAAGGGGAACTAAGGCGAGACACAACAATAGCCAAATTATCACGAAGGGATTCTTTAATTCTTAAAGCTAAACAGGACTCTATAAGACGAATAGATTCATTGGCGGCCGACTCGACAGCACGCATTAAATATTTCAGCGCAAAAAGGGACGATTATTATGTAGTCCCGTTTAGACCCAAGAGGAAATTTCCATTATTTATTGAACCATCTCCTTCTGTTTTAAAACGGGTTGTAGAACTTGATTCTACAGGAACTAAAGTTTTGATTAAAGAATTAATAGGCGACGATGAATATAGAATACTTTTAGAAATGTCGCTTGAGGATTATATTAAACTGCGGCTTGCATCTATAACTGAAGACGAATGGGAAAAACTTGCATACAAATATGAACTTAAAGGGCAGAATAAAGATTTAAGCCAGTTAATTACCGATATAACAAACATTGAAATTCCTTTACCGAGCAAATCGTTATTCAGCATATTCGGACCCCCTAAAATAAACATTAAAATTGCGGGTGCAGTTGACATTCACGGCGCATGGCGTAATGAAACAACCGAAGGTATTACTACTTCTGCTCTCGGTAATACAAGGAATGAACCGGATTTCAGGCAGCAGGTACAAATTAATTTAAGTGGGACAATTGGCGATAAACTCAACATCGCAGCCGATTGGAATACAGAGCGTACTTTTCAATATGAAAACCAGTTGAAATTAAAATACACTGGTTATGAAGACGAAATTATTCAGAGTATTGAAGCTGGAAACGTGTCTCTCCAAACATCGCCTTTGATTGGGGGCAGCGAAGCTCTCTTTGGTATTAAAGCAAATTTCCAGTTAGGACCATTGAAACTCACTGCACTGGCATCACAGAAAAAGGGCGAAACTCAGGAGGTTTCCGTTAGTGGAGGTTCAAAATCTCAGGAGTTTCAAATTCATGCATACGATTATTCGCCGAACCATTTCTTCGTCCACGAAATTTACACCGATCCGAATCTAAATGTTTTTAATCGATACTTCAGCAAATTTGTGCCTGAAGTTATCGATTCTCTCAGAATTAAAGAAATTGAGGTCTGGAAAACTTATACAGGTTTATATAATCCGAATGAAAGAAAAGGTCATGCGTTTATTGATTTACGACCACGTAAAGCTAATGAAAAATATGACGATTTAAGAAATACAGTAGAGCAAACGATAAGCGGTGTCCAGGAAATTGGTGTCCGTTGGATTAAATTGCAGGAAAATGTTGATTACGAAATCCACCCCGAAACGGGTTTTATTAGTTTTAAAACTCAAATTCAACAACAAGAAGCAATTGCCGTAGCATTTCGTAGAGAAGGTACTACCGCTTCGCCTGACGATGATATTTACTACGGTGAATTTCTTAAAGATGTCGCTGCCGACAGTTCTGCTAATATTGTCCTTTTGCTCGTTAAACCTCCAAATCTTCAGCCGCAATTTAAAAAGGCATGGAAGCTTCAGTTAAAGAATATTTATGCAATCGGAGGAAGAGAGATTAACAAGGAAGGATTTAAACTCGATATTAAATATCAGTTTGAAGGAGGCGAAGCACAAAGCGATTACAACGGAATTAAGTTAATACAGGCATTTGGATTCGATAAAACGGACGAAAGCGGTACAGGTGGTCCCGACGGCGCTTTCGATTTTATACCGGGCAAAACTATAATAAAATCAACAGGCGAAATTATTTTCCCGGTTCTTGAACCTTTCGGTAACGATTTGCCTTCCGAATTGCCTTCCGATTTACGTTACGATGCTGTTTATGATACAACAGTTAACTTTGCTCGTCAGGATAGAGCCAAAGATAAATTTTTAGTTACAGGCGAATATACCGCTTCGGTAACATCTTCATACAATATCGGATTCAATGTTGTTGAAAATTCTGTAAAAGTTCTCTTAAACGGAAATGCATTGACTGAAGGCATCGATTATACTGTCGATTATAACATTGGTCAGGTTATTATTAGGAAACCGGAAGCCCTTGTGCCCGGTGCCGATCTAAAAATAACTTATGAACAGAACGATTTATTCCAGATGGCTTCCAAAACTCTCGTAGGATTGCGCGGCTTGTATGAAATCGACCGTAATACCTCGTTGGGATTTTCATTTCTGAATTTAAATCAACAGACACTTAGCGACAAAGTTAGAATAGGCGAAGAACCGCTGAACAATTCCATATTTGGACTCGATTTCAAAACGAGTCTCGATATGCCATTTCTCACAAAAGCAATTGATTATGTTATCCCGACCAGTACAATCTCCAAACTTACATTAAATGCCGAATATGCTTACATGAGTCCCGACCCAAATACGAAAAAAAGTTCGATAGAAAGCGACGAAGGCAAAAGTATTGCATATATTGATGATTTCGAAGGTGCAAAGAGAATAATTCCTCTCGGTATGCAATATGGAGCCTGGAAAGACATAAGTGTCCCAAATGGTCTGCCATTTATCGATGCATTACCAGAAAGAGAAAGGATGAATCATAAGGCTAAGGCTTACTGGTTCAATCGTACTCCTTCGGATGTTACAATTTATCATTTATATGGTAATCGAAAACAAGCAGCACCGGATCAAAGTCTAATTACAGCTCTCGATTTTGTTTATATTCCCGATAAGTCCGGATCTTATAACTGGAATCCCGACTTAAGCGACAAAAAGAAAAACTGGGCTGGCATGATGAAGCTTTTATCGACGACGGCTAATAATCTTATCGAAGAAAATATTGAGTTCATCGAATTTTGGGTTAAAATTGAGAACGCTCCGCCCAACTTAAAGTTGAATATCGATTTAGGTCAAATAAGCGAAGATATTATTCCAAATGGTCAGTTAGATACCGAAGACAAAAATTTCAATGATCTTATTGATGAAGGAGAAGACACAGGAATTGACGGCTGGATTGACGCACAGGAACCCAATTACGACTCTGCGACAAATCCCGATCCAAGCGGTGACAACTATTTCTTCCAGCTTACTCAAAATCCCGAATACACACAAATTAACGGAACACAGGGAAATGCAGTTTCAATTGATATTGGAAGATTGCCGGATTCTGAGGACCTCAACCATAATTTCACTTTGGACCGTGTAAACAGTTACTTCCGTTATGAAATTCCGTTAGACACAAACAGAGCCAATCCGTTCATTCAAGGAGGCGGAGATAATGCGGGCTGGTATCTCTTTCGTATACCTTTAAAAGATTACGTAGAAAAATACGGCGATCCAAGTTTCTCAGTTGTCGAAACCATTAGATTTTGGGTCTCAGGTACCGATAGTCCTGTCCATTTAAGATTTGCTGAAATGAATCTCGTTGGTAATCAATGGCAGAAAGTTCTTGAACCACCGCGTGTAACAAACGACGATACAGTTTTAACTGTTTCAGTAGTAAATGTGGAAGACAATCCTGAATATCATTCTCCTCCGGGTGTTCATCGTGAAAGAGACAGAAGTCAACCCGATTATGAGATTTTCAAAAATGAACAATCGCTGGAACTCGTAATAAAAAATCTGGAAGACGGCGATAAAAGAGAAGTTGTAAAATATCTTTATAAACCTCTCGATGTCTTTAATTATAAACAAATGAAATTATTCGTGCACGCCGATGAAAATGATATGCCGGGTAGTGTGACTTATTATGAAAGTCCCGAAAACTATTCCTCAGAAGTTTATATCAGATTTGGCTCCGACTCGTTAAACTTCTACGAGTACCGCCAGCCATTGAAGAGTGACAGCGATAACAGAAATTGGAATGAAGTGAAAATTTTATTCTCGGAACTTACTGCTATCAAACAAAGACGCGACAGTTCTAATATTAATAAAGTTTATAGAGTTCCCGTCGAGGGGAAAGAGGGACATACCTATGGGATCAGAGGTAATCCTACATTAACAAGAGTTTCTTTTTTTACAATTGGGATTATAAATCCAGCAGATAGAGGGACGCAGGGCGAGAAAATATCCGGCAGTGTCTGGATTAACGAATTGAGAGTGCTCGAAGCCGACGATACTCCCGGATGGGCTTATAGTGTTGCAGGTACTTTTGGCCTGGCAGATGTTATGAAAGTAAGTTTCAATGCAAGTCAAACAAACCCATATTTTCACAAATTGACTGATCGCTTTGGCAGTCGTAACGAAGCCATTTCTTGGGGAGTTTCAGTCGATTTTGATTTATTAAAACTTATTCCTCTAAATCTTGCAGGTAGTAACTTTAGAATTGTTTATTCCCGCAACGAAAGAAGACAGAATCCTCTTTTCAAACCGGGAACGGATATTAAAGTTTCCGAAGCTCAGAATCAATTAAGGCAAGCACTAATAGAACAAAACTGGGATAGCCAGGCAATCGATGATTCCATCAGCGAATTTATTAATTCGACAAGGACATACAGTTTTTCCGAATCTTGGACTTTATCAAATGTAAAATTCAAAGTGCCAACGGATATCTGGTATATCCGAGATTTAATTAATAACCTTACATTCAGTTTTAATTACAACAAAACAACAAATACATCTCCAACAATATTAACCAATAACAGCTGGCAATGGAACGGAAGTATATCATATTCCGTAAATTTAAGCCGTGAACTTTTCTTCCGTCCAGCCGATATCCCGATTATAGGAAGTATATTTGATTTACTGACCGATTACAAAGAAATGAAAGTTTATTTTTTGCCGCAGACAATCAGCGCAGGCATAAATACTACACGCAAACGAAATTATACCGTCAATAGAACACTTGCAACTCAACCAAATATTCAACGAGATTTTACGGCTTCGCGTAATGCAGGATTTACATGGGCAATTACGGAAGGTGGTCTACTAAATTTAAGTATGGCATACAACTTCGACGTTCAGTCTTCGCTGGCTTATTTGCTTCTAAAAGATAGTCTGTATGAACGTTCCGAAAGTGAAATCTGGCGGGATATTTTTAACGGTGAATTTTTTGGAAGAGATTTTAATTACAAGCAAAATTTTGATATCAGAACCAATCCTAAAATACCTACTTTCTGGGATTTGAACAGATATATTAATGTAAATGCATCATACGGAGTTTCATATAGCTGGATTTATAATTTCAATCAGGAAGAACTGGGACGTTCGGCAGGTTATTCCAATAGAATTTCTGCAGGGATGACAGTAAGGCTTAAATCGATTTTTGCCCCACTATTCCAGGAAAGCAACTCCAATCAAGCTGCTGCGCAACGAAATCAACCGTCGAAAGAAGCTCGGGGACGAGGAACAAGAAGAACAAATGAACAGCGTGGAGTTGACGTCGATAGACAAATTGCGCAGGATAATGCACTTAAAGATACGTCAACAGTTAAAGATTCTCTTATTTCTAATATAATGAACGAGACAGAACTTAACGAAACTCCAGGAACTTTTACAGTAGTACTCGAGTATTTGAAGCTCGGAATTAAATGGTTATTAATTGATTATGACCAGATTTCATTTAACTTTTCGCAATCAAGCAGCTATACAGGTGGTGGTTTGAAAGGAACTGGTACAGGATTCAATAATTTCTGGGGATTCAAACAATCTCCAACTAACGGTCCATCGAGGCTCTTTATGCTTGGATTCTCAAATGATATTGGTCCACGCTCGCCTTTCGGCAATTTAACAGATAATTATACACATAAAAATGATATTGATATGCGAACCTCGAGACCACTCTGGGAAGGTGCTCAACTCGATATAAGCTGGAAAGTAGGATGGGGAATTAATAAATCGATTAATTTCAAAACCGACGAAAATGGCTTTGCTTATGCAGAAGTTTACAATACAACTGGTACTTTGAACCGTTCATTTTTATTTATGCCATTCGGTTTCGGAAACGGAATTTCAAAAGTTCATGAACTCTATAATAAAAATTCCGAAAATCCTACTCAAAGTTTATCGGATGCGTTTGTACGGGGATTCGAAACCACATCAATATTGGGAAAAATTCCAGTTTTGTCGAAATTATTCAAATACATACCGCGACCGAACTGGAGTTTCTCGTGGACAGGCCTCGAAAAATACGAACTCCTGTCGTTTGCAAAAAGAATAACGATAAATCATGCGTATTCTTCCAATTACAGCGAAGGGTGGTTAATCAATCCCGACGGGATTCAGGAAATACAAACACAGAAAGTTGATTATTCATTTACTCCGTTATTGGGAATTACATTCCAATTTGATAATTTATGGGGCGGTTCGTTGCAAAGTACGATAAGATACACCACCAGAAATTCATACTCTCTCGGTTCTTCCACAAGAAATATTACCGAATCGTTTTCTCGTGATATTAATGTTTCTTTGAGTTATTCCAAGAGCGGTTTCGATTTACCATTATTCGGGATATCATTGAAAAACGACCTGGAAATTTCGATTACTTACACTAACGGACAAAATTCAACTGTGGTTTATAATATGGATAATTTCAAAGAAGAAGGGACACCTCAAGATGGTAAAGTAAACACAGTTCTCGAACCAAAGATTAAATATGTAATGAGTTCACGTGTTACATTGTCAATCTTTTACAGAAGGTCGACAATCGAGCCACAGGGTGCTTCACGTGTGCCTCCAACTACAACCAACGAAGCAGGTGTGGACGTAAGAATTGCTATTCAATAAAAAAGGATTTGAAATGAGACCCAGTAGAATTTTATGGATCGACGATGAAATTGAGCTTCTGAGATCGCACATAATATTTCTTAATGAAAAAGGTTATGAAGTTGATACAGTTACCAATGGAAATGATGCAATCAACCAGGTGAAATTGAAAAATTACGATCTGATTTTTCTCGATGAAATGATGCCCGGTATGGGTGGACTGGAAACACTTGCCAGAATAAAAGAAATCAATCCGGATATTCCAGTTGTGATGGTAACAAAAAGCGAAGAGGAATCTCTAATGAACGAAGCCATCGGAAGCAAAATTTCGGATTATTTAATTAAGCCGGTGATCCCTTCACAGGTTTTAATGGTTTGCAAAAAAATGCTCGAAAAGAAAAAAATATCCGGTGAGTTTGTCGCAAAAGACTATCTGGAAGATTTCAATTCGATTACGAGAATTTTGATGAACGAACCAAATTACGACGATTGGATCGACATTAACAATAAACTAATTTATTGGGATATGGAACTCGATATTCATCCTGAAGTCGATCTACGTCAAACTCTAAACGAACAAAAAAAAGAATGCAATCGAATCTTTTCCAGATACATCGAAAAAAATTACAGGCATTGGCTTGAAGAAGAAAACGCTCCAGTTTTAACAAATCGAATCCTCGAAAAATCGCTCATACCTCAAATCGAGGCCGAAGGCAATCCTGTCTTTCTTTTCGTTATCGACTGCTTAAGAATGGATCAGTGGCTTGTTATGGAAAAACACCTGAAAGATTATTTTAGTATTAAAAAAGAGTATTATTTGTCGATACTACCGACTGCCACTCCCTATGCTCGTAATTCGTTGTTCGCCGGATTATTTCCATCGGAAATTGAAAAATTTTACCCGGCACTCTGGAGTACCGGCAACGACGACGAAAGAAGTATGAATAAATATGAAAAGGAGTTGCTCGAAAATCTTCTTAAAAGAAAAAAAATAAAACTAAAAAATGACCTTCAATACATTAAAATTATAGATCCCGAAGTTGGAAGAACATTTGAACAAAATGTACTCTCATATAAAAATACACATTTAACCGCAGTGGTTGTAAATTTTCTCGACATGATTGCCCACGGTCGCTCAGATTCACAAATACTAAAAGAAATTGCCCCCGATGAATCTGCATATAGATCGCTTACTGAAAGCTGGTTCAAATATTCGTATCTTTTTAACGCTTTGAAAGCCATTTCGAATATTCCAAAAGTTAAAGTAATAATAACAACTGACCACGGAAGTATAAGAACAATGCGTGGTGCTAAAGTACTCGGTGATCGAGAAGCCTCGACAAATTTAAGATTTAAATTCGGAAGGAATTTAAAAGTGGACGATAAACATGCCATCTACATTAAAGATCCGTCTGACTACCGCTTGCCTAAAAGAGGTGTTACTATCAGTTATATAATTGCAAAAGAGGATTACTACTTCGTTTATCCAACTGAATATCATAAATATTTGAGCTACTATAAAGATAGTTTTCAACACGGAGGTATTTCGATGGAAGAAATGATTTTGCCTCTTGTAACACTCGAGAATAGATAAAAATGAAACTCCCGTACGAAAAAATAGTAAATTCCGAATCCGACACGTGCAGTGTTGCTGCGGAGTTTGTTAAATTACTTAAACCCGCTTCAATAGTAGCAATGAAAGGCAACTTGGGCGCAGGCAAAACATTTTTTGTAAATTGCGTATGTAATAATTTGGGAATAATAGACCAAACTTCGAGTCCAAGTTTCTCGTTAGTAAATATTTATGAAGGTCAATTTCGAATCTATCATTTCGATTTTTACAGAATTAAAAAAATAGAAGAACTTTATGACATCGGTTTCGAAGATTATCTGAATGACGATAACTCAATTATCTTTATCGAATGGGCTGACCTGTGGAGTGAAATTCTCCCTGAAAATTATCTGGTTGTGGAAATTAATAATGTCGACGAAAAAGAAAACGGAAAAAGAATAATTAAAATCTACGAGAATGAGAAATAATAATCCGATACTGGCCATTGAAACCTCTGGCGAAGTGTGCAGTGTTGCTTTTTACAACAATGACATCGATACGTTTGAATTAAACTTTCTGAGAAAAAATATTCATTCAGAAAAAATTTTCAATATGATTGAATATTGTCGTGCAAATTTTGGAACCCAGCTTTCCGATATCGATTCAATCGCCATATCTTATGGACCAGGTTCTTTTACAGGGCTGAGAATTGGAATGACAGTTGCAAAATCAATTGCAATGGGATTGAAAAGGCCAATTATTCCAGTACCTACTTTCGATGCAGCTGCGCTTCAATTAACTCTGGCTCTACCCGAGAAAATGAAATTCTGTATTCTAAAAAAGGCAAGCATTAACGATTTTTATTACGCAAAATATTTATCCGATGGAAATACTTATCAGGCTGTTGACAACTTGCAATTAATATTGAAAGAAGAAGTTGAAAAAAAAGTTTCAGATGCAGATATTGTGTACGCCGATAATAATAATTTATTGTTTGCAAAAAAAATAGTGGCTCCAACGGCTTATTACGTTGCTAAATGGGCTAATGAGTACGGGAAAAAGGTTACGGATTTTGATTACCTCGAACCTTTGTATTTAAAAAAATTTATAACCAGGGAAAAAAATGAAAAGAGTGATTAATCTATTTTGGCTATTACTTTTATTTACAGGCATAATAATAGCACAGGAAAAAGCTCCAAAGATATTTTCGCCTGAACCGGAGTTTGATTTCGGTGAAATAATTGAAGGGGAGACAGTTGAACATGAATTTGCGATTATGAATAAAGGGGAAGGGAAACTTGTAATTGAAAGCGTACGTGCCTCATGTGGTTGCACTGCGGCAATGCCAACTAAAAAAGAACTTGAAGCGGGCGAAAGCGCAAAAATAAAAATAAAATTCGATTCAAGAGGGAGATACGGACAACAATACAAGCATGTCTATGTTTTTTCGAACGATCCCGAAAATTCGTATCTAAAACTTACATTCCGTGCCAATGTTGTGGCAAAGCTGTCAAATCAAAATCCTGAATCGGCTCCTAAAATTAAGCTCGAAAAAAACATAATTGATTTCGGAGAAATAGAAGAAGGTTCAGTAAAAGAAGCAACAGTAAAAATTAAGAATGCCGGCAAGTCGAAACTTGAAATAAGAAATATAAAAAGTTCTTGTGGTTGCACAGCGGTTTTAATATCTAATCCTGTTATCGAACCCGGTAAAGAAATCGGAATGAAAGTAAAACTCGACACCAAAGGAAGAGAGGGCGAACTGGTAAGAACAGTTGTTTTATTCACAAACGACCCTGATAATCCGAAACAAGTAATTACCGTATCCGCAAAAATAATTAGGAAGAGCTGATGCCCTGGTTCAAAAGAAAAAAAGAAAATATTTCGCCCGAAAGTAAAAAGACCGATATTCCCGACGGACAATGGTCAAAATGCAACGACTGCGGTGAAATTATACACAATAGACAACTGGAATCTAATTTGTGGGTTTGTCCGAAATGCAATTATCATTTTAGAATCGGAAGCGACCAGTATATTTCCATTATTCTTGACAAAGGAACATTTAAAGAATATGACAAAAAGATGATTTCAGCTGATCCACTTCAGTTCGAGGACACAAAAAAATATACCGACCGTATTAATGAGACGATTAAAAAGACCGGTTTGAATGACGCAGTTAGGACAGGAACGGGAAAAATTAACGGTATCAAATCAGCGATAGCGGTGATGGATTTTCGTTTTATTGGTGGAAGTATGGGATCGGTAGTGGGTGAAAAGATCGCACGCATCACAGATGTTGCCTATCAAGATAAAATTCCGCTCATAATTGTTAGTCAGAGTGGTGGGGCAAGAATGATGGAAGGTGCATTTTCGTTGATGCAAATGGCTAAAACAAGTTCACGCCTGGCCAGATTGTCTGATGCAGGGATCCCCTATATTTCAGTTTTATCGGATCCTACAACAGGGGGAGTTACTGCAAGTTTTGCCATGTTGGGCGATGTGATCATAGCCGAACCGAAGGCTTTAATTGGATTTGCAGGACCGCGTGTTATTAAACAAACAATTGGAAAAGATCTGCCCGAAGGATTTCAACGCTCCGAGTTCCTTTTAGAAAATGGCTTCCTCGATTTTATTGTTAATCGAAAAGAGCTAAAAGATAAACTAACATTGTTAATTGAATATTTAACCTGATTACTTTCGAAACTTTTTTAGTAGTCTTGAAATTATTTCAAGTGTGTATTCGATTTCTTCGATAGTGTTTTGACTTCCGAATGAAAATCGTATAGTGCCGATTACATCTTCATATTTCATGCCTGTGCTAAGTAAAACATGAGAAGGTTTAAGAGTGCCTGAAGTACATGCAGCTCCGCTCGATACGGCTATTCCATTTATATCGAGATACATCAGAATTGCTTCTGTATCGTTGTTGTAAAAATCAGATAAAAGAGTAATGCTCGTGATGAAAGGGAACTTATGTGGTTCTCCGTTGACAATAAAACTATTGTCGTTCAATGATTTTAAGCCTTCGAGAAATTGTCTTTGTAGAAATTCTGCATGTTCATAATTCTCTTTCATTTCTTTTGAAGCAATTTTTACAGCTTCGGCAAATCCAACAATTGCAGGGACGTTTTCCGTTCCACCTCTTCGATTCCTCTCCTGGGCACCACCATATATTAAAGGTGAAATTGGAGTGCCCGATTTGACATACGCAAACCCGATTCCTTTCGGACCTCTTATTTTGTGTGCAGATGCAGTGAAGGCATCAACACCTAATTCCTTAACATCAATAGTAACTTTTCCAAAACTCTGAACCCCATCTGTGTGCAAATAAACATTCGCCGGTTTTTGATCTGATAGCTTTTTTATGTTGTTAATAATGCCGGTTTCGTTATTAATATGAATGATTGAGATCAACGACGTATCATTGTCTATTAATCCTGCAACATTTTCAACTGGAACAGCAGTAGTTTTCTCGAGGGCAGATTTACGGATTATAAAACCTTCTGATGCCAGTTTATCGCATGTTTCAAGTACTGAATGATGTTCGGACAACGATGTAATTATGCTTTTTTTGCCAGATTCGATGTATTCCGTTTTGCTGATTCCTGACAGAACAAAGTTATTAGCTTCGGTTCCAGAACTGGTAAAATAGATTTCGCCAGGTTTGCAATTAATAAATTGGGCGATAATTTCGCGTGCTTCTTCGACAGCAACACGAGCTTTCCTCCCAAATGAATGAATTGAAGAAGGATTTCCAAAATATTCATTCAAATAAGGAATCATTTTTTCAATTACTCTGGGATCAGTTGGAGTAGTTGCTGCATTGTCCAGATATATTTTTTTCACTTAGTTGCCTTTCGCTTATCTTAGACTTACATCCCCATAATGAATTTTTTCAATTTTGTCTGCTGTCTTTAGCATTAAATATCCTTCCTCGTCAATATCGTCAAAAACTCCCACTAAAGTTTTATTATCCTGAATAATCTTGACTTTTTCGCCTATCATTTTGCAGCGCTCACGCCAGTCGTTCAAAATTTTGTCTGTATTTTCAAATGCTGTAAAGAGTAGATTTTCGAATATATTTAATACTTCACTCAGGAGGCGTTCACGGCTAACGATCGATTTAAATTCCTTTCTAACTGAAGTCGGTTGGATCTCGAATTTACCTGGAAAATTTGGCTGATTTACGTTGATGCCAATTCCCACTACAAGCTTTTCGATTTTTTTCCCTTTCGATACCGATTCGAGCAGTATGCCAGCTATCTTTTTTTTATTTACCAAAATATCATTAGGCCATTTCAATTCAATGTTTAGCTGATATAAATTTTCAAGCGCCTGTGCCACCGAAAGGGAAGAGAGTAGATTAATTATATTGATCTTTTTTTCAGGATAATTTTGTTTGAGTAATATCGAAAAAGTAAGATTTTGTGCGGCATTGCTTATCCATTCTCGATTTTTTCTCCCTTTACCGCGTGTTTGATACTCAGCCATTAATACAGTACCATGCTGATCAAAATCCTTTGATTTCAAAAGTAGGTCGTTTGTCGACTCAACTTCGTCACAATAAACAAAATTTCGTCCAATTATTTCTGTGTCGAGCTTAATATCGAATTCTTCAATATTAAACACTTTATACCTCCGTAATTTCTTGTGAATTTTTGTCGGCCATTTTTGCCATAATTACAAAATATGTTCAATTCTGACTGTTATCTGTCATAGTTACAGAAATTGTTAACTTATACGAAAATTCTCGTAACTTATTATATTTCAATAAATTGCGTAATATTTTATGTTTGGCACATATCTTGAGCAGTATAAAACGAAAATATGTAAAACCAATAAAAGGAGGTGATAACTATGACACTCGTAAAATTTGAACCGTTGAAAGAACTCGAAACCTTACATGACAGAATACAGAGATATTTTGAAGATTTCACCAACTTCGGTTTTACATTTGCCGATAATTTTAATCCTCGTATTGACATTTCTGAAGATAACGAATCAATTAATGTAGTTGCCGAAATTCCCGGCGTTAAAAAAGAAAATGTAAAAATTACTTTGCAAGATAACATTTTAACGATAGAAGGTGAAAAGAAAAAAGAAGAAGAAAAGAAAGAAAAAAATTATTATCGCTCCGAGCGTGTATTCGGTAGCTTCAAGAGGTCATTTACGCTTCCGGCAGATGTTGATACCGACAATGTTGAGGCTAAATTTGAA
This sequence comes from Melioribacter sulfuriphilus, assembly GCF_052656625.1. Taxonomy (NCBI): domain Bacteria; kingdom Pseudomonadati; phylum Ignavibacteriota; class Ignavibacteria; order Ignavibacteriales; family Melioribacteraceae; genus Melioribacter; species Melioribacter sulfuriphilus. The sequence continues at coordinate 226,945 of NZ_JBQXXK010000003.1, read as the reverse complement.
AATGGAATGCTCAGCATCAAAATGAAAAAATTGAATCCAAAGCCAAAGAAAGAAAAAGTAATAGAGTTGAAGTAATTCACTTCAACTCTATTTTTTCTTATGGTAATTACTAAAACATTAAAAACAAGAGGAGAATAAAATGGGAAAAATTATTGGAATTGACCTGGGTACTACAAATTCGTGTGTCGCTGTAATGGAAGGCAACGAACCAGTAGTAATACCAAATTCTGAGGGTGGAAGAACTACTCCTTCTGTAGTTGCATTTACTAAAAACGGTGAAATTCTGGTAGGACAGCCTGCAAAACGACAGGCTATAACAAATCCGAAGAATACCGTTTTTTCAATTAAACGCTTTATGGGAAGACGCATCGATGAAGTTCAACAGGAAATAAAAGAAGTCCCGTATGAAGTTACTGGTTCGGAGAATGGTTCGGCACGTGTTAAGATTGGAGATCGACTTTATTCTCCGCCCGAAATTTCTGCCATGATTTTGCAGAAGATGAAAAAAACTGCAGAAGATTATCTCGGACAGGAAGTTACAGAAGCTGTTATTACTGTGCCTGCATATTTTAACGATGCTCAAAGACAGGCCACGAAAGACGCAGGCGAAATTGCAGGACTGAAAGTTAAAAGAATTATAAACGAGCCTACTGCCGCTGCTCTGGCTTATGGTCTCGATAAAAAACATAAAGACCAATTGGTAGCAGTTTATGATTTAGGTGGCGGTACATTCGATATTTCGATACTTCAGATTGGCGAAGGTGTTTTCGAGGTTAAATCGACTAATGGTGACACACATCTTGGTGGAGACGATTTCGATCAACGTTTAATCAATTACCTTGCAGACGAATTCCAGAAACAAGAAGGAATTGATCTCAGGAAAGATCCGATGGCTTTGCAACGCCTGAAGGAAGCTGCTGAAAAGGCTAAAATTGAACTTTCTTCGTCAGCTCAAACAGATGTAAATTTACCGTTCATAACTGCAACTCAAGATGGTCCTAAACATCTTAACATCACAATTACAAGGGCAAAATTTGAACAGTTAATTGACGATCTAATTCAAAGGACAATAGAGCCGTGTGAAAAGGCGATGAAAGATGCTGGTGTAACTCCTTCGCAAATTGACGAAGTTATACTTGTAGGTGGTTCTACACGTGTTCCAAAAGTACAGGAAATCGTCAAGAAAATATTCGGAAAAGAACCTCATAAAGGAGTTAATCCAGACGAAGTTGTAGCTATTGGAGCTGCAATTCAAGGAGGCGTACTTGCAGGCGACGTTAAAGATGTTCTCTTGCTTGACGTTACTCCGCTTTCACTTGGTATTGAAACCCTGGGCGGTGTAATGACAGTATTAATACCTGCAAATACGACAATTCCAACACGCAAGAGTGAAATATTCTCGACGGCTTCAGACAATCAGCCTTCTGTAGAAATCCACGTGCTGCAGGGTGAACGTCCGATGGCTGCCGACAATAGAACTCTCGGGCGATTCCATCTCGATGGAATTCCGCCAGCACCACGAGGAGTTCCTCAGATTGAAGTTACATTCGATATTGATGCAAACGGTATTTTGCATGTATCCGCAAAAGACAAAGCAACAAATAAAGAGCAAAGTATACGTATTACATCATCAAGTGGTTTGACAAAGGAAGAAATCGAAAAGATGAAGCAAGAAGCCAAAGCTCACGCAGCCGAGGATAAGAAAAAGAAAGAAGCCGCCGAAGTTAGAAATAACGCAGATAATCTGATATTCCAGACGAAAAAGCAGATTAATGAATTGGGAGATAAATTGTCACCCGACAAGAAAAGCAGGCTCGAAAGTGAAATTCAGAAGGTCGAAGACGCTTTGAAATCTAATGATGTCAATCAAATTAAATCAGCTACAGACAGTCTAACAAAAGTTTGGAACGAAATTGCTCAAACACTCTATCAGCAGCAAAGCCAGCCTGGCGCTCAACAAACACCAGGTGATGGTAGTGCCAAAGCAGAATCAAAAACGGAAGGTAATGTTGAAGACGCTTCGTATGAAGTAGTCGATGATGATAAATAAAAAAGTTTAATAATAAAAAAAGGAGGTGATAACTATGGCAGAAACAAAAGATGTAATGGAAGTTCAGAGCCAGACCCAGAAGAGCTGGGAAGAAGCACTTGAAAAAGAATCGTGGGTTGCTCCCTTAGTTGATATTTACGAAACTGATAACGATTTTTATCTCAATGCTTATTTACCCGGCGTTTCAAAAGAGAATCTTAAAATTAAACTTGAAGACGAACAACTCATAATTATGGGTAGAATCAATTTCGATGAAGCAGTAAACAGAAAATACGTTTTGAAAGAAACCGAAACTGGCAATTTCTACCGCAGCTTCAAAATTGGCGATTCAATCGACGAATCGAACATTGAAGCTCGTCTCGAAAACGGTATACTCGAAATCAAACTGCCGAAACACGAAAGGATAAAACCCAGAACAATTGAAATAAAATAAGATTTAAAAAGGCTGCTTCAAGCAGCCTTTTTTATTGAATAAATCCTTCCTCCTTTATAAGTTTAATTGCTATGAAAATCCGTTATATTATTCTTTCAATTCTTTTAATCGGAGTAATTTTACACTATTCCGAAGAAAAGTCTTTCTTCGATTTCCATTATTCGTACAATGGCCAGGTATACAATAATGGATTAATTGCTTCAGAAAACAAAAACTTTATTCCCGTTGCAAATTACTCATTCAATATAAATTACGACCCGATCAATAACCTTGCTGATGTCAGTGAAAAAATTTACTGGATTAATAGAACCAACTTTCCGACCAATGAAATTTATCTTCACTTATATCCAAACGCTTATAGCAATAATAATACTTTTTTTGCGCAAGCTTATCATCTCGACAAGATAAATATGACTCGAGTAGAAATCGAATCGATTGAATCTGAGGGATTAAAGAAAAATCTCGTTTTTGTTAATCCGGAAATTAGTAATCCGTACGATAGTACTGTGGCAAAATTTACACTCGAAAAAACTGCCAATCCTGGTGACACAGTTGTAATAAAAATTAAATATAAGCTAAGAATTCCTGTGTCTGTTAAAAGGTTTGGTTCGGCAAGAGGGCGAAATTTTGATTTTATTTCTCAGTGGTATCCCAAAGTTGGCGTTTTTGAAAATGGTAAATGGATCTGTAGTTCGTATTATCCGTATCTAAATTACTATTCAGATTTCGGTCAATATAAATTGACAATTACAATTCCTGAGAGTTTTACATTGATAGCTGGTGGCGAAATCACAGATGTGCATGAAAAAGAAGGCTACAAAACGTATACAGTAGTTCAAGCTGGAATACACGATTTTGTATGGGCAGTCACAGATCGCATTGAATATGAAAGAACATATTATAAAAGAAAGGACGGCACGATTGTTAATGTAAATCTTTTTATTCAACCGGAGAGGCGTAAATTTAAAGACAGATACAGAAGAGCTGTTATTAATTGTTTGACTTACTTCGAAGATAAAGTTGGAAGTTATCCATACAGCCATCTTAGCCTTGTTGATGTACCACGTACTTCTGCTTCGAGCGGGATGGAATATCCTACATTGTTTACTTTGAGTGCAGAATTATTCTCACCTGAAAAAACAGGCTGGCCTGAATATCTGGTTGCGCATGAATTCGCACACCAATACTTCCAGGGAATAATTGCAAATAATGAAGTTTACGAAGCATGGCTCGACGAAGGTTTCGCGTCGTATTTTGCCACTAAATTTATGTACGAATATTATCCTGGAATCTACGCTTATTTTCGGATTGCTAAATTTATCCCCGTTTTCGGTCTGAATTTCCTCTCATATGGTGAAATACCAATTATTTATACCATAGCCGATATACCGATAAACCCTGGAGCTCAAAGCGCCGCAAATTATTACAGAAATCTTACAATCGGTTCTATTTCCGACCTCTCATTTACTCATCCAAACAGACTTGCCTATGTGGTTAATTCGTATTCAAAACCGGAATTAATGCTCCATACACTTGAAAGGTATCTCGGTTTCGATAGAATGGAAAAAATAATTAAAGAGTATTACAATACATATAAATTCAAACACGTTACGGCAAACGACTTTATTAATCTGGTCAAGCAATTTTCTGATGAAGAAATAAATTGGTTCTTCGAAGAATTTTATGCCAATTCAAAAATTTTCGATTACAGTATTACAGCTGTCAACAGAGTTAGCCGTAATCGTTATGCAGTTACGGCTGAACGTAAAGGCGATGGATTCTTCAAAAACGACATTGCATTCTACACAGAAAACGACACTTTATTCACAAGATGGGAAGACGAATCGAGATGGAAAATATTTTATTTCGAAACTGATGATAAAGTAGTTGGCGCTGAAATCGACCCTTTCCGTAAAAATCTTCTTGATATCGATTTTGCAAACAATTCGTACATGATTAAAAAAAGGTATTGGGCATCCTTATCGATTTCAGCACGCTGGTTTTTCTGGGTGCAAAATGCTTTGATAATTCTCGGGAGTATCGGATGAAATTGACTGTAAAGGATGCCCTCATTCAGGCTTTTAGACTTGTATTCTATAATATAAAATTTGTCATATTGCTCTGGATTACAAATTCCGCATTTGCTCTTTTGACGAGTGTGGTAATTTTCAATTTGCTTGAAAACAGTTTAAGTCATTCCATTATTAGCGATCAGTTAAATCAACAGTTCGATTATTTCTGGTTTATTCAATTTCAAAATCTCAACAAAACTCAATTTGAACAAATCCCTATGCTCATTTATATAGTAGTTATTATTTATACCTTGATTCAAACATTTTACCTTGGAGGATTGATTTCCGTTTTTAATACAAACGAAAAGAACCACATGGTTGATTTTTTTTACGGAGGGGTGAAGTATTTCTTTCGTTTTTTCAAGGTACTCCTGATTTCGACCTTATTATACGCTCTGACATTTATTTTTAACGACTCCCTGGGAAAGGTAATTTCTTATTTTTTCCGTAATTCTGAAAATGTAATGGCGGAATTTTTAATACGGAGTCTGAGATATTCTTTCCTAATATTTTTAATTGGTATTATCTCAATCATATCTGATTATACTAAAGTATCTCTTGCACTCAACGATAAATATGAAATATTCAAATACATTTTTAAGGCAGCGCATTTTATTTATAAAAATTTCAGAGTTATCTTCATTGTTTTTTTTATTATTGCATTTATTGGGGCAGGGGGAGCTCTACTTTATAACGTAATTGTCTACTTCATGCCGCGTACTCCATATTACTTTTTGGCAATTGCCTTTCTTCTTCAACAAATCTTAGTTATTTTTCGATTGTTGATTCGAATGTATTTTTATGCCAGCGAAGTTTTATTATACAAAGACTTAAGCGCTGAAGTCATAAACAAATTATAAACAGAAGGAGTTATTATGGCTGTTTTACCGATTAAAATTTACGGAAGTAAAATACTCAGGCAGAAGACAAAGAAAATTGATCAGATAGATGATACTGTTATTGATAATATCCGAAATATGTTTGAAACAATGCGCAAGGCATACGGAATTGGTCTGGCAGCAAATCAAGTTGGAATCGATAGATCCATTTTTGTCATCGATTTAAAAGAAGTGGAAGGATACGAAAAATTCAAACCACTTGTAATGATTAATCCAGAAGTAATTGAAGAATCGGACGAATATGTTTCGATGGAAGAAGGGTGCCTCAGTTTACCGACTTTACGTGCCGAGGTCGAAAGACCAAAAGAAATTAAAGTACGATATCTTGACACAGACGAAAATATTCAGGAAATGGATGCTTCTGATTTTTTAGCTCGCGTTATACTTCATGAGTACGACCATTTAATTGGCAAAATGATTCCCGACAGAGTTGCCGACGATGTAAAGAAGCAACTTAAAGAAAAGCTCGAAAAAATTCGCAAAAAAGAAGTTGAAATTGATTATCCGGTGTCGGATTAATTGCTCGGAGGAGATAATTGAATTTAGTATTTATGGGCACACCCGATTTTGCCGTCCCATCTCTGGAACGACTCATTGAAAGTTCACACAAAGTTAAACTTGTTGTTACCGCTCCGGATAAAGAAAGAGGTAGAGGTCGTAATGTAACGCCAACCCCAGTAAAAGAAGTTGCACTCAAACATAACATCGAAGTAGTTACACCTGCGAATTTATCAGATGATTCTTTCATAGAGCTCCTTCATAATGTTCAAGCAGATTTATTTGTGGTCGTAGCATTTCGAATTCTACCAGAAAATGTTTTTACTATTCCACCATCTGGCACAATTAATCTACACGGTTCGCTTTTACCCAAGTACAGAGGTGCAGCTCCAATTCAGTGGGCATTAATTAACGGAGATACTGAAACGGGATTGACCACTTTTTTTATCGATAAAAATGTTGACACCGGAAATATCATCCTTCAACAAAAAATAAAAATCGAGGATGAAGACGACTATGGTTCTTTGTACAATAAAATGAAAATTGAAGGAGCTGAACTCCTCCTAAAAACAGTCGATTTAATTGAGACCGGTAATTACACTCTTCAGAAGCAGGACCCGGCTCAGGTTACAATGGCTCCCAAAATTACGAAAGAATTATGTCGCCTTGACTGGAATAATTCAGCTAAGAAAATTCATAATTTGATTAGAGGACTTTCGCCCCAGCCGGGTGCTTATTTCACACTTAATGATAAAATTTATAAAGTCTATAAATCAGCTGTAGTTAACGAACCGGTACTAAAACCCGCCGAGATTCTTCAGACAAAAAAGGAAATTTTTATCGGTACAGGAGAGGGAACCCTGCAGATTCTTCAAATTAAACCCGAAGGTAGAAAAATCATGACTTCGGAAGAATTTTTGAGAGGCTATTCATTAACTTAACGGAAATAAAAATGAGAAATTTTTGTTATCAAAATATTCTTGATGCAATTGGCAGAACACCGATAGTAAAATTAAACAACATTTCCAGGAATCTTAAGGCAGATATCTATGCCAAGCTTGAGTTCATGAATCCTGGTGGAAGCATAAAGGATAGAATTGCCAAGTATATGATCGAAAAAGCTGAAAAGGAGGGTAAAATTAAACCCGGCGATACGATTATTGAAAATTCATCCGGCAATACAGCTCTCGGTCTGGCTATCGTCTGTCGTCAAAAAGGATATAACTTAAAAATCGTAATCAGGGATACCACAAGTAAAGAAAAAATTAAAATGCTCGAAATTCTCGGTGTCGACGTAATAAAAGTCGATGCAAACTTACCTCCGGAAGATCCTTACTCGTATAACAACTATGCGCTCAATTACGTAAAGGCTAATCCTTCTGTTTATTACATCGACCAGCATAACAATCTCGATAATAATGAAGCTCATTACATGACCACAGGCCCTGAAATCTGGGAGCAGATGGAAGGTAAAGTCGACTATTTAATCGGAGCATTCGGCACTGGAGGTACAATTTCTGGTGCAGGAAGATACTTGAAAGAAAAAAATCCTGAGATTAAAGTCATCGGTGTTGACCCGGTAGGCTCTGTATTCTATGATTATTTCAAAAATAAAAAATTGATAAAGCCCTCGCGATATTTAATTGAAGGAATGGGGGACGAGTTCATAATTAAAACGGCTCAGTTTCAGTACCTCGACGATATGTTTCAGGTTGATGACAAAAAAGCTTTTGGCTGGACTAAAAAGCTGGCCTTTGAAGAAGGTATTATTGCCGGTGGTTCGAGCGGTGCAAATGTCTGGGCTGCAGTTAAATTAGCACGTGAAATCGATAGACCCGCAAATATTGTTACAATTATTTGCGACAGCGGATATAAATACTTTTCTACCATTTACAACGACGATTGGCTCAAGGAGAACAATCTATTATAAACAGAAGCAAGCATTAAGATTGAATGAATTTCAGTATCACTTTTTTAAGAAGAAAAAATAATTTCTCTCATATACCATGAGGTGAAATTAATTCGTATTTATTTTTATGATTTGCTTCTAATTGATTCAACTTATTCGATACTAACTCAATCTGTAGGTGTTACTTCTATTTGCCTTTAGATAACAATACAACGCAATCTACTTTTTGTAAAAATGGAAATTATTTCCGGTCGTTAAATACGGTCGAAATTGTTCATCAACTATCATTAAAATTCATTCGAAATATATAAATGGTTAGTTGTCATAGACTCCCCTTTTTACAATGAATGAGAAAATTATGCGTTTATTAAAGATGCTTTACTTTTCCTCCTAAGATAAAATCTTTTCCGTAGATTCAAATTTTATAAAACCGATATAATGTATGCCTTTAATTTTTTTGCACGTAGTTAATAAATTATTCTAATTCCATTTTTATAGTATGCTGGGATTACATAATTTAAGAGTAAGAAAAAAATAGGAGTGTGTCATGTCAAATGAAAAAAAGAAAAACCAGATAATTGATGAATCGAAGTATTCGATGGCTACCCATTTAATCTATGGGAAATATACGACTGACAAATGGGATTATGCACATCATGTAACAGCGCCAATTTCGTCGTCAACAACGTTCAGGCTCGATTCGGTGGAAAGGGGAGCTCAGGGCTTTTCACAGTTTGCAAATACTAAGATATTTGGAGAAGGTCAACCGATATTTATATATGACCGACTTGGCGAACCAAATAAAGATATGCTCGAGGAAAATATTGCTTATGTCGAAAAAGGGGAAATTGCCGTTAGTTTTGCGAGCGGAATGGGTGCAATTTCAGCTATACTCGGAATTCTAACTAAATCGGGCGACGAAATTATTACTCACAATACTTTGTATGGTTGCACTCTTTCGTTGCTCAGTAATTGGTATCCACGTTATAATATCAAATGGAATCCTATCGACCTGAACAATCCAGAAAACATATACACTAAAATAACCGACAAAACAAGGGTGATATATTTTGAGACGCCTGCAAATCCCAATCTGGAGATTATCGATATTAAGAAAGTTAGAGAGGTCGTTGATAAAATAAACTCTAATCGAAAATCCGAAGATCGAATTCAGATCGTAATCGATAACACATTTGCAACGCCGTATTGTCAAAGGCCAATAGAACTGGGCGCCGATTTTGTAGTTCACTCGCTTACAAAAGGAATTAGCGGATTTGGTACAGATATGGGTGGTATTGTAATCGGCAGAAAAGAATACCAGGATATGTTGCAACTGTATAGAAAAGATTTTGGTGCTGTGCTCAATCCCAAAAGTGCCTGGTCAATTTTAACTTATGGACTACCGACGCTTCCTATTCGAATGAAAAAGCAAATCGAAACAGCGACAAAAATTGCAGAATTTCTGAATGAGCATCCCAAAATCGAGTTCGTCAATTATCCAGGTCTAAAAAATTTCAAACATTATGAATTAGCTAAAAAGCAGATGATCGACTTTGAAGGTAATTTTGCTCCGGGCAGTTTAATTTATTTTGTTATCAAAGGAAATTCTCCTCTTGAAAGCAAAAATAACGGCATAAAATTTATGGATTATGTGGCCGAGCATGCTTATACAATGACTCTCGCAGTAAGTTTGGGTCATACAAGGACATTGATTGAACATCCAGCTTCGATGACTCATTCCGTTGTACCACCGGATGAACTTGCTGACAGGGGAATCGATGCCGGCGGTATCAGGATTGCAGTTGGACTCGAAAATCCAGATGATATAATTCAGGACCTCGACAATTCGTTAAAAGTAATTTAATTGAACGAATGCGAAAGTTTATAAAGGCATTATTTTTTATTAGTATCTGTGTTTATGCACAAAATGGCATTAGCCGAAGTTATTATCCAGACGGCAGTATCCGCTCGGAAATTTCTTACGTAAACGATATTCTCGACGGTGCTGCCGTTGAATATTATCCTAATGGTAATTTAAAATCTTATAAAGAATTCAGTAACGGATTTCTCCATGGCAGGGTAGTCTATTATTATCCCAACGGTTTAATAGAAAGAGAATATAATGTTAAGAACGGAAGAAAGGATGGTACTGAGAGAATTTTCTATGAGAATGGATCGTTAAAAGAAATCTCTGTCTACGAAGACGGAAAATTAATTAGAAGAAACCTCTTCGATATCGACCCGAACTATCAACCATCACCAGAAGAATTCCTGGCGGGGAATAAGCAAAGTGAATTGATTAAAAGAAAGAATCAGGAATTAATTTGCGATGCAGAAATTTGTCCAGTCCCGATTGATGGAATAGAAGCAATCCAAAAAAATCTTGTCTATCCCGAGCATGCTCTCCTTTATGGACTGGAAGGTGAAGTGATACTGATAGCTACCGTCGACAAAAACGGGAATGTCAAAGATGTCGAAATTGTAAAAGGTCTAGGACTGGGTTGCGACGAAGCAGCTCGAGAAGCGGTCAAAAAAACTAAATTTATTCCAGGACAAACTGCCGGTAAACCTGTTGAAAGCAGAGTTACGCTTTATGTACAATTTAAAATATTCGACAGAAATCTTGTGGTTAAAAATCCTGACCTTCCAAAGATAGAAAATAATAAAGCTCAAATTAATCATGTGCCAGAAGTCTTGACTAAAACTGAAATCCAATGCGACTATGAAGAATGTCCTTATCCAAAGGGCGGATTAAAAAGTATTAACGATAACCTCGAAATTCCTCAAATTGCAAAAAGACTCAAATTAAAAGGTGAAATTATTATTGAGGCCGAAATCGATGAATTTGGATTCGTTGTTGATACTAAAATAATTAAAGGTATTGGATATGGCTGCGACGAAGCGGTAGAGTCGGCACTATATAAAACATCTTTTCATCCAGCAAAGAATAACGGTCGTGAATTAAAATCACGCGTCAGAATAATCTTTCCCTTCAACTACGAGGACTAATTTAGATTATTAATAATATTCTTAAATTCTTCTTCGATTGCTTTACCACGGTTTCTGCCATACCAGAGGTGCAATTCTTTCATAAATTCTTCTTTCGATTTCCCATTTTCTTTGGCTTGTTTAATTAAATCCTGTGCCTCACCTGGACGTGGTCCCCATTGGAACAATTCATTACCTTCATAATCGAATGCCACTAATTTCGGTATGCTCCTTGTACCGTTTGTCAAATAAAGGTCCATTATATCAAGATTTTTATCCCTCTCGAGTATTTTTAGTTCAATAAGAGTACTACACTTTGCTATCTTGTTTATGTAAGGTAATGTCTGTGCAGAATCTCCACACCAATATTCTGTTAAAACCATCCAGAGTTGAGGTGCAGTTATTTTCTTTATCGCATTGCAAAGTTCCTCATTCACAACATAATTTTTCTCAATTCTTTGCGACCTTTGAAAATTCATCAATAAGTAGTTGAGATTAGGGTCTTCTATTTCTTGTAAACTGTTTTTTATCATTTCAACTGTATTTCGAAAGTTGTCCATATATTCTTCGTATGTCATTCCATTATGCGGACGTTTTTCGAGGAAAAATTTCTTCGTCATTAATTTCTCCATTTTGATTGTAGTCTTAACAAACGTAATTGTACTCTTTAGTGAACATAATAAAATCAAGAAGCCGTATAGATTTAAAAATTGCATTCAAACAACGGCATATTTATTGACATAAAAATAAAAAAAAGGAGGTTCTCATGAAAAAGATGATATTCATATTAACCATATTTACATTGACAACAATTTCTTCAGAAGCTTCTTATCGGAATCGCCCTCACTTTTACCAGGCTCTTAAACCATACGGTGAATGGATTACCCTCAGTCACAATTTGAATGTATGGAGACCGACCTTTGTTCATATTGATTGGAAGCCTTATACAATCGGTCGATGGAAATGGACTTCGATTGGATGGTACTGGGTATCTTACGAGCCTTACGGAGAAATTGTATATCATTACGGTAGATGGGAATATCATCCTCACTACGGCTGGATCTGGTTCCCCGATGATGAATGGGCACCAGCGTGGGTCGAGTGGAGATATGACGACGATTATATCGGATGGGCTCCTATTCCATATACTTCACATTTCCGTCTGGATATCGATATACATATTTCATTCAAATGGATAACTATTCCGGATTATTGGTGCTTTGTTTCATATAATCATTTCTATTCAAGAAATATCAGAGATTATTTAATTCACGAAAGACACATTAGAAATATTTTCGACAGACCGCACTTTAAGAAAAGTCACTATGATCCACCTCAAAAATACTATATCGAAAGAAGGATGAGGAATAGCGATTTATATAAAGACAATGAAAGAAGAGATATTAGAGTCGATGAGCGTGAATACAAAAATAATATTAGAAGAAACAAAGAAGATGATGCTCGAAACTACAATGAAAATACACGACGTGACCGAGAAAGAAACATAATCAGAAGAAGATAAGTCATTTGATGGCTGCCAGATAATTTTTTTCGAATGCCGATTTATCTGGCAGCCTCAATTTGCTTTATGCACACCTCAATTTTTATATTGCTTACCTGAAATAACCCATTAATGAGGAAAAATCATGAAAAATGAAGCATTGCTCTATTCAGATTTCAAAGATATAAAATTATTTAAAAGAGGGAAGGTTAGAGATATTTATGACCTTGGAGAATATTTTTTAATTGTTTCTACTGATAGGATATCAGCTTTCGATGTAATAATGAACGAGGGAATTCCGAATAAAGGGAAAGTGTTAAATCTAATTTCAGCTTTCTGGTTTAATTTTACAAAAGATATTGTGGATAATCATTTGGTTACAATAAATGTTGATGAATATCCCGAAATATGCCGGCAGTATAAAGAGATATTAAATGGAAGGTCGATGCTTGTCAAAAAAGCAGAATTGATACCTCTCGAATGTATTGTAAGAGGATATATCACTGGTTCCGGTTGGAACGATTACAAAAAGACGGGTAAAGTCTGTGGAATTGAATTGCCTGCGGGATTGGTTGAATCGGAAAAATTACCGGAACCAATTTTCACGCCTTCCACTAAAGCCGAAATCGGTTTACACGACGAAAATATAACCGAAGAAAATGCAATAAAAATCGTTGGTAAAGAGACATATGACCTCATAAAAAATACTTCTCTCAAACTCTACAAAAAAGTAGCTGAATACGCACTCTCAAAAGGAATTATTATCGCCGATACAAAAGTAGAATTCGGTTACTATGACGGGAAAATTATTTTAATTGACGAGCTATTTACTCCTGATTCGTCACGTTTCTGGCCACTTGAAAACTACGAAAAAGGGAAATCCCAGAACAGTTTCGATAAACAATACTTAAGAGATTATTTACTTTCGATTAATTTCAACAAAAAGCCACCGGCTCCTCCTTTACCTGACAAAGTGATTGAGAATACAAGTAAAAAATATTTTGAAGCGCTAAAAATGCTTACCGGTATTGAAAATGTTCCCTGAAAAAGTTAGTATAAACGAGAATAATATTACTATATACTGGCAGGACGGAAGAATATCTAAGATTAAAAACGCCAATATGAGATCTCTTTGTCCATGCGCTTCATGCCACGCAGAAGCCGCAAAAAATGGCAAAAATTATATTCCGATTTATTCAAACGAGGAGATTACATTAGAACGAATTGAACGGGTGGGAAATTATGCCCTGAAATTTATCTGGAAAGACGGCCATGATACCGGAATCTACGAGTTTAACTATTTACTACAAATTGCTGGTCTAAACACCTGATATGGTACTTCCAAATCAATTAACGGTATTAAGAATTATCCTAACCCCTGTTTTTTTCTTTTTGTTTTTATCTGGTGAGCCTTTCTTAATTCAAATGTCGGCTGCAATTTACATAGTTGCGGCTGTTACTGATTGGTATGACGGGTGGCTGGCAAGGAGATTTAATTATATTACGGAATGGGGGAAGTTTCTCGATCCATTGGCCGATAAAATTCTTACGTCTACCGCATTTCTTGCTCTTGTACTTGTTGGTATTCTCGAACTCTGGATGGTCTTAATTATTGTTTTCAGAGATATTATTATAACCGGTTTAAGAGTTTGGGCTGATTACAAAAAGGTGTCGTTTTCTACGAGTAAATCTGCTAAATGGAAAACTTTTTTCCAGATGGCATTTCAGTACTACCTGCTTCTGGTTTTTACCCTTCGAAGTTTCGATTCACTTTATAGAGAATATAAATGGCTATTTGGACTTTTATTAAATCAAGAATTTATTTATTACACAATGCTGGCAATTACCATTTTCACCTTCTATACTGGATTAACATATTTTATTTCAAATTTTTCATTAATAAAGAAAACAATTGGCAAACAAAATTAGTAGTTTAGAAAAATTTATCGGTTCAGGTTTTTTCAGTGGATATTTTCCCTACTTCAGTGGTACAGCAGGGAGTTTCATCGCACTTTTAATTTATCTTATTCCTGGATTCGAAAGCCCGGTAATAATGCTCTCTTTGATTTCTTTTTTTATTCTGATAGGTCAAAAAATTGCTCACAAATTCGAAAAACTCTATGGAAACGACCCAAAAGAATTTACACTCGACGAGTTTATTGGTACCTGGATTTCATTACTTTTTATACCCAAAATTATTTGGTATATTTTACCTGCATTTATTTTATGGAGACTGTTCGATATATTGAAACCATATCCTATCAAGAAACTGGAAAAAGTTGGCAACGGCTGGGGTGTTATATTGGACGACATAGTAGCTGGGTTCTATACTTTTTTCTTAATTCATCTATTATTTAATTTATTTAATCAAATTGGATTTTTACTATGAATGCATTTCTTATTACTATCGGCGATGAAATTCTAATTGGGCAAGTTATCAACACAAATGCAGCCTACATTGGAGAAAAACTATCTGAACTTAGTATTGATGTAATTGGATCGTCCGTAATGCCTGACAACGAGGAGGCTATTAAAAAAGAATTTAAGAGAGCACTCGATTTTTCTGACCTTGTTATTGTAACGGGCGGGCTCGGTCCTACTCACGACGATGTAACACGTAAAGTTATTGTCGATTTTTTTGAAACTGAACTGGTTATCGACCAGGATGTACTCAACGACATCAAAAAATTTTTTGAAAAAAGGGGCAGACAGCTGACTAAAATAAACGAAGAGCAAGCGCTTGTGCCCAAAATTGCCATTCCAATTCGAAATAGCCGTGGCACCGCTCCAGGCATCTGGATCGAAAAGGACAATAAAATATTTATTGCAATGCCCGGCGTTCCATACGAAATGCACTTGATGATGGAAAATTTTGTGATTCCGAGATTGAAGGAAAAACTAAGCGATAGAAAAAAGATTGTATTGAGAAAAAATCTGCTTACAACAGGAATTCCAGAATCCCATCTTTACGAACGCATAGGCGACTTGAATGAATTATTGGGCGATTCTAAAATGGCTTTCCTGCCAAATCAATTCGGCGTACGACTAAGAATAACGGTAGAAGATAATGACGAGAATTCTGCTAAATCCAGAATTGAAGCAATTGAACAAAAATTGAGAACTAAAATAGGTAAGTATATTTACGGCAAAGATGACGAAACGCTGGAATCGGTGGTAGCCAAACTTTTTATTGATAGGGGACTAACTTTAGCAGTGGCTGAATCGTGCACCGGCGGGTATATAATGCATCGTTTGACCAATGTAAGCGGCAGCAGTAAATTCCTTGAAAGGGGCGTCGTTGTATACAGTAACGCTGCAAAAGTGGAATTACTTAAAGTGGATGAGGATGTAATTTCTAAATATGGTGCTGTTAGCATCGAAGTGGCAAGACAAATGGCAGAAGGAATAAAATCGATAAGCGGAACAGATATCGGCCTTTCGGTAACCGGTATAATGGGACCTACAGGCGCAACTCAAGATAAACCAGTAGGACTGGTTTATATCGGCATTTGTGACGATACAATTTGTACAGCAAAAGAATTTCGCTTCGGTGACGATAGACTTCTTAATAAAGATCGTACTTCACAGGCAGCTTTAGAAATGTTAAGAAGAAATTTGCTCGGTATACCGTATGACGATTAGAACATTTATTGCTCTCAATTTACCTGAAAATGTTTTAGACCGAATTATTGAACTTCGCGACGCTTTCTTTAAAAATACGTCCGGGCTGAGATGGGAAGAGAAGAATAAATTGCATATTACATTAAAATTCTTGGGCGATACCGATGAAAATTTAATCCCGGATATTACGAGGTCAATTTCTGATCTTGTAAAAGAACATTCTCCAATTTCTTTAAAGATATCTAAGGCGGGACTTTTTTACAGAGATAGCAAACCTGCGATTTTGTATCTCGATTTCTTAGAGAATGAATATCTCGTAAGAATCTACGAAGAAATTGAAAACTTAATGGAAAGTTTTGGTTATAAAAAAGAGAAAAGAAAATTTAAAACGCACTTAACGCTTCTTAGAATAAAAAACGATAGACATTTGGATCAAATTAAAAATTTTACAAAATTGGAAATTGATATACCTGAGTTCATATCAGATGAAATTACTTTATACAGGAGTATACTTCAAACGACAGGTTCAGTTTATCAACCGATTGCAAGCTTTAAATTGATTAAAAGGAGGAATAATGGCACTTGAAAGAGATGCAAGATTGAAAATTCTCGACGATACAATTGCAAATCTCGAAAAAACTTATGGTAAAGGAACCATAATGAAACTAGGGGATGGAGTAATTAACAAAGTGGAAGCCATCTCTACAGGTTCAATATCGCTCGACTATGCACTCGGAATTGGAGGCGTTCCGAGAGGCAGAATCATTGAAATTTATGGTCCAGAATCTTCTGGTAAAACTACACTATGTTTACACATAATAGCAGAAGCTCAAAAACAGGGAGGCATAGCTGCTTTTATTGATGCAGAACATGCACTCGATGTAAATTATGCAAAACGTCTCGGCGTTGATGTTAGCAATCTTTTGCTTTCTCAACCTGATTTCGGCGAGCAGGCTCTCGAAATTGTCGATACACTCATTAGAAGTAATGCACTCGACGTAATTGTTGTGGATTCAGTTGCGGCTCTGGTTCCTCGCTCGGAAATTGAAGGCGATATGGGCGATCCTCAAATGGCTATGCAAGCTCGATTGATGTCACAGGCTCTTAGAAAAATTACAGGAGCAATAAGCAAATCGAAAACGTGCGTTATTTTTACAAATCAATTAAGAAGTAAAATCGGCGTTATGTTTGGCAATCCCGAAACTACGACCGGAGGAAATGCCCTCAAGTTTTATGCTTCGGTTCGCCTCGATATACGTAGAATTGCAGCAATCAAAGATTCCAATAATATTATAGGAAACCGAACCAAAGTTAAAATCGTTAAAAGCAAAGTGGCTCCACCATTCAAAGAAGTTGAGTTCGACATTCTCTATAATGAGGGTATTAGTAAAACAGGAGATTTGATAGACCTTGCCACTGAAATTGGAATACTTAAAAAAAGTGGTGCATGGTTTACGTATAAAGACGAAAGGTATCAGGGACGCGAACAACTTCGTCAAAAATTACTTGAAGATCCAGCACTTCTCGCTGAATTGGAGACTGAAGTTAAAACCTCACTCGGTATGATTGAAACACAAGTGGAAGAAGAAAAGAAGGATGAAGCACAGAAGAAAAAATCAAAATGATCATCAATTCGTTGGTAAGAAAAAACAACAAAGTTAAAATTACTTTTGACGATTCTTCGTCTTTGTACGTTAATTACAATGTAGTAGTACAATTTGCTCTGCGGAAAGGGGATGACCTCGACGAAAATAAATTAAATCAGCTCCTTAAAGCCGACGAACTTTTCGAAATTAAAACAGCAGCATACAGATTAATTGGCAGGAGAGATCACTCTTCTGCCGAAATAAAAAGAAAACTGCTGAAGAAAGGTTTTGATATTAATCTGATTAATGAATTACTAAAAGAACTTTCAGACAAGAATTATTTAGACGATTACAACTTCGCACAAAAATATTCCGAAGAAGCGATTACAAAAAAGAAATCGGGCATCATAAAAGTAAGAAATGACCTGCTTAAAAGAGGTGTGGATAACGAGACTATCGAGGATGTATTGAAGAAGATTGATGAAAATACACTTATCGAAAATGCACGTGAACTACTCAATAAAAAAATCAAAACTTCTGCTTTTAAAAACACGGAACCTCAAAAAAAGAAACAAAAATTGTTTTCCTATTTGAAATCTAAAGGTTACTCTTCCGAGTTGATTATGAAACTTTTGAATGAATACGACTTTTTAGATTGCGATTAATTTTGCTTATAACTCCAAACTATTTATCTTTAAGTTAATATTTAAGGTAAATTTATGTCTATATATAGCGGTGTTGATTATCTGGATATAGATTCTCTCCTTTCGGAAGAAGAAATTCTTGTTAGAAACAATATCTATCAATTTGTCCGTCAAGAGATAATTCCTGTAATTGAAAAGCATTATGAAGAAGGCACGTTCCCTCTCCATTTAGTACCAAAGATGGCCGAACTTGGAATCTTTGGCATTACACTTCCAGAGAAGTACGGGTGTGCCAATATGAACAATGTGGTCTACGGGCTGGTTATGCAGGAATTAGAAAGAGGCGACAGCGGTATTAGAAGTTTTGCTTCAGTCCAATCGTCACTTGTAATGTATCCAATTTATACTTTTGGTTCGGAAAAGCAGAAAGAATATTGGTTGCCTAAATTGGCAAGTGGAGAAGTCATCGGCTGTTTTGGATTGACCGAACCTGACTTTGGTTCAAATCCTGCTGGAATGTTGACAAAAGCAGAAAAAACCGATAGTGGTTATTTACTCAACGGTGCAAAAATGTGGATTACCAACGGCTCGATTGCAGATATTGCAATAATCTGGGCTAAACTGGAAGGGACAATTAGAGGTTTTATTGTCGAAAAAGAACGTAAGGGTTTTACTGCCGTCGAAATGAAAGGGAAACATTCATTGCGTGCTTCTGTCACTTCGGAACTGATTCTGGACAACGTGGAAATACCGGAAGAAAATTTATTGCCCGGATCGATGGGATTAAAATCTGCTTTAATGTGTCTAAATCAGGCAAGATATAGTATAGCATGGGGTGTTACAGGTGCGATGATCGAATGCTATTTGAGTGCTCTTGATTATTCGAAATCAAGGATTCAATTCGAAAAACCAATTGCCGCCTACCAGATGACTCAGGAAAAACTTGTTTATATGTTAACTGAAATTACAAAAGCTCAATTATTAAATCTTCAGATAGGGCGATTAAAAGACCAAAACAAAGTAAAACATACGCATATTTCAATGGCTAAAAGAAATAACTGCGAAAAAGCACTTGAAATTGCACAAATTGCCCGTGAAATTTTAGGAGCAAATGGAATTTTAAATGAATATCCTGTAATGAGGCATGCTGCCAATCTCCATTCGGTTAAAACTTATGAAGGCACCCATGAAATGCACACATTAATTATCGGAGAAGATATTACAGGTTTCCAGGCTTTTACTTAAATTTGCGAATTAAAAAAAGAGAAATTGAGGCTTTATGAAGAATAATAAAATTGAATTCGAAGGTTTGACATTCGACGACTTACTACTTATTCCAGCTAAGTCTTCAATATTACCGAGAGAAACAGATATTACAACATATCTAACTCGCGAAATAAAATTAAATATTCCATTTATTTCAGCAGCGATGGATACAGTTACAGAATCGGAAATGGCAATTGCTATGGCTGCTCAGGGTGGTATTGGTATAATTCATAAAAATATGTCGATTGAAAGACAGGCTGACGAAGTCGACAAAGTTAAACGCTCCGAAAGCGGTATGATTGTCAATCCGATAACCCTGACGCCCGAACATACGATTTATCAAGCTGAAGAAATTATGTCCAAGTATCGAATTTCCGGCATCCCGGTTGTCGACAACAACGGTAAATTAATTGGGATTTTGACAAATCGTGATTTGAGATTCGAACCAAATCGCAATTTACTCGTAAGCCAATTAATGACAAAAGATAATTTAATTACCGCACCAATAGGAACAACACTCGAAGAAGCCGAAAAAATTCTGCATCGACATCGCATTGAAAAATTGCCAGTCGTCGATAATAAGGGAATATTGAAAGGATTGATCACTTATAAAGACATTATGAAAAAGAAAAAATTTCCGAATGCGTGCAAAGACGATCTGGGAAGATTAAGAGTGGGTGCAGCAGTAGGGGTTGCAAAAGATACGATGGAACGTGTCGAAGCCCTTGTAAATGCAAATGCAGACGTGATAGTTGTGGATACAGCTCACGGGCATTCTGCAGGTGTACTAAAAACAATTAAAGAAATCAGGAAGAAATTTAAAGATATTCAATTAATAGCCGGTAATATTGTTACAAAAGAAGCAGCCCTCGCGCTGGTTGAATGTGGAGTTGATGCCGTAAAAGTGGGTATCGGTGCCGGCTCCATTTGTACGACAAGAGTTGTAGCAGGAGTAGGAGTACCGCAAATAAGTTCGATCCTTGAAGTTGCAAGCGCATTATCTAAGAAGAAAGTGCCGATAATTGCTGATGGTGGTATCAAACAAACAGGTGATGTACCAAAAGCAATTGCAGCTGGAGCAGATACAGTTATGATGGGAGGTATGCTGGCAGGCTGCGACGAATCACCAGGCGAAAAAGTCCTCTATGAAGGCAGAAGCTTCAAAGTATACAGAGGCATGGGTTCACTCGGAGCTATGAAACAGGGTAGTGGTGACCGATATTTTCAGGATATGGAAGAGGATATTAAAAAATTGGTACCCGAAGGTATTGAAGGCAGAGTACCTTATAAAGGAGCTCTGGCAGATACAATCTATCAGTTTGTCGGAGGATTGCGAGCCGCGATGGGATATTGTGGAGTAAAAAATATTCATGAATTAAAAACTAAAACAAAATTTGTTAAAATCACTTCAGCAGGACTGCGAGAAAGCCATCCACATGATGTGGTAATTACTGAAGAAGCTCCTAATTATCAAATTACTAAAAAATATTAAACCTGTTAACCGATATGTTTAAAGTTCTCGTTCTTGCATACTATTATCCGCCAATGGGACTGAGCGGAGTACAAAGAGTACAAAAATTTACAAAGTATTTTCCATATTTTAACTGGGAACCTACAATTATAACTACAGGCAATGTTGCCTACTATGCCCACGACTTTAGTCTTCTCGAGGAGGTTAAAGACCTTAGAATTATCAGAACTGAATCCTTTGACTTGAATTCTATCCTCGGGAAAAAATATAGCACTGTTAACGTTCCAAAAGAATTTATAAGGAAAGCATTCTCAAACTTTTCTAAAATATTTTTTATTCCAGACAATAAAAAATCGTGGGCAGCACGGGCTTACCAGAAAGCACGTGATTTGTTAAAAAACGAACATTTCGATGCAATCTTTGTAAGTGTTCCTCCTTATTCTACATTCGTGTATGCTGCTAAATTGAAGAAGGAATTTAATATTCCATTAATTGTCGACTATCGAGATCTGTGGCTGGACAACCATTTTGCACATTATCCTACGCCTTATCACAGAGCTCGACATAAAAAGCTTGAATATAGCAGTCTCCACGCGGCCGATCGTGTTGTAACAGTCAACAGAAGAATTAAGGAATATCTTATTCAAACGTATCAATTCCTGACTTTTGACGAAGTAGTTATTATTCCTCACGGATATGATCAGGAAGATTTTAACGTAGAAGTGGACGAAGACCTTATAAGTAAGGAAAAATTGCGCTTTACGTATTCAGGACTGTTTTACGAATCAATCACTCCAATCTATTTTCTAAAAGCATTTAAAAAGTTATCTATCGAGAGACCTGATATTGCATCAAATATTGAACTAGAATTTATTGGGCTATTTCGTGATGAATATAAAAAATTGGTTGTCGATTTAGGACTCAACGAATCAGTTAAAATCCACGGCTATATTGAACATAAAGACGTTGTAAAAAGACTAAAAGCAACGAATATACTCTGGATGATGATTGGCAAAACAAATAAAGCCGAGACCATATCGACCAGTAAACTTTTCGAATATTTCGGCGCACGTAAGCCAATTCTTGGCTGTGTACCAGAAGGAGCCGCTAAAACAGCTTTAAAAGAATACGGTGCTTCCTACATAACTGCACCCGACGATATCAACGAAATTAAAGAGACATTAATTAAAATCTATTACGATTATTCAGAAAAAAATCTGCCCACTCCGAATGAAGAATTCGTTCTAAAGCACGACAGAAAATTATTAACCGAACAATTAACAAAGCTATTTCAATTTTGCATGAGGGAACCAGTATGAAAGTTGTAGTAATCGGGTCAGGGGGAAGAGAACACGCTCTGTCGCTTAAAATTTCTCAAAGCCCTTTATTAGAACAACTTTTCATAATTCCAGGAAATCCTGGCACAAAAAAGTTAGGCACGAATATATTATTAGATCCAGATAAAAATGATGAAATCGTAGACTTTTGCCAAAGGATGGGAATTGATCTCGTTGTTGTTGGTCCTGAAAAACCGCTCACAAACGGCCTGGCAGATGCACTCAGAAGCAAAGGAATAAAAGTATTCGGTCCAGATAAAAATGCAGCACGAATTGAAGGAGAAAAATCTTTTGCAAAAAAACTGATGCAGGATTTCAATATCCCAACAGCAAGTTTTAAAACTTTTACAAAAAATGAATATGAAGATGCACTAAATTATTTGGTAAATTCCACTTTCCCGACGGTAATCAAAGCCGACGGTATTGCAGCAGGGAAAGGTGTAATTATTGCAGAAAATTTTGAAGAAGCAAAAGCAGCACTTGACGATTGTTTTTTACATTCGACATTTGGTCCTGCCGGTTACAAAGTAGTAATCGAAGAATTTATGAGAGGGCAGGAAGCATCTGTATTTGCGATTACTGACGGTGTAGAATTTGTAGTTCTTCCTGCGGCTCAAGACCATAAAAGAATTGGAGAAGGTGATACAGGCAAGAATACCGGCGGGATGGGTGCTTATGCGCCCACTCCATTCGTCGACGATAAGATGATGAAAATTATCGAGAATACGATAATAAAGCCCACGCTCGAGGCGATGAACAAAACTGGCAATAAATACATAGGTTGCCTTTATTGCGGTTTAATGTTAACAACAGAAGGACCGAAAGTTGTTGAATTCAATTGCCGATTTGGCGATCCAGAAACTCAAGCCGTGCTCCCCCTTCTAAAGGGAGATTTTCTCAAATTACTTTACACTGCAGCTTCAGGAAATTTAGATAAGAATGCGGTCTCTTATAACGGAGGATCTTCCGTTTGTGTTGTAGCTGCATCAACTGGTTATCCTGACTCTTATGAAAAAGGGAAGGAAATCAGAGGACTCGAAATTGATGATCCACAAATTATTGTTTATCATGCAGGAACTAAAGAAGAAAATGGACATATTTTTACTAATGGGGGCAGAGTTTTAAATGTTACATCTGTTATCAAAGAAAATAACTTAACTAAGGCTAAACAGAAAGTTTACGAAGGTTTATCTAAAATTTATTTCGATGGTATTTATTATAGAAAAGATATTGCAGGCAAAGCTTTGAAAAGCCGGGTTGAGTAAATCAACCCGGAGGCCAGCTAAATTTCCTACCGCCTAAAAGATGCATATGCAGATGATATACTTCCTGTCCTGCGTCAGGTCCTGAGTTAATAACCAGTCTGTATCCGCTTTCTGAAATTCCCATTTCTTTTGCAATTTTATTGGCGGCATCGAACATTTCAGCGAGTAATTGTGCGTGCTCCGCCGGCTTAATATCTTTTGTTGTCTCAATATCAGTTATTTTGGGAATAATCAGAATATGGACAGGAGCTTGAGGTTTGATATCGCGGAAAGCAAGTACGGTGTTACTTTCATAAACGACATCGGCGGGTATTTCTTTCCGGATTATTTTTGAGAATATTGTTTCTCCCATTACTGCTCCTTCTCTATACCGTATTTTTTTATTTTATTATATAAATGACTCCTTTGAATGCCGAGTAATTCAGCTGTTTTGCTGATGTTCCAGTCGTTGGCTTTTAATTGCCTCTCGATAAAAATCTTTTCCGACTTTTCCTTGAATTCTTGAAATGTATTGACAGAACTAAAAAGTTCATCGGTTTTTATCTTTGTTTCAGGTAAATGGGGCTGCAAATCGACCTTCTTAATTTTTTCATGAGGAATCATAATTACTGCCCTTTCTACAAAATTTCGCAATTCTCTCACATTTCCTTTCCACGGTAAATTTTTTAAAAACTCCACTGCATCTGGCTCCCATTCTTTTGGAATAAATTTATTCTTCCTGCAAAAAAAATCGGAAAAATGTTGAACCAACAATGGAATATCTTCTTTTCTTTCCCTGAGTGGAGGAATGTGTATCGGAATGACATTTAAACGATGATACAAATCTTCTCTGAAGTTACCTTTTTCAATCTCTTCGAGTAAATTTTTATTTGTAGCCGAAATTATTCTTACATCGACTTCTATTTTGGTGCTACTGCCGACTTTTTCAATTTTTCCTTCTTCAATAGCACGAAGTACTTTTGCCTGCGCCTGTAAACTCATATCTCCGATTTCGTCAAGGAATAGATTGCTGCCGTCGGCAAGTTCAAATTTTCCGATGCGGTCTTTAATTGCTCCGGTAAAAGCTCCTTTTTCATGACCAAATAATTCCGATTCGATCAATTCCTGAGGAATGGCTGCACAATTGACTTCTACTAATTCTTTATCTGCCCGGTTGCTTTTCTTGTGAATTTCCTGCGCGATTAGTTCTTTGCCAGTGCCGTTTTCACCTGTTATTAAAATACGGGCATCCGTCCTGGCAACTCTTTCGACCGTTTCGAGAATTGACTGTATAGCCCGGCTTTTTCCAATAATTTTATTTTCGAATTCTGCATCTGCTTTCAGCTTTTTATTTTCCTTACGAAGTTGATATTGAAGAAAAGCATTTCTGACTGAAATTAATAATTTATCGCGGTCGATTGGTTTTTCGATAAAGTCGAATGCGCCAAGCTTTGTTGCTTTAATTGCATTCCCTAAATTGGCGTGTGCTGAAATAATTATTATCTGCAGTCCGTTCTCTTTTGTGTTAATCTTTTGCAGGATGTCAAAGCCGCTTATTGCAGGCATTTGTATGTCGAGTAATAATACGCTGTAATTTCCGTATTCGATCTTTTTTAATCCTGTCTCCGGATCTGTCGTGTAGTCGACATCATAGTCTTCATATTCTAAAATCATTTTAATCGACTCGCATATTTCTTTTTCGTCGTCGATAATTAGTACACTTTTCATTTCTAAAACCTCATAAAAATGAAATGATAAAAATTCAGAAAATCCGAAGGCATTAAACTTTTGTTCTTTCTGAGATTAAAACCATATATTTTTCCGAGTCCGTTAACAATAATATCTTTAAAGCTGTAGTCTCCTTCGATTAAGAGCTCCTGTTCGATGTTTTCCACAAAAATACCGATAAAATCTGATAAATTGAAACTCCCGAAATTATACGCAAGAAAAGCATTGCCGAAAAAGTGCGAAAGCTTATCTTTATCACCAAAATCTGTCGAAGGGGAATCATAAAATAATTTTGAAGGTAAACATTCGAGTCGTTTTTTGAATATTGAATCAGTAGGCGAGGGTAAGGAAATTATAATATTAGAATTTAATAAAAAGCGTACGTTGATTTTGTTAAAAGGCAAGCATGCAAATGTTAATGCAAGTAACGTTTCTGAAACGTTACCATCATAATAATTCAGTACTTTACAGTAAAACGAATCTACAAGTTGAATATCCGTTAAATTGTTATTGGAATTACTTAGGGAAATAATTGCTTCTGATGCGAAATTTATACCTTCATATAGCGACTGAGCTTTTAATGCAGGTGTGATTAAAATTACAGAGACAATTACAAACCCGGCAAAATGATTCTTCATTTCCCGAGCAATCTTTGCTTATAATTTTTAAGCAACAATTCCGAAGCTTCGACGTATGATAGTTTTCCTTGCAAAGTCATTGCCACCATTTCGTCAACATAATTTGGTTCGATAAGTTCTGAAATTTCTTCATTGATTAGGTAATTGAGATTTTCAAGAATTCGTTCTTTCAGTTTTTTCATTCTATTTGATTCAAGTTGATTTGTCTCGATAAGTAATTTACGATGTTTATCGATTTCTTCAGCCAGTTCTGCGATCCCCTTATTTTCAGATGCAATAGCTTTCACAACCTCTGGCACTCTTTCTTTTTTATTGTAGAGATGAAGAATTGTTGTAAGAGCCGTATAGGTCGCGTCGGCGCCCTGTCGATCGCATTTATTTATTACGAAAATGTCTGCAATTTCCATCAAGCCTGCTTTCATTGCCTGAATTGAGTCTCCTGATTCCGGTACCAGAATAACCACTGTGGTATCTGCAGCCTTTGCAATATCGAGTTCCGATTGTCCAACTCCCACGGTTTCAAAAATGATAATATCATACTTGGCAGCGTCGAGCAAATCTGCAACTTCGACGGCTTTTTTACTTAAACCGCCGAGACTGCCACGCGTAGCCATACTTCTAATGAATACACCAGCGTCGCAACCGATATCAGACATTCTAATTCGATCGCCCAGTAGAGCCCCACCCGAAAATGGACTCGTCGGGTCGACTGCAATTATCCCGACGGTTTTGCCAAGTTTTCTGTAGTAACTTGTCAATTGATTTGTTAATGTAGATTTTCCTGCACCAGGAGGTCCGGTAATTCCAATTCTGTAAGCATTTCCAGTGAATTTGTAGAGAGATTTCAATAATTGATTTGCAGAACCATTTGAAGATTCGATTAACGTGATTGCACGGGAAACTGTCTTTTTATCCTGCTCTCTTATTTTATTTATGAAATATTCGTCTATCATAACTATTTGTATAGATTATTTTTCCAGATATATTCTTCCACTTTATGTGGAACCATAAATGATATCGGTAAATTATTCTTAATTCTTTCCCTCAGCTCAGAAGAAGAAATTTCAATTGTCGGTGTATCCAGAATAGTGGCATATTCGAAATACTTGTTTTTTGTTTCAACTTCTTTGTCGATTACTCTTTTCATTACTATCAATTTAGATAACTCTACAATTTTTTCTGGTTTGTGCCATTTATCGAAAACAATTAGATTGTCGTATCCAATAATAAGTTCTATGTTAGAGTATACTTTTCTCAATTCCACAATTGTATCATAAGTGTAAGAAATAGTACCTTTTCTGATTTCGTAATCTGAAAGATCGAAATAAGGAATATCCTCAATAGCAAGCCGTAACATATTAAGTCGGTGAATTGGATTTGATAAATTTTTGTCCGTCTTGTGAGGAGAAATATAGCAGGGGACAAAAATTATTTTGTCCAGTTTTCTTTTTTCGAGTACATATTGAGTCGTAATCAAATGACCTACATGAATCGGGTCGAAAGTTCCTCCAAAGATCCCTATCTTTTGACTCATATTTCGCCAATTATTTTTTTAAGTATTGATCTTTTTCTTTCAATCTCGGATGCGTAAAATTCCTTCAGACTACCGCTGCTAATTTTATATTGATGTTTATTGAAAGCCAATCCGACTGCAGTTTTGACATATAATTTTCTTATAGTTTCGTCGATCCAGCCCTTTTGAAATCTTTTATTTGAAAAGAGTACCAATTTGTGTTCGTAGGGAATATCTTCCTCCACAAGTTCTATTTGTAGAATCAACTGTTCTTTCGCAAGAGAATATCTAAAAAACATAATAAAAAATATTGTCAAAGCAATCACAAAAATCAATCCGAAATAGAATGTATCCATAAAACTGACGGAAAAATTCCAGGCTCCGTGAATAAGAATGGCAATTAGATATCCAATAGAAATAAGATAGATTCTTGAAAAACGTCCCGAAAATTTAGCAAAGCCGATCATTGCGCCCAAAACGGCGGTTGATATCATGTGCATAATAATAGTAAATGAAGAACGAATAACAATAAGAACTATCCAGTATTTAATAAGGCCATCAAATGTTATAAAATAAATGAAATTTTCTGTCATACCAAACCCAAGTCCAATTGCGCCTCCATAGACCAGACCGTCGGTAATGTTATCGAATTTCTTTGACCTGAAAGAAAAAAGAAGAAAAAAACCTTTTGCAAATTCTTCTGCTAATGGTGCAGAAATTAAAGCTTCGAATAAATCCGTATATTCACCCCGTCCAAATAATGTCGTAATAAAATAACTTCCCGCTGCGCCCGTTAAAACTGCACCAAGCGCTCCCCAGATAAAATGAGAAACGATGAATGAAATGGGTTCTGGCTCGTTTTTGTCCATCTTCCAAATAAAATAAAGATAGAGCAAAGCTGGCAAAAATGAAGCAAGTAAAGAAATTACTATCAGCATTTGAAAGTTTTCAAATATTTATCAATTCTTGATTATAAGGATACCACATACTATATTTTGAGGTAATTTTTTGCTCTTTGTTAAAATGATTATAAAATATACAAATTTTTCAGATGGTATCCATCAAATTAAATTTGACGAACCGGTAAAAAATATCGGGCTCGACGAAAATTTTTTTGGTAATGTTATTGTCAACTGCAGGATGGATAAGTCGTCGCATCAAATAATCATCGATTTCGATGTAGAAGCCGATGCCAGGCTTACGTGCGACAGATGCAATTCGGAATATGAAACGCATTTACATAACCATTTTCAATTGAGCTATCTTTTTTCAAAAGAGAGCACTCGACTGGAAGAGTATAATGTGTTTTATCTGTCGCCCGATGAAGACAAAATTGACATAACAAAGGATGTTTACGATTACGTTGAGCTGTCAATACCTCTGAAAAAATTATGCAAAGAAGAATGTAAAGGACTCTGCCCGCGTTGTGGTCAGAATCTAAACGAAGGAAGTTGTAATTGCAATGTAAAAGTTAATAACGATATTTGGGAACCACTGAAAAAATTGAAATTCAAT
Source organism: Melioribacter sulfuriphilus (assembly GCF_052656625.1). Lineage (NCBI taxonomy): Bacteria > Pseudomonadati > Ignavibacteriota > Ignavibacteria > Ignavibacteriales > Melioribacteraceae > Melioribacter > Melioribacter sulfuriphilus. Next base: position 198,032 of record NZ_JBQXXK010000003.1, on the reverse strand, counting down.
AACTAACCAAAGGTTGAACGATGCCTAATCCGAAACGTAAAATGTCAAAAAGCAGGAGAGATAAGCGCAGAGCGCATTATAAAGCTACGGCTCCTTCCTTAAGTCGCTGCTCTCAATGCGGTGAACTGAAATTAAGTCACCGTGCGTGCCCGAATTGTGGATACTATGCTGGCAAATCAGTATTTGTACCAGAATCATAAAAATAATCACTAATTAAATGAATTCTAACTTTACTGACATCAAGTGTAGAATTGCAATTGATGCTATGGGGGGAGATTATGCCCCCCTTAATAATCTGCTGGGCTCTCTCGATGCAATTAAAGAAGACAAATCTATTGATATTGTTTTAGTAGGCAACCGTGATGAAATTCTTAAAGCAGCTGAAAAGGAAAAAATTGCTCTCGACGAGAAACTTATTCACCATACTTCACAAACAATCGAGATGGATGATTCTCCCGTCTCTGCAATAAAATCGAAACCGGATTCTTCAATTGTTGTTGGCACAAAATTAATCAAAGAAAAGAAAGTAGATGCTTTTGTTAGTCCAGGTAATACTGGAGCAGTTATGGCTGCTTCGACATTAATTATGGGAAGAATTAAAGGTGTAAGCAGACCCACAATTGGAGCCACCTTCCCAACATCAGCAGGCAAGTTCTGCCTGGTGTTTGATGCTGGTGCAAGTGTGGACAGCAAACCTCAGCATCTTTTTGAATATGCTGTATTAGGGACAATCTTTGCCCGAGAAATTTATGGTGTGAAAAATCCTTCTATAGGTTTACTGAGCGTTGGTGAAGAAGAATCGAAAGGTAACGAACTTGTATTTGCTACTTATGAACTTCTTAAAAATTCGAATCTCAATTTTATCGGTAATGTTGAAGGCAGAGATATTCTTAACGGACGAGTGGATATTATTGTCTGCGATGGCTTTGTGGGGAATATATTACTCAAATTTGGCGAAAGTGTTCTTACATTCCTAAAAACAAAAATAAAAAATTATGCGAACGAAGGATTCCTTAACAAAATTAAGGCACTCGTTACAAAAAGTGTATTGAAAAAGTCACTGGCAGATATGGATTATCAGATATACGGAGGCGTACCCCTCCTTGGTGTCAATGGTATAACTATAATAGGACACGGCTCGAGTACCCCACTGGCTATCAAGAATATGATATTAAGAGCAAAAGAGATGCACACAAAAAATCTTATTCAAAAATTCGAGGAAGCAATTAAAGAATATGGCAACTCAAAATAATCCAATAAATGCTACAATTACAGCAGTGGGAATGTATGTTCCCGATAAAGTTCTTGACAATAAATATTTCGAATCGATAGTTGACACATCCGACGAATGGATTGTTACTCGAACAGGGATTAAAGAAAGAAGAATTTTAGAAAACGGGGCAACCAGCGACCTGGCAGTTGGTGCAATTCAAGATCTGATGAAAAATACCAATTTAAATCCAGAAGAAATTGATGTTATTATTATCGCCACCGTAACACCCGACATGTTCTTTCCAGCTACTGCATGTTTGGTACAGGATAAAATTGGCGCAAAGAATGCATGGGGTTTCGATCTTTCGGCTGCATGTTCCGGATTTTTATTTGCTCTTCAAACTGGAGCAGCATTAATCGAAACAGGCAGGTACAAAAAGGTTCTGGTTGTAGGGGCAGATAAAATGAGTTCAATTACAGATTATTCCGATCGAAATACTTGCATCTTATTTGGCGATGCAGCTTCTGCAGTTTTGCTCGAACCTACAGATGATTTGTCGTATGGAATTAAAGATTCAATACTTCGATGCGACGGTTCGGGTAAGGACAGCTTATATATGAAAGGAGGCGGTAGCCTTATGCCGGCTTCTCATGAAACTGTCGATAAAAAACTCCATTACATTTATCAGGACGGTAAAGCTGTATTCAAAGTTGCTGTAAAAGGAATGGCAGACGTTTCCTATGAAATTATGACTAGAAACAATTTGAAACCAGAAGATATAGCTTATCTGGTACCTCATCAGGCAAATTTACGCATCATTTCAGCCACTGCAGAACGGATGGGTCTCTCTCAGGATAAAGTTATGATTAATATCGATAGATACGGCAATACGACAGCTGCTACAATTCCACTTTGTCTGACAGAATATTATCGTAATGGTAAACTGAAAAAAGGGGATAATCTAATTCTATCTGCTTTCGGTGCTGGATATACTTGGGGCGCAATTTATTTGACCTGGAGTATCGACTGATGGGTAAAAAAGCATTCATATTTCCTGGCCAGGGCTCTCAATATGTAGGCATGGCGAAAGATTTATACGAGAATTCCGTCGAAGCCAAAGAAATGATTCTAACAGCTGAAGAGGCTACAGGGCTACCGTTAAGGAATTTGATGTTCAACGGACCTGAAGAATCGTTAAAACAAACAGACATAACTCAACCGGCAATTTATGTCCATAGTATTGTTGTAAGCAGTTTGATCAGGACAATTGAACCTGATTTTGTTGCCGGGCATTCACTCGGAGAATATTCTGCTTTGACGGCCGCAAGAGCGGTACAATTTTATGAAGCAATTAAATTGGTGCATGCTCGGGGTAAAGCTATGTTGAAAGCCGGTATTGAAAACCCTGGTACTATGGCTGCAGTAATTGGACTTAATTCTGAAAAATTAGTGGAAATTTGTAATATTGCCAGTCAAGAAGGAATAGTCCAATGCGCAAATTTTAATTCTCCTGGCCAAATAGTAATTTCAGGTTCTGTTACCGGCGTTAAGAAAGCTATGGAAATAGCAAAAAAGGAAGGAGCAAAATTAGTTAAGGAATTGATTGTCAGCGGTGCTTTCCATTCTCCTTTAATGGAAAATGCTAAAGAAGAATTGAAAAAAACACTCGATTCAACTCCTTTTTACGATGCTAAAATACCAGTCTATACAAATGTAACTGCAAGGCCTGTTCAAAATAAAGAAGAAATTAAAGCAATATTGTTAGCTCAGCTAACGAATCCAGTTCGCTGGGAAGAATCGATAATTAATATGATTAACGATGGTGCCGATGAGTTTTACGAAATCGGACCGGGGAAAGTTTTACAGGGTCTTGTTAAGAGAATTAATTCCGATGTCCGTATATTCGGTATTGAAAAATATTCAGACTTAGAAAGGTACCTTTGATGTCCAAAGAAAAGAAATTTGAGAAAAAAATAAAAGGACTTTATATCGATCCTTTAATTTTTACTCAAAAGTTTGTAAGGGGTTGCGATGCCTCTATTTGTGCAGGCGAATGTTGTTACTATGGTGTTTATACAGATAAATATGAAGCGGAGAAAATTCTCGAAATTAAAGACAAAGTAATTGCAGCAATGGACGATTCCCAGATTAAAGATCCAGATAAATGGTTCGAAGCTCCTGAAAAAGATGACGACTTTAAATCCGGTATCGCAATTGGCACACAGGTTTATAATGGTAAGTGTGTCTTCCTCGATAAATTGGGATATTGCACACTCCAAAAAATTGCAATGCAGGAGGGGATTTATAAATGGGAGTATAAACCCTTCTATTGCGTTATTTTTCCTCTCGTAGTTTATGAAGGAACTCTTACAATCGACGACGACCATATGAATCGTCTTCATTACTGCAATAAATCCGAAAATCAACATTCAACCGTTTTTGAAACATGTAAAGACGAAATAATTCATATACTGGGAGAAGACGGTTATAAAGAACTTGTTGAATACAGGGAAGAATATTTCAAAAAATTGAACGAGGAAAAAATTGAAGCTAAAGGGTAAAAGGGCAATTGTAACTGGCGGCACGCGTGGTATAGGAAGAGCTATAGTTAAAGAACTGGTTAAAGAAGGATGCTCTGTTGTTTTCACATATCATAGTTCTGATGATGCCGCGCGTCAACTCGAAAACGAACTTGGAAATCAAAAAGTTTATGGCATCAAAGCAGATGCTACTTCTTTTGAAGATGCAGAAAAAACGGTTAAATTTGCCGTCGAAAAACTTGGTGGTATCGATATCCTTGTTAATAACGCTGGAATAACAAAAGATAATTTACTATTGAGAATGTCAACCGAAGACTTTAATTCTGTTGTGGATACGAATCTCAAAAGTGTTTTTAATTACACAAAAGCCGTACTCAAAAACATGATTTCTCAGAGGTATGGTAAAATAGTAAATATTAGCTCGGTTGTAGGATTAACCGGGAACGCCGGACAGGCAAACTATGCGGCATCGAAAGCAGGTATTATTGGATTTTCTAAATCGAATGCAAAAGAACTCGCTTCAAGAAATATTAATGTGAACGTTGTCGCACCAGGATTTATTGAAACAGATATGACAAATAAATTGACCGACCAGCAAAAAGAAGCTATATTAGCAAATGTTCCTATAAAAAGATTAGGAAAGCCCGAAGATATCGCTAAAACTGTAGTCTTTTTGTGCAGCAGCGATTCGGACTATATAACCGGGCAAGTAATTACAGTCGATGGCGGTATGGTAATGTGATATAAATGTTTCTAATCAATAACTAATTATTCAATAACATTTAAGGAGTAAATAAATGGACATTGAAGCAAAAGTAAAAGAAATAATAATGGACAAACTCGGAGTAGAAGAATCACAAATTACGCCAGAGGCATCTTTTACAAACGATCTTGGTGCAGACTCTCTGGATATCGTAGAATTGGTAATGGGTTTCGAATCAGCTTTCGATATTTCAATTCCTGACGAAGATGCCGAGAAAATTTCAACCGTAGGCGATGCGATTAAGTATCTCAAAGAAAAAGTAAGTTAATAATAGAGAGGCTGTTCAGCTGGACAGCCTCATACTACTTCTTTTATCAAAAAAAGACGGGAATACCATGCAGAAAAGAAGAGTCGTTATAACCGGAATGGGTGCAGTTACACCAATTGGAAATAACATAAAGGATTTCTGGGAAGGTTTAATTTCCGGGAAAAACGGTGCTGGCAAAATTACAAAATTTGATGCTACCGATTTTGCCACACAGTTTGCATGCGAACTTAAAAATTTCGATCCTGCCGATTTTATCGACAAAAAAGAACTTCGCAGGATGGATTCCTATACGCATTATGCACTCGCTTCGGCAGCAATGGCTCTTGAAGACTCTGCTTTAGATCTATCCAAATTAAATCAAGAAATGGCAGGTGTTGTATTTGGTAGTGGCATTGGCGGAATCTGGACTTTCGAGGAGCAACATTCTGCTTTTGTTAATGGCGGACCCAAAAGAGTAAGTCCTTTTTTCGTTCCTATGATGATCCCTGATATAGCAGCCGGATATATTTCGATAAAGTATGGATTAAAAGGTCCTAACTATGCTACTGTATCGGCATGTGCAACTTCCTCTCATGCAATTGCAGATGCTTTTATACTTATCCAGAGAGGCTCTGCAAACTTGATTTTTACCGGCGGTTCAGAAGCCCCAATTACTCCAATGTCAATTGCGGGTTTTAATTCTGCACGAGCTCTTTCAACCTGGAACGATCGCTATCTGGAAGCTTCCCGACCGTTCGATAAGGACCGCAATGGATTTGTGATTGGCGAAGGCAGTGGAGTTCTGGTTCTGGAAGAATTAGAACACGCTCTTTCAAGAGGAGCTAAAATTTATGCTGAAATTGTCGGTGTCGGATTAACTGGCGATGCTTATCATATTACAGCTCCGGCTCCTAATGGAGAAGGTGCCGCTCGAGCTATGAAAGAAGCTTTGCGCGATGCCAATGTAAATCCAGAAGAAATCGATTATCTAAATGCCCACGGTACTTCAACTGAATTGAATGACATTAACGAAACCAAAGCAATTAAATCGGTTTTTGGCGAGCACGCTTATAAGCTTAATATCAGCTCCACAAAATCGATGACAGGACATTTACTCGGGGCAGCAGGCGCCGTTGAAGCTATAGCTACAATTCTTGCGATTAAAAACAGTACTATTCCACCTACAATTAATCTGGACGAGCCCGATCCTGAATGTGATTTAAATTACACTCCAAAGAAAGCCGTTAATAGAGAAATTAAATATGCAATCAGCAATACTTTTGGATTCGGAGGTCATAACGCAAGTCTTTTGTTCAAAAAGTTCGAAGGGTAGTCTTGTTTGGAAAATTTATTAAAAATATTTTTCCCGGAAGAGAAAGAAAATTTGTTAAAGACTATCTAATCGACATCAAATTGCTCGAAAATATACTCGGTTTTAAAGTAAAGAATAGCGAATACTACATTAAGGCATTAACACACAGGTCCTACCTCGAGCTTTTTCCAGTATTTGAAAAATCAAATGAACGACTCGAATTTCTGGGCGACGCTGTACTTAATATGGTTGTGGCAGAGTTTCTATTTCGTAACTATTCGACTCAGGAAGAAGGATTTCTAACCAAAGTACGTTCCACAATTGTAAACAGAGCCAATTTATTCGCATGCGCAGAGAATCTTGGCATTATAAAACTTTTACTCTATAATCAAAAATATATTGACCAAACCACCGAAGGGATGAGAACCATATTATCTGATGCCATTGAAGCTCTTATCGGTGCAATATACCTGGATAGGGGATTGAAGTACGCAAAAAAGTTTATTTTAAAAGCAGTCATTTTCCCCTCGAAAGAACGCGGCAACATTCTGAATGACCAGAATTACAAAGGTCAATTGCTTGAACTGGCACATTCAAAAAAAATCAGTCCCCCGCGATACGTTGTGGTAAGCGAAACAGGACCGCAGCATAATAAAGAATTTTTAGTGGATGTTTTTATAAATAATGAAAAACTTGGTAGTGGAAAAGGAAAAAATAAAAAAACTGCCGAACAAAACGCTGCAAAAGATGCCCTCTCAAAGATTAAGAATAGTCCCTCTTCATCTTAATACTTTTAACTATATTAGCAATACTAAATAATTTATCATATCCATAAAAGAGAGTAATTGATATGGAGACCCCATTATTTAATGACAAATTTGTCAATCGCCACGTCGGACCAGACGAAAGCGATATTCAAAAAATGTGCGACACAATCGCAGTTTCCTCACTCGATGAACTTGTTGAAAAAGCCTTGCCAAAGTCAATTCGCAGCACAAAAAAACTCGAGCTCGGCAATCAATTAAACGAATACCAGATGATTGAAAGGCTTTCTGAAATTGCCAGCAAAAATAAACTCTTTAAAAATTATATCGGGCTCGGCTATTATCCCGTTATTTTACCTGGAGTCATCAGAAGAAACATTCTGGAAAATCCCGATTGGTACACTCCATATACGCCTTATCAAGCCGAAATTTCCCAGGGTAGATTAGAAGCTCTGCTCAATTTCCAGACGATGGTAATTGACCTTACAGGGTTACCAATTGCGAATGCTTCTTTGCTCGACGAGGCAACTGCTGCAGCTGAAGCAATGGCAATGCTTTTTAATTTCCAAAAGATTACGAAGAAAAACTCTAATAAATTTTTTGTATCAAGCGATCTATTCCCTCAAACTATTGATGTATTAAAAACGAGAAGTGAACCACTCGGAATTGAACTCGTAATCGACTCGACCGAAAACGCCGCATTTGACGAATCGTATTTTGGCCTACTTGTTCAATATCCTGCTTCATCGGGAAAAATTATCGATTATACAGAATTGTTTAAGAAAGCCGATAATTATGGAATTCTCAAAGCTGTTGCTGCAGATTTGATGAGTCTGGCGCTGCTGACCCCACCTGGAGAATTCGGCGCCGACGTAGCAGTCGGTACAACACAACGTTTCGGCGTGCCAATGGGATTTGGAGGTCCTCATGCAGCATATTTTGCTACTAAAGAAGAATTTAAACGATTCGTCCCCGGTAGAATTATCGGCGTCTCAATTGACCGTCATGGAAACCGAGCTCTTCGTATGGCTCTCCAGACGAGAGAACAGCATATCAAACGAGAACATGCCACAAGTAATATCTGTACATCTCAAGCATTGCTTGCTGTTATGGCTTCGATGTATGCTGTATATCATGGTCCTGAAGGAATTAAAAATATTGCTAAACGGATTCACTATTTGACCTCGCTTCTAAATCTTCACATAAAGAAATTGGGACTACAGCAGTTAAATGATTTCTATTTCGATACTCTGCTTATTAAACTTAATCCTTCCGATGTCGATTCTGTTCGTAAAACGGCGATCGATAGAAAAATTAATTTCCGATATCAGGATAACGATAAGATTGGAATTTCAATTTCACAAACGACTACGATCGATGATATAGCTGAGATTGTGGATGTCTTTTCGACAGCACTCGGGATCTCATATTCTGAGAATGTCAAGCAAATTGAATTCGATTATTTTGCAATCCCCGACAAATTGAAAAGACAAAGCCCTTATTTGACTCATCCCGTTTTTAATAAATATCATTCTGAAACTGAATTGATGAGATATATCAAAAGTCTGACGGTCAAGGACTTTACTTTGACCACTTCGATGATCTCTCTTGGGTCGTGCACAATGAAGTTAAATGCTGCCACTGAAATGTTTGGAATTACGTGGGAAGAGTTTACCGAAATTCATCCATTTGCTCCTGCTGACCAGGTGGAAGGTTATTACAGGATAATCGAAGAATTGGGTCAAGACTTAATGAAAATCACAGGTTTCAAAGGCATTTCATTTCAACCGAATTCAGGCGCTCAGGGTGAATACACTGGCTTGATGGTTATTCGAGCATATCATCGAAGCAGAGGCGAAAGCAACAGAAATATAGTTCTCATTCCTTCTTCGGCACACGGCACAAATCCTGCAAGCGCCGTTATGGCTGGTAATAAAGTAGTCGTGGTAAAATGTGATGAAAACGGTAATATTGATTTAAATGACCTCAAATCAAAAGCAGAAGAACATCGAGATAATTTATCAGCTTTAATGGTTACATATCCTTCGACGCACGGAGTTTTCGAGGAAGATATTGTAGAGATTTGTAAAATCATTCACGACAATGGCGGTCAGGTTTATATGGACGGAGCTAATTTAAATGCTCTCGTCGGATTAGCCTATCCTGCAGAAATCGGTACGGATGTATGTCATATAAATCTTCATAAAACATTTGCCATTCCGCACGGCGGCGGCGGACCAGGTATGGGACCAATTGCCGTAGCTGAACATTTAAAGCCATTCCTGCCAGGACATCCAATTATAAAAACAGGTGGCGAAAAAGCCATAACTGCTGTTTCTGCTGCTCCTTTTGGTAGCCCCCTCATTTTAATAATTTCTTACGCCTACATTAAAATGATGGGTGGCGAGGGATTGACTCACGCAACTAAAACTGCAATATTAAATGCCAATTATGTTAAAGAAAAATTGAAAGATTATTTCCCGGTTCTCTATTCAGGTAAACGAGGATTTGTTGCACATGAATTGATATTCGACACAAGAAAATTCAAGCAATCGGCAAAAATTGACGTCGACGATATAGCCAAACGATTAATGGATTACGGATTCCACGCACCTACAGTATCTTTTCCAGTACCTGGTACTTTAATGGTAGAGCCGACCGAAAGCGAATCGAAATATGAACTCGACCGTTTTTGTGAGGCTATGATTTCAATTTATAACGAAATAAAAGAAATCGAAGAAGGCAAATTTGATACTGAAGATAACGTATTGAAAAATGCACCACACACTTCGTTTGAACTAACTTCAGACGAATGGAAGCATCCATATTCACGTACAAAAGCTGCTTTTCCTGTAGACTATCTTAAAATTTATAAACCATGGGTTTTTGTTGGTAGAATAAACAACGCATACGGCGATAGAAATCTCGTTTGCAGTTGTCCGCCAGTATCTCAGTATCAATGATTGTGTGAAAATGTATAACTTTACTGAATGTGAATTATTAAAAAAAGCAAAACGGATTGCTGTGGTAGGCTTATCACGCAATCCGTTTAAAATTAGCAGAATGATTGCTGATTATCTAATAAGGCACGGGTATCAAGTAGTTGGCATCAATCCATACAACAATGATGAATTTAATATTCCTGTCTATAAATCGCTAATCGATGTCCCAATTAAAATTGATATTGTGAATATTTTCCGAAAATCAGAAGAGATACCAGAACTTATAACTGATATCCTAAAAATAAATCCACGTGGAGTATGGTTGCAGCAGGGAATAAAAAACGATAGTGCAGTCGCTCCGTTAATTAAGAAGGGTATTACGGTAATACAAGACAGGTGTATTAAAATTGCTCACTCAATGTGCTTCGGAGAGTAGGTAATTGAAAGATTCTTATCTAACCGATGTAGAGCTCTATTATTCCGAAATTGTCGAGACCGACAACTCTCTTATTTTAACTTCCGATGAATCGCATCATCTTATAAACGTTATGCGTCACAAAATCGGAGACGAAATTTTCGTTACGGACGGGAATGGAAATATTTACCTGACAACAATCAGCAATATCTCCAAGAGAGAAGTCAGTGTGGATATAAAACAAAAATATTCTTATCCAAACATCCTAAAAAATATAACCTTTTGTATCCCACGTCTCAGAAATTCGGAAAGATTCGAATTTGCACTTGAGAAATCGATCGAGCTCGGTATTACCAATTTCATAATTTTTGAATCAGAAAGAACTGTCGCGCGAGGAGAAAAACTAACGAGATGGAACAAGATTGCCCTTGCTGCCATGAAACAATCCTTGAGATGCTGGAAACCGATTATTAACTATTTCGAAAGTTTAAACGAAATAATTATTCACGGAGAAATCGTTGTTTTTGATCAGAAAGGAAACATTCCACTTGAGGATTTTATAAATAATAATTTTGATCTAAATCGAAATTATTCTTTCGTATTCGGTCCGGAAGGTGGCTTTGAAAAGAGAGAAATAGATAGACTGGGAAATACGATAATTTTGAGACTGACAGAAAATAGATTGAGAAGTGAAACTGCAATAATCAGTGCAGCTGCCGTTCTGGCTACAGCAATTCGATAGTTTTTTTTACAAGACGTTCAAATTTTTCTCTAACCAGTTCTGCAGTATCGATTACCTCCTGGTGCGACAGTTTATTCTGAGAAATACCCGCCGCCATATTTGTAATGCATGAGATTGATGAAGTTTCCATGCCCATCAAATGGGCGTAAAAAGCTTCATGAACGGTTGACATTCCAACAGCATCACAATTGATCTTCAAAAGCATGTTAATTTCTGCTGGAGTTTCGTATGAAGGACCCTTATTGAACCAATAAACTCCTTCTTTGAGAAAAATCATTTCTTCAGCAGCTGCTTTTTTAATAATTTCATTAAGATATTCGGAAGGGAAACTGCGATTTCGGCTATCAAAATTGCCGGCACCCATAACTTCTGCCATCTCTTTTTTTATATTAAATGAGATGAAAGAAGAAGCAAGCATCAAATCCCCGGGTACAAAGTTTTTGTTAACTCCGCCGGCAGCATTGGTCAATATTATTTTCTTTGCACCAATTTGTGAAGCAATATGAACGGGAAGAAGACAGTCCGATAATCTGTAGCCTTCGTAAAAATGGAGCCTGCCCTGGACCACTAAAATCTTTTTATTATGGATCTCCATAAAATGAAGATATCCTTTGTGGCCTTCAACGGTTGATGATGGATAACCAGGGAGATCTTTTGTAGGAATTGTAAATTTATTTTTAATATTATCTGCAAAGCTGCCCAGACCACTGCCAAGAACGATGCAAATTTCAGGTGTGAACGGCATTTGACTATTAATACTTTCAACAATCTTTTTGTATTTATCTTTCAGGTTTAACATCAGATTAAAATTCCTGCAAGAGTAGCTGTTAATAAATTAGCCAGAGTGCCACCAATTACAGCTTTAAGTCCGAGTTCAGCAAGATCACTTCTACGTGAAGGAGCCAGAGGTGAAATTCCTCCGATTTGAATAGCAATCGAACTGAAGTTTGCAAAGCCGCATAATGCGTATGTTGCCATGAACATTGCCTTTTCGTTTGTAAATATGTTCGATTGAATTAGCGTGCTCATATCGAGATATGCAACGAACTCGTTCAGGACGATTTTAGTTCCAATTAAACTTCCAAAATGGAATGCGCTTTCCCAGGGTACTCCAATGCCGTATGCCAGAAACTGCAAAAGAGAGCCAAATATAAATTGTAGACTTAATTTTGCTTCGAATTTATTATAAAGAAACGAATTGATTCCCGAAAAGTCCCCCAGCCAGGCGAGGAAATAATTAATCATTGCTATCAAGGCAATAAAAGCAATTAACATAGCGGCTACATTCAAAGCCAGGGTCATTCCTTCGGAAGCTCCTGCTGCCGCAGCTTCAATTAGATTCGAAGCAGATTTTTCGACTTTAACTTTCACTTTACCTTTTGTTTCTGGTTCGCCGGTTTCAGGGAAAATTATTTTTGAAATCAACAATGCAGCCGGTGCTGCCATTACGCTGGCTCCCAATAAATGCGTTGCAAAAATCAATTGTGCTTCTTCAAGAGGAATATTGTGTGTTTTTGAAAAAGCCATCCCTAAGATCTGGATATATGCTGCCATTACTCCGCCTGCAATTGTAGCCATGCCGCCGACCATAATTGTCAAAAGTTCGCTCTTGGTCATTCCTTTCAAATAGGGTTTTATCATCAGGGGCGCTTCTGTTTGACCAACAAAAATATTAGCAGTGCAGGATAATGATTCGGCTCCGCTTGTTCCCATAACCTTTGCCATTACCCATGCCATCCCTTCGACAATCTTTTGCATTATGCCAAGATAATAAAGCACCGACATTAAACTGGCGAAGAAAATAATTGTAGGTAATACCTGAAAAGCAAAGAATACACCCATACTTTCATCGTTGCCGGGACCTAATCCGAGATTACCGAACACGAATTTTGCGCCTTCGGTAGTGAAGTTAAGAATCAGTACAAAAAAACTGCTGACAAATCTGAAAAATTCTTTTGGCCAGCCGAGTGGTGAGAAATAGGTACCAAGTATTTCTCCTTTAAGAATCAAAATTGCAAATATGATCTGGATTAATAAACCCGAAATAACTAATCGCCAGTTTACACGCGATTTGTTGTTTGAAATCAGGAATGCAATTCCGATTAATAAAAATATGCCTGTAATTCCCCTGAAAAGTGAAATCAGATCCATCTTTAATCCGGTATATAGTGACATTTACGACATCGAGCTTCATAACTATCCGAAGCTCCAACGAGTACTCTTTCGGTTGAAGAAATCTTTCTTTGAGTCCTGTCTGCAATATTTCCACAGACAACACATATTGCTAAAGTTTTTGTAATAAATTCAGCTGTTGCAAGCAATTGCGGAATTGGTTCGAACGGAACTCCCCTGTAATCCTGATCGAGTCCGGCAACAATTACTCTTTTGCCTTCGTCGGCGAGTTTATTGCAAACATCGACCAGTTTCAAATCAAAGAATTGAGCTTCGTCAATTCCTATGACCTGAGCATCTTCCACATATTCCAGAATTTCTTCTGCATTGTTAACTAAAATTGAGGGAAGCGACTGTTCGTTATGAGAAACTATTTCTGTACTGGAATAACGGGTGTCGATTTTGGGCTTGAAAATTTTAACCTTCTGCCTGGCAATGATTGCTCTTTTTAACCTACGTATTAATTCTTCAGTTTTGCCGCTGAACATACAGCCTGCAATTACTTCAATCCAGCCAGTGCCCAATGGATGAAAATGCGTTACTGGTTCCATATTATATCAAATTTTCTTTATCGAATGAGAAAGGAAGTAATTCTTCAAGGGTCATTTCTTTAACTTCGCCTTTTTTATTGCTCATAATAACTAGCAGGTCTTTGCCACATAATTCGGAAAGCACCTGTCGACAAGCACCGCAAGGCGGGGTAAAATTTCCAGAATCACTAACAATAGCAATTGCGTCAAATTCTTTTTGACCGTCGAGCACTGCATTAAATGCTGCCGTTCTTTCGGCACATATTGTCAATCCATATGATGAATTCTCGATATTAGCACCCAGGTAAATTCTCCCGCTTTTTGTAATTAATGCAGCACCTACATGAAAATTAGAATAGGGGGCATAAGCTTTTTGCGCTGCTTCAACTGCCCTTGAGATTAATTCATTTTTATTCAACATGATAACCAATTTTTATACGAAAAATAATTGAATCAGACTAACTAAACCAAAAAAAATTATTCCTCTTCTATCAGCCATTGAACGGCAAGATTTTCTCCCACACCGTCGATAAATCTGGAAGGCTTTGCAAATGTTATTCCTTGAAATCGATCGAATATATTCATAGGATAACAAACAAATAAATTTTGTTTGGCACGTGTTGAAGCCACATACATCAGCCTTCGTTCTTCTTCCAGAGATTCGAGCTTGTCGAACGACTGCGTTGATGGGAAAAATCCATCTGCTGCGTGAATTATAAAGACTGTATGCCATTCAAGTCCCTTGGCCGAATGGATGGTTGATAAAGTAAGAATTTCTTTTTCTTTATCCGTTGCTTCAATATCGACTACTGAATCCTGAGGCGGCTCAAGCGCCATGTCGGTCAAAAAACTTTCAAGACTCCTGTAGTTCTCAGCAATATTTATGAATATATCCAGGTCTTTTTTCCGTTTGTTCCAGTCGTCATATTTTTCGATAAATAAATTATGATAGTATTTCATGGCTATTTCAGCTTTGTCGGCTGGCAGAATATTTTTCGTGTGAATTTCGTGCAAAACACTGAAAAGATTATAAATCTTGTCATTATAGCTTGCGCTCAAAGTTTTATCAGGATTAATTTTGATTGTCAGAATTCCTTTTGCAAGTTTATCCATTATTTCCCTTGCTTTTTTGGGACCGATACCTTCATGTAGAAGGAGAACTCGATACCAGCTTACGAAATCAAGTGGATTAGAAGCAATCCTTAAAAATGCAAGCAGGTCTTTAATGTGAGCTGCTTCAATGAACTTCATACCACCAAATTTTACGTATGGGATATTAGCTTTGTTCAATTCAATTTCAAGGTCGAATGAATGATACGAAGAACGGAACAAAACCGCCATATCATTTAATGGTACATTTTCTTCGCGTAATTCAAGAATTTTTTCTATGATAAATCGAGATTGCATATTTTCATTTGCAGCACAAATTATTCCGGGTAACTCACCGCCACTTTTTCTGCTGTAAAGATGTTTCGGATATTTTTCAATTGCATGTTCTATGATGTAATTTGAAAAGTCGAGAATTTCCTGTGTGCTGCGATAGTTTTCTTCAAGTGTGATAATTTTTACATCTTTAAACAGTTTTGGAAATTCCATTATATTTTTGAACGTGGCACCGCGAAATGAATAAATCGATTGAGAATCGTCACCAACAACCATAATATTTTCGTTAACCTGACCGAGTCCCTTTATTATCTCTGCCTGTAAATGATTCGTATCCTGGTATTCGTCAACCATAACGAACTTAATTGTATTGAGGAATGATTTTGCAGCGGGACTTAAATCGAACAAAAAGTTTTTCAGATAAATCAATAAATCGTCGTAATCGAGGAGATTATTTTGTCTTTTATAGGAATCGTAGACTTTTTTAATATCGATAAATTTATCGGTATATTCGAGGAAATGAGGATATTCCTCTTCAATCAATTTTTCGATTGATTTGCCTGTGTTGACAGAAAGACTGAGAATTTTATAAATAGTCTGTTTATTCGGGAATCTCTTTTTGTCTTTGGTTGGATTGAGTTCGCTTCTGATTAAATTTATTACGTCTTCGCTGTCGCCCTGATCGAGTATGGTAAATTGGTTGTCCAGATTAACTGCTTTAGCATATTTACGAAGTGTAATATTTGCAAAAGAATGGAAGGTGCCACCGTTTACTTTCGAGCATCGATTATCGAGGAGCATAGCAGCTCTGTCGAGCATCTCCTTTGCAGCTTTGCGTGTAAAGGTCAAAAGTAGTATGGATGATGGATCATAGCCCAATTCTGTAAGTCGAGCCACACGATAGACAAGTGTACGGGTTTTACCGCTACCGGCGCCTGCAATAACAAGATAGTTGCCTTCAACAGCTGCAACTGCTTCGTATTGAGAAGGATTTAATTCTTCTCGGTAATTAATACTAAATCGGGATTCGTCGGTAACATCCTGTTTATTAATTCTCTTAAGTATGTATTTTTTAGCCATTATTTCCGGAAAGCTTTCGGTTTATTCAGAATTTCGGATATCAAAATGAGTTCTCGTATTGTTTTGGGATCCTTCATTTTTTTACGAATTGAATCTGCCTTAGTTTTAGTAGTTTTTTCCTGATATGGTTTACTTAATTTTTTTACTGGAGATTTAGCTATAGTTTCTTTCTGGATTGTACTTTCAGATTTTTTGATATTAATAAACTCTTCTTCGGGATTCCAGGAAAAGGTATTCTCATTTTGAGTTTTCTTTGGCATTTTTGTGCCAAATAAATCCTCAAATAAATCGGGGGAAGAAGAACTTTCTCCTCCCGTACTTGAATTTTCCTCTTTTTTCCTTGCAGCAAATATCGAACTGACAAGTGAATAAATGAGAAAAAGCACAATCAATATTTCAAATAAGCTGTCCATTATGATTGGTCTTTATTTTTATCTTTGCTTTCTTCTGGTTTGGCAATCGAAGCTCTCATTTCCGTGTCAGCTTGAATATTTTTTATGTTGTAATAGTCAAGCACGCCGAGATTGCCTTTTCTGAAAGCATCGGCTATTGCCTTTGGAATTTCTGCTTCTGCTTCGACAACCTTAGCACGCATACGTGCAACTTCGGCTGTCATTTCCTGCTCAAGAGCAACTGCAGCTGCACGTCTTTCTTCGGCTTTTGCGCGAGCAACTTTCAAATCGGCTTCCGCCTGGTCTGCCTGTAAAATTGCGCCAATATTAGTACCAACATCAACATCGGCAATATCGATTGACAAAATTTCAAATGCAGTGCCTGCATCGAGTCCTTTGGAAAGAACTACTTTCGAAATACTATCGGGATTTTCCAGAACTTCTTTGTGAGAATTACTGGAACCGATAGTAGAAACTATCCCTTCTCCTACACGTGCTAAAATTGTAGCTTCGCCAGCTCCGCCTACAAGTCGTTCGAGATTCGTTCTTACGGTTATTCTGGCTATAGCCTTCAATTGAATTCCATCTTTGGCAACTGCTGCTACAAGAGGGGTTTCAATTACTTTCGGATTTACCGACATTTTCACTGCTTCGAGAACGTCTCTTCCTGCCAGGTCGATTGCAGCGGCTTTTTCAAAACCGAGGTCAAGATTTGCCTTGTTTGCCGAAATCAGTGCATTTACAACTTTAGTAACATTTCCACCTGCTAAATAATGAGCTTCAAGAAGTGATATATCGAGGTCAATTCCCGCTTTTGTAGCCGATATAAGGTTCCTGATGATTACCTGCGGAGAAACTTTCCTTAATCGCATTCCAATCAAATCCCTGAAAATCTTTACTTTAACACCCGAAAAATATGCAGTTATGTAAAGTCCGATAGGAACGAAATAGAAAAATACCATAAGGAAAAGAACAATCGCTATAATTATAATTATTGATACCCCCGTTAAAGCTTCCATTTTTACTCCAAATTATTTTAATCCCCTTACAAAATATAAATTCAATCCGACTATTACAATTCATGCTGGGTGAAATCGTAATTAAAAAAGAATAATTTGTATTACCTTGCTAAGTGAATTTTCAATATTTATATTTAAGAAACCATTTGAGACGATTTAGTGTTTAAGACTGAAAGAAAAAGAGAGGATATCTATGGAAGGAAATTTTTCTGAAAGGGTACAGGAAGTAATTCGATTAAGTCGAGAAGAAGCACTTAGACTGGGTCATGATTACATCGGTACGGAACACCTGCTTCTGGGCATTATTCGTGAAGGAGAGGGTGTAGCTGTTAAAATATTGAGAAACCTTGGCGTAGATCTGGTTAAATTAAAAAAAGCAATCGAAGATACAGTAAGAACATCGGGTGGTACCCTGACAATTGGCAATATTCCGCTTACCAAGCAAGCCGAAAAAGTTTTGAAAATTACGCAGATTGAATCCAAGATTTATAAATCCGACGTAATTGGGACAGAACATATTCTTCTTTCACTTCTGAGAGACGAAGACAATATTGCTACACAAATTTTGCATCAATTCAATGTTAATTACGACAATGTAAGAGCGGAATTGAATAACATACTTTCGAGCAAAGAAACTCATAAAACTCCTACTTCATTTGCACAACCTTTTACAGCAAAGAAAGTTGAAAAGACCAAGACACCTGTTTTAGACAATTTCGGCAGGGATTTAACAAAACTTGCTCTTGAAGACAAGCTGGATCCGGTTATCGGTAGAGAAAAAGAAATTGAGCGAGTTGCGCAGATATTGAGCAGAAGGAAAAAGAATAATCCGGTTCTGATCGGCGAACCAGGAGTCGGAAAAACAGCTATTGCCGAGGGATTAGCTCTTCGTATCGTTCAAAGAAAAGTACCTCGCATACTCCAGGACAAACGCGTTGTTACACTCGATCTGGCTGGATTAGTAGCCGGTACAAAATACCGCGGTCAGTTCGAAGAAAGAATGAAAGCCTTAATGAACGAACTAGAAAAAGCCGACGACGTAATTTTATTTATCGACGAATTACATACGATAGTTGGCGCAGGTGGTGCCTCCGGATCGCTTGATGCTTCGAATATGTTCAAGCCTGCACTGGCACGCGGCGATATTCAATGCATCGGCGCTACAACTCTTGACGAGTACAGGAAATATATTGAAACCGACGGTGCTCTCGACAGAAGATTCCAGAAAGTTATGGTCGATCCGCCTTCACCTGAAGAGACAATTGAAATTCTTGAAAACATCAAATTCAAATACGAAGAACATCATCACGTACGTTATTCACGCGAAGCTATCGAAGCTGCAGTACGTCTCAGTGAACGTTATATAACAGACAGACACTTACCTGATAAAGCCATCGATGTAATTGACGAGGCAGGGTCGCGTGTTCATATGGGTAATTTCACTGTTTCCGAAGAAATTTTGCGACTTGAAGAAGAAATTGAAAAAGTAAAATTACAGAAAATTCAAGTGGTCAAGCAGCAGGATTACGAAGAGGCAGCTCGATTACGAGATAAAGAACGCCAGTTGCAGTCCGACCTTGAAATTGCTAAACGAGAATGGGAAGCTAAAACTCAGGATATGATTTACGACGTTACGGAAGAAGATATTGCAACTGTTGTATCGATGATGACCGGCATTCCAACTACAAGAGTTGCACAAGCTGAAAGCGTAAAACTTCTTAAGATGGAAGAAGCTCTAAAACAAAGAATTGTAGGGCAGGACGAAGCCGTTTCAAAACTTGCCAAAGCAATTCGCAGGACCAGAGCAGGACTTAAAAGTGCTAATAGACCGATCGGTACATTTATTTTCCTAGGACCAACAGGCGTTGGTAAAACTGAATTAGCTAAAGAACTTGCTCGTTACCTTTTCGATACTGAAGATGCCCTTATAAGAATTGATATGAGCGAGTATATGGAAAAATTCTCCGTATCCAGATTGGTCGGGGCTCCTCCTGGATATGTTGGATACGAAGAAGGCGGTCAATTAACCGAACGCGTCAGAAGGAAACCGTATTCCGTTGTACTTTTCGACGAAATTGAAAAAGCTCATCCTGACGTCTTTAATATTCTTTTGCAAGTTCTTGACGATGGAGTCTTGACCGACAGTCTCGGCCGAAGAGTCGACTTTAAAAATACAATAATCATTATGACTTCAAATGTTGGTACGAAAGATATTAAAGTTACCGGCGGATTTGGTTTTGGCGATGTTTCAGAAACCGATGCTTATACCAAATTAAAAAATACTGTTGAAGATGCAATGAAGAAACTCTTCAATCCCGAATTTCTAAACAGGATTGATGAGACCATTGTCTTTAGAAGTCTCGATAAAGAAGACATCAAACAAATTATCAACATCGAAATGAAAGACCTGGTTAAAAATATCCAGGAAAACAAGATGGATATCGAATTGCACAAATCTGCAATTGAATTTCTTTCCGAAAAAGGGTACGATCCTAAATACGGTGCAAGACCTTTGAAACGAGCTATTCAAAAGTATATCGAAGATCCGCTGGCAGAAGAATTACTATTAGGCCATTTCAAAGAAGGCGATAAGATTATTGTAAAACATAAAAAGAATACCGATGAACTTTATTTTGTACCCGAAAAAAAATCATCTGAAGAAAATGAAGAAATTCAGGACAAAGCAGACGATGATATAAAAAATCCGGATAAACAAGAAGAAAACAGCGAACAAGAAAACACTATTAATGAATAAACTCGACGAGAAAGCAATTTTCGAAAGACTGCCCTCTATAGAAGGGTGGTCTTTTAATAATAATAAGTTGATACGTAATTTCAAACTCGATTCATTCTCAGATGCAGTTGCTTTCGTTGTTAAGATTGCCATCGAAGCCGAAAAAATTGACCACCATCCCGACATCAGAATATACGGATGGAATAATGTAGAAGTGACATTACAAACCCACAGCGTTAACGGCATTACTGAAAATGACTTTAAACTTGCAAATTCAATAAATCTACTGCAATCTCATGGATAAAAAGGAAATTCTCGATATTTTTTTGAAAACAGAAGCTCTCCTCGAAGGTCATTTCTTATTGACTTCTGGTAGACATAGCAATCAATATTTTCAATGCGCACTTGTACTTCAATATCCAGAATACAATTCATTAATCTCTGGAATGATTGCAGATTTTTTTAAAGATTACGAAATCGATATCGTAATTTCACCGGCAATCGGCGGAATTGTTGTAGGGCAGGAAGTTGCGAGGCAATTGAATAAGAAATCGATATTTGCCGAACGCGAGGAGAAATCTCTCACACTCAGAAGAGGCTTCAACATTGAAGCAGGTAAGAGATACCTGGTATGCGAAGACGTGGTTACAACCGGAGGTTCTGTTTTCGAGGTAATGGAAATTGTTAGAAAAGGAGGCGGCATCGTAGCTGGAGTTGGCTTTATAGTAGACAGGAGTAACAATCAAGTTAACTTTGGTGTACCTCAATTCAGTACATTACAACTTGAGGTTAAATCTTATCTTCCTGAGGATTGCCCACTTTGTAATGAAAATAAAATACCTCTCGTAAAACCAGGTTCCAGAAAAATTAAATAATAATATGAGAAAAATTACTTTTTTCATTTTTGTATTCTATGTATCACTATATCCTCAAGTGGAATTCAACAAATATTTTCTGGATAAAACATTACGAATTGATTTTTATGAAACAGGCGATAAAAATAATGAGATAATTTCAATTAACAGATTAATTGAAGAGAAGTATTGGGGTGGTTCAGACGTCAACTTAATTGATACGTTTTTTTATGGAAATTATTTCTTCAAAGTTTATGATTTACACTCCAACAAATTGATCTATTCACGAGGCTTTTCAACCTTGTTTCAAGAATGGCAAACCACTGACGAAGCCGATACTGTCGTCAAAACATTCACGTGCTCTGTGACCTTTCCATATCCTAAGTCAAAGGTTAGAATCGAAATCGATAAGAGGGACCGAAATGGTAAGTTCGTAAATAAATTTACTTATACAATCGATCCGAATAATTATTTTATAATTAAAGAGCAATCGAAAAAATATGAAGCTTTCAAAGTCCATTATAGCGGAGATCATCACAAAAAACTTGATATAGTGATCGTCCCCGAAGGCTACACGAAAGAGGAAATGGAAAAATTTCATAATGATTGTGATCGATTTGCCGAATATCTTTTTGAATTCTCACCATTTTCTGAATCAAGAGAAAAAATCAACATTTGGGGAATTGAAGCCCCTTCAGAAGAAACCGGCACTGATATTCCTGCAGAAAATATCTGGAAAAATACTCTTGTTAATTCCAGATTTTATACCTTTGATAGTGAGCGATATTTAATGACTGAAGATTATTACAGTGTAAGAGACGTTGCATCAAATGCTCCATACGATCAGATATTTATTTTAGTCAATACGAGCAAATATGGCGGCGGGGCAATTTATAATTTTTATAACGTTACAGCTTCCGACAATCGATTGTCTAAATTGATTTTTGTACATGAATTTGGTCACGGATTAGCAGGACTTGCCGACGAGTATGCAGACACTACAACGTATAATGAATTTTATAATCTTGCCATTGAGCCGTGGGAACCAAATATTACGACACTTGTAAATTTTGATTCCAAATGGAAATCATTAATCGACGAAAATACACCTGTTCCGACACCTAACGATTCAATCTACGCCAACAAAATTGGTGTGTTTGAGGGTGGGGGTTATGTTTCAAAAGGAGTCTACAGGCCTACACTCAACAGTTTGATGAGGTCGTTCAGTTCAAGTGAATTTAATGAAGTGTGCCGAAAAGCAATTATTAAAGTAATTAATTTTTATTCTGAATAATGGATCAGAAAAAACTAATAAAGACTTTTGACACAATTGCTTCGGGAAATTTTAAAACAGATACCGAACTGCTTAAATATGTTCTCGAAGAGATAGTAAGTAAAGAACAATTTAACTTAAACGGCGGAAGACTCTGGAAACTCGATGCCTCGTCGGCTGCTTATAAATTGGTATTGCAAATCGGAAATTTGACCAAGATCCCCGAAAATTATATGCTATCGATAGCAGAAAATCCGATTCTGGAAAAGATTGCACAGGAACGCACAATCTTAGCAGATGAAACCGACATGACTTTGCTTTCGAAAGGAATTTTTAGGTATTCCGCTTCGGGTGTCGGTAAGAAAATTAATGTGAATGGTAAAAAGTATTACGAATATCTGCTCGCTGTTAACAGTGAACAGATTGGTGTAGAATTACGCGACACATTAAATGCGCTGGCCACCGTATTAACTTCAAAATTACGTGAAAGATATCTTACAGCAATCAGGAAAAATCTGATAAAAGACATCGACAAAGCAAAAGAGTTACAAAGGAGTATTCTTCCGGAGCATCAATACAATTTTCATTTTTATGAAATATTTGGAGTTACAATTCCCGCGGAAATAGTAGCCGGTGATTTCTATGATTATTTAAAAATTGGTGAAGACGAAGAGAGGCTTGGCATAGTTGTGGGTGACGCAGCTTCGAAGGGGCTTGCAGCTGCAGCCGAAGCAATGTATATTTCCGGTGCAGTTCGAATGGCTTCCACTTTTCAGGTAAAAATTTCGCCGATGATGTACAGACTAAATCAACTTGTCAATAAAATATTCAGCGACGATAAATTCGTCTCGCTCTTTTATTGCGAATTGTCCGTCGACAAAAAAGGACTTTGTCTTTATTCCAATGCAGGGCATAATCCTCCTTTATTCTACAAAAAGAGCACGAATTCATTTATTAAATTATCTCCGACAGGTCCGCTGCTCGGTCCAGCTCCCAATTCTAAATATGAAACCGATAGTATTAATTTCGACAAAAATGACCTGCTTGTTATTTATACAGACGGTGTTACGGAAGCAGCCAACAATAAATACGAATTTTATGGAGAATCGAGACTATCAGGTATAATCAAAAAGAACTCGAATCTTACTGCAAGAGATGTAGCCTATGCAATTCTTGATGATGTAACAAAATTTTCTACAGGTGAAAGCAAGTATCAGGACGATAAAACCATCGTTGTAATAAAAAGGAATGAATGATGGATTTAGTAGAAAAAATTTTTAACGCGGGAGTGGTTGGGGCTGGTGGCGGAGGTTTCCCTTCCCACATAAAGGCAAGATCCAGAGTAGAATTTTTATTGGCTAACGGTGCTGAATGCGAACCGTTAATTCACAAAGATTACGAACTAATGGTTCATTTCCCCGAAAAAATTATAGAAGGAATTGAGCAGCTTGCAAAACATGTCGAAGCAAAAAAAACTTTTATTGGCATAAAAGAAAAAAATAAAAAAGCTATTGACTCGATTGCCGATTCGATTAAAGACCCAACGATAAATCTTTCTCTCCTGGGCGATTTTTATCCTTCCGGTGATGAATACGAACTCGTTTATGCAGCAACAAACAGATTAATTCCTCCGCATGGCTTACCTTTAGATGTGGGCTGTCTGGTCAATAATGTTGAAACTCTATATAACATATCAAATGCGGTAGAAGATATTCCAGTTACACTTAAATTCCTTTCTGTAACGGGTGCTGTAAAAAATCCGAAATCTTTTTTCGTACCGGTAGGAACGAGTTTCAAAGAATTGATAGAACTTGCTGGCGGAACAACGCTGGATGATTACGGTATTTTTGTCAGTGGAATTTTGATGGGAAAGTTAACATTTGACTTAGATGAGCCGGTAACCAAAACAACAGCGGGAATAATTATACTTCCCCAAAATCATTATTTGATAAAAAGGATGGAACGCCCAATTCACGATATGAACAGAATCGGAAAATCTGCCTGCGATCAATGTAGTTACTGCACTGAATTCTGCCCCCGTTATTTTCTGGGATACGACGTTCAACCTCATAAAGTAATGCGTTCTCTGGCTTTCACAACAACAGGAGAAAGTGTTTGGAATCAATATGCCGACCTGTGTTGTTCGTGCGGGCTCTGCTCGCTTTACGCTTGCCCTGAAGATCTCTATCCTCGTGAAGCTTGCAATCAGGGGAAAGAATATTTAAGAAAAAATGGCATCAGATATAATCAAACAAAAGAAGTCAAAGTTCATCCTATGAAAGAAGGCAGAAGAGTGCCTCTTAAAATGTTAATGAAAAAACTACAACTTACAGATTATGACAGACCGACACCATTTGAAGAAATTAAATATACTCCCAAACGTGTAAAATTATTACTTAAGCAACATGCAGGTCAGGCTGCTAGACCAGTAGTTAAATTAAACCAAGAAGTAACCAGAGGTGAACTGATTGCCGATATCGAACCCGATAAAGTTGGGGCAAAGATTCATGCTTCGATTGATGGTGTGATAAAAGAAATTACAGATAATTTTATAATAATTGAAAAGGGAATATAATGAACTCACTGGGATTAGTTGAAATGACGAGTATTGCAGCGGGGATGCAAGCTGCAGATATAATGCTAAAAACTTCGAACGTAGAATTGATATTATCACGCACAATTTGCTCGGGAAAGTATATGGTACTTATTGGTGGAGAGGTAGCAGAAGTTGAAACCGCTGTAGAAAACGCAGTCAATCAATTATCTTTCGGAATAATTGATACATTTGTTATACCGAATGTTCATAAAGATATTTTCCCTGCACTGGCCGGGCATTCTAATGTTGAAATGCTTGAAGCACTCGGAATTATTGAATCGTTCTCAGTTGCATCTTTAATTGAAGGAGCCGATGCAGCAGTTAAAGCCGCAAGCGTAAAACTGATTGAAATTCGACTTGCCATGGCACTCGGTGGAAAAGCATTTTGTACTTTAACGGGCGAAGTTGCCGCAGTTCAGAGTGCAGTCGATGCAGGTGCAAAGGTAATAGCTGATAGAGGATTGCTCGTCAATAAAGTTGTTATTCCCAGACCACGCAAAGAATTACTTAGTGAGATGATATGATTACTCGTATTGTTTTGGTACTACACAAATGAAGACAAAATTTGTATTCTCTGAGATGTTTTTGTATTGGTGGTATTCATTTGGAAGTACCAGCGCAAAGTCGCCCTCTTTTAATGTGTGCTCGTGCCCTTCCTTATCCACCAGAACACCGTATCCTTCAATTACATAATTCAACTGTTCATAATCGTGGCTATGGTAGGGAGTATATCCGCTTGGTTCAAGTGTAAAAACACGCATCGAATATGCTGGTGTGCCGTCGGCCGAAGAAATTGGAATTTGTTTGTGTACTTTATATGCGCCTGCCATTTCAATCAGGCGATCTTCCATTTCTTTTATATTAATTATTTTCATAATATCTCCTAAATCTCACTTTAATTATATAATTTAAATATAAAAATATCAATAAAATATGAACCTCTCAGATAAATACGGCAAATGGGCAATTGTAACAGGTGCTTCTTCTGGAATAGGAAAAGAATTCGCATTTTATCTTGCAAAAGAAAAAATGAATTTAATTTTGATATCACGTAGAAGTAAGGAAAAACTCGCAAAACATTTAAGAGATCAGTACGGTACGGAGATAATTACACTCGATCTAGACCTGAGCGTACCTGAAAATTTAGAAATTGTTAAAAAAGAAATTGAAGTACGGGATATCGGTATTTTAATAAATAATGCTGGTTTCGGAAAGGCGGGCAATTTTATGAAAAACGATATTGGTACATATATAGAAATGATTAATTTGAATTGCACTGCACCTGTTTACTTGACTCACATTGCGCTTGATAAAATGTTGAAGAAAAAAAGAGGCGCCATAATATTTTTAGGAAGTCTGGTAGCTTATCAACCTACACCGTATATGTCAGTTTACTCGGCTACAAAATCGTTCGATTTGACATTTGGATTGACTCTCTACAGCGAATTAAAAAAAGAGGGGATCGATATTCTTGTTATAAATCCTGGTTCTACTAAAACAGAGTTTCATCAAGTTGCCGGCTCCAGTGGAGGATTTATTCAAAGAGGAGCCGACGAAGTTGTAAGAACTGCAATGAAATCTTTGGGTAAAAAGCCGACTGTTCTTGATGGTATAATTAATAAAATATTAGCTACTGCCGGGAGAATAATTCCTGTTAAATTATCTTTATCAATTGCGGAAAAAATTGCCCGCTCAATTTATGTGAAAAATTAGAATCTGATTTTTTGTACGTCTTCGAGTCTGATGGTTTTGAGGTCGTCGTCGGATGGATTAATTAAAGATGCGATCCTGTTCTCTTGATTGCTGATTGCTGAATAAAGAACGTTTCGTGCTGTCATAGCATTTCTAAAATTGACGTCTCGTTTTTCATAAAGATCGTTGAAAATTTCAAGCAACATTTGAAGTGCTCCCTCGTCGAGCGAGTAACCATGTTTATCTGCGATGTAATATGCTATCGTTAAAAGTTGTCGTGGAGTATAATCTTCGAAATAGAGCACCTGTGCAAAATAGTCGGATAAATTGGGATTTTTCTCTATGACAGAAGTTGCATCGTCAAAATTATCCGCCAATATTACAACGAACTTATTCTTATGAAAATTTATTCCTTTAAGAATTGCATCGAAAGCTTCTTTGCCAAAATCTTCGGTAAAGAGCTTCGAGAAATTATCAATCATTAATATACCACCGAGTGAATCTTTAATTAATTCCTCAGCTCGCAATTGAGTTGAATCCTGAAAATTTCTAACAAGGTCTGCTCGTTCAACTTTAATTAGGTGTCCTTTTGAAAGAATACCGAGTTCACGTAATATATTGCCGAGCAATTTTGCCACTGTGGTTTTTCCCGTTCCGTCGTTGCCGATAAAAATTGCATTCATATTTTTTTCAATAACATGGAGACCCTTTTCACGTTTAAGTTGTGCAATTTTTGAACCGCTTATTAATTTCAGTATCCCTTCTTTTACTTTTTCGAGACCAACAAGTGAATTGAGTTCATCCATATATTCTTGAAGTTTCAGGGGATCACCTTTAACTCTGTATTCACTGGCGTTATATGTAATTCCAGTAACTTCATTTATATCTTCCAGAATTATAGTATTCATAATATCTTCCGTGCGATCTTTCGAATCGAGGTCTGCAATTCTTAGTAAAAGTTTCTTTTTTAATCTTTCGAGTAGATTCCGAACTATACGTGCGTTGCCGAATTTTTTATCGCGATGTACATATAGTTCTTTAAAATAACTTAAAAGAGCTTCTTCGGCATCTGAAGCAAGTTTTTTATTTTCATTCGAAAGAGCACGTTTAATGATTTCCATCATTTCATCAGGAGTGTAGTCTTCAAAGACAATTGATTTAGTAAATCGTGATTCGAGACCGGGATTGCTGTAGATAAATTGTTTCATCTCCTCGGTATAACCGGCAGCAATCACAATAAATTTGCCTCGGTCGTCTTCCATTCTTTTTAAAAGGATATCGATAGCTTCTCTACCGAAATCGGAATTGCCTCCGCCCGTTTTTGTCAATGAGTATGCTTCGTCGATAAATAAAGTTCCGCCGATGGACTTATCGATAACTGCTTTGGTCTTTTCGGCAGTTTGTCCTACATAACCTGCTACCAATCCCTGCCGATCCGTTTCTACCAGATGACCTTTACTCAAAATGCCGAGGGCTGAAAATATTTTACTGAATAAACGCGCAACTGTGGTTTTACCTGTGCCGGGATTACCTAAAAACAGATAATGGTCAGAAAATTTTTCGGTTAAATTTTCACCTTCCTCAGCGAAGAAACGAGCAAGTTTGACCAGCTCATTTATTTCTTTCTTAACACCTGCAAGTCCTACAAGATTATCCAATTCATTAAGAGCTTCAGCTAAAAGCTCTTCATTAATAGGTGTTTTATATGTTTTACCTGCTACCGGTTTAAATACATTTTCGAGGTCGCTCTTTGTTATAGTGGTCAATATTTCTTTGCTTCTAGCAGAATCGGGTAACGATAATATTCTTTTGCTTAAGTTTAGTTTTGATTCATCCAGAATTTTTTTAATAAGTCGCGCATTGCCGAACGATTTATCCCTCTTTCTGTAAAGATTAATAAGTTCTTTTTTAAGGTAATCTTCAGCATCTTTGTCAAGTCTGTAATCTTCAGATTTAGCAGATTTTTTGAAAATATCAACAAGTTCATCAGGTGTATAGTCTTCAAAAATAAAAGTATGTGTGAATCTCGATTTAAGTCCGGGATTAGATTCGAGGAAATTATTCATTTCGTCTGGATATCCTGCTGCGATAACAACAAATTCCCCTTTTTTGTCTTCCATTCTTTTCAATAAAATATCGATCGCTTCCTGTCCGAAATCCTGAGTGCTACTACTTTTTTTGCTAAGAGTATATGCTTCGTCGATAAAAAGAACGCCGCCCAGTGCATCTTGTATAACTTTTTCTGTCTTTTGAGCCGTCTCACCTATATACTGTCCTACCAGTGCTGCTCGATCGACTTCAACGACATGGCCAGAGGGTAGTATACCCATTGCTTTTAAAATATTACCGATCAAACGAGCAATTGTAGTTTTACCTGTACCTGGATTTCCAAGAAAAATGGCATTAATAGCTATCTTTTCTTCTGATTTTAATCCGTACTTTTTTCTTTCCTTAATGAATTCAAGATATGTTACAAAGTCGCGAACAGTTTGTTTGATTGTTTTCAGTCCTATAAAAGAATCGAGTTCACCAAGCAACTCCTCGAGGGATTTATCGTCAGGAGGTCTGGTGTAATTTTGGGAATCTCTGGTTTTTAGAATTCTTTTTTCTTCGTGTTTTTCGTCTTTTTCTTTTATGCGAAATTCGTTTATGCCGAAATATTTTTCACCAACCTTAAATTCATTTACGTATAACTCTAATTTGCCCTGACCTTTCTTCCAGAATCCTGGTAATTCAGAACCAATGTTTTGAGTGAATATAACCGAGTCCCATTCTTTTGGAACGTTCAATTTAAAGTTTGCAGTGCCAACTTCTATATCGTCGATGTATGATATAATTTTGCAATTATATTCGCGGTCGTTTTTATTGAATTCAGGATTGTCAAAAATTACTTCCACGCTAATCCAGCTGCTATTTTTGTCGATTTGTTTGTAGTATTCGCGTGCTCTGGTCTTTGATTCACGTTCCGGATCGAAAATTTTTATTGAGATCAACTTAATATGCTCATTGGGATAAAGGAGGGTGCTACTTTTAAATTGAGAAGGCTTTTCGTCTGTTTTCGATAAATCAGGCAAAATAAATTTGCTTTCTTTAGTTCGACTGATCGATTTATCTTCTTCATCAGTTTCCATCTCTCTAAATTTTAGCAGGGAATTATAGATAAAATTAAACTTTTTGTTCTGAGCAAATTTTACTTTAACCTCTTCAGCTTTACGATAAGCTGGGAGATATTGAAAAAGATAAAACATCGATTCGATATTGAGTAGCTCGGTTTCGTCGCGGTAATACTCGGAATACTGGAGTAACTTTTCTGATACTAACAACGCAAACCAGTATTCTTTTTTATTCAAAGCGTCGGTAGCAAGTCCCAGTAATCTTTCGGAATCTTTTTTACCAAGATTTTTATTTATTTCGGAGATTTGAATAGCCTGTTGAAGAAGCAATTTCAAGTCATTTAGCTTTTCGTTTCCTTCAACTGTCAATAAGGGAGAACTAGTTAATAAATTGAGAGCTTCTCGATATTTTTTTAAACCTGCCAAAGCTCGTATTTTTGTAATCAGCGTCCATTTTAATAAATTTACTTCGTTTTCAATCGATTTGTTGATATCGGCAAGGGCGCCTTCATAAATACACATACGCGAAAGGAGATAAGCCCTGTGAAAGCGAATTCGGGAAGAGTCGCTATCAAGTTCAACGGCTAAATTCGCATATTCGAGAGCTTTAGTCGGATTTCCATTTTCGAGATACGCCCACGCCAACGATATAATCGCTTCAGGGTCGTTCGGTCGAAGTGAATATAATTTTTCTGCAGCAGTAAGCGCTAAACGATATCTGCCATTCCACAAATGTTCGTATATTTCGGTTTGAAGATTATTTAAATCTTCGTTCATCATAGGGCAGTATGATAAATTGATTTTTTGTTAAATAAAATATAAAAAGTTAAGTGGATTTACTATAATTTAAAAAATTTTTTGCTATATAGAACCATTAAGGATTATACACGTCTTAACAGGCAACAAGCGGAGTTATCATGAAAGCTAAGATTATAATTCTACTTATGCTTGCAATTAATATTGCAGGATGTGGAGTCTGGGGAATAAGGGGCAGCGGAAGTTTAAGGACAGAAATGAGAGAGATAAGAAATTTCCAAAAAATTGAAGTTGGGGGAGCTTACGATATAAAAATAAAATGTGGCGAAAAAGAATCAATAGAAATTACTGCCGAAGAAAATCTTCTACCACTTATTGAAACGAAAGTAAAACAGAACCGACTTATTATTGACACACGCAGAAGCATTTCACCAAGAAAAGAAATAAAAATTGTTGTAACAGTACCTGAATTAAATTATATCGGATGCTCTGGTGCAAATAATATTCGTGTTTATAATGTTGATACAGAAGATTTTGACGTCGAATTGAGCGGAGCTGGAAATATAGAGATGGATGGTAGAGTTAAAACTTTACACGCAGAAATTTCTGGAGCTGGAAATTTTGATGCTAAATCCCTTAAAGCCGAGAATGTTTATATATCTGTCAGCGGTGCGGCAAGCGCAAGAGTATACGCATCAAAATATCTTAACGCATCAGTATCAGGCGTCGGTTCAATTGATTATTATGGCGATCCAGAAAAAACAAAAACGAATGTTTCTGGAATTGGTTCGATCAGCAGGAAATAATTGTTTTCAGGAAATTACTTTTTTATATATTTGCTCTACATCTTCATATAAAATAGAAAGGCAAATATGACAGCAAAAAATCCTTTGGTAAGCATTTTAATGGGAAGCGATTCAGATCTTCCCGTAATGAAAAAAGCTGCCGAAATTTTGGAACAATTTGGCATTTTATATGAAATGAGGATCTTATCAGCTCACAGAGTGCCGAATCATTTGAAGGATTATGTTGAAAAGTTAAGCACAAGGGGCGTTAAAGTAGTAATTGCCGGGGCGGGTTTGGCTGCTCATTTACCAGGCGTAGTTGCTGCCTACACTCATCTGCCCGTCATTGGTGTGCCACTTAAAAGCGGTGCTTTACAGGGAATTGATTCATTACTTTCGATAGTTCAAATGCCAGGTGGAGTGCCTGTAGCCACAGTTGCAATTGATGGTTCAAAGAACGCCGCCCTTCTTGCAATCCAGATTTTAGCCACTTACGATTCAAATCTCTCAGAAAAAATTATTCAATACAAAAAAATGATGGAAGAAGAAGTTCTTAAAAAAGATTCAAGTCTCAATCAGTAAGACTCTCATAAATTTACACTCCTTAGTGCAGGGTTCATAACTTGAACCCTCTCTTTAAAAAATTATTATCTCTCTTAATCATTTTGCACAAAAAAAGAGAAAAATAATAGCATATTAAGACACGATATACTTTATAAATTTAGAATTCATATTTTACTTTTCTCACACTTAGGAAAGTTAAAAGCAAAAAAACGGACACTAACCTCATTTTTTACACATAAATAAGTCATTTCAGTTTTAAATTTTTGGCATATTATCTGTATATAATTAATAACCTAAATAAATAAGAGAAATATAACATGGATGACAATATTTTTCAGAAATATCCGAAAAACGACCGTAGTAATTTAATAGCTATACTGCAGGATATTCAGGAAATTCATGGCTATTTGCCCGAAAAAGAACTACGTAAAGTAGCCGAACACATCGGAATGTCTTTGAGCGGTGTTTACGGTGTTGCCACATTTTACAATCAATTTCGTTTAACACCACTTGGAAAGAATATTATACGAGTTTGTCGGGGAACAGCATGCCATGTTAAAAATTCCGCTAATATTTTAACGGCATTAGAAAACGAACTGGGCATTTGCGCCGGTCAAACTACACGTGATAAATTATTTACACTCGAAACTGTCGCATGTATCGGAGCCTGCAGTATCGCCCCGGTTATTAATATTAACGACGATTATTATGGACGAGTTACTGTAAAAGAAATACCCAAAATTCTCAATAAGTACAAAAAACAAGAACAAGCAGTGAGTATAGAATGAAAAGTTTCATTGAAAAATGCTGCGACCAGTGCTGGCATTCTCCCAGTACACCATGCGAACTTTTTGTAGTCTGCTGCCTGGAAGGACCCCTTTGTCACAAAGACGATAAATGCAAAGAAAAATATAAAAGTCTTAATGAAAAGCTTCGCTACGAATCAACAAAAGTCCCTGTAATATTTATCGGTATGGGCACCTGCGGACTGGCTTCGGGTGCAGATAAAGTAAAAGCTGCAATTGAAGAAGAACTTGCCAATGAAAATATTAAAGCTTTGATAGTACCTACCGGATGCGTTGGATATTGTGCCCGCGAGCCAATAGTCGATATTAAATTACCGGGTGAAGACAGGGTTTCATATTGTGAAATTCAACCCAAAGACGTCAAAGAATTGATAAAAACCACTATAATAGATCGAAAAATTTATAAGAAAAAATTACTCGGTACCTACGGCGAAACCAAAGACAATATTCCAAATATTAATGAAATTCCCTTTTTCAAAAGACAGAAAAAAGTCGTTCTAAAAAATTGCGGCGTCATAAATCCAAATTCAATCGACGAATATATTGCTTCCGGAGGATTTAAAGCCTTAGATAAAGCACTTCGAATTCTCAGTCCTGAAAAAGTTATTGAAGAAATTAAAACCAGTGGACTTAGAGGTAGGGGAGGAGGCGGTTTCCCGACTGGAATTAAATGGGAACTTGCATACAAAAAGAACTCGAATACTAAATATATCATTTGTAATGCGGACGAAGGTGACCCAGGAGCCTTTATGGACAGGTCTGTGCTGGAAAGCGATCCATACAGACTAATTGAAGGAATGATTATAGGAGCATACGCAATCGGTGCTTCTTACGGCTATATCTACTGTCGTGCAGAATATCCGCTTGCAATCGAAAGACTTGAAGAGGCAATTCTTAAATGCAGAGAATACGGTCTGCTCGGTAAAAATATACTTAATAGCGATTTCGATTTTGACCTTAAAATTAAAAAAGGAGCAGGCGCTTTTGTATGCGGTGAAGAAACTGCATTAATTGCTTCGATCGAAGGCAAAAGAGGCATGCCACGTCCCAGACCTCCTTATCCTGCCGATAGTGGTCTATGGGGTAAACCAACAGTGATAAATAACGTAGAAACTTTTGCAAATGTACCTTCAATCATAAACATCGGGTCGGCATGGTTTTCATCCATTGGGACGAAGTCGAGTAAAGGCACAAAAGTATTTGCATTGAGCGGAAAAGTTGTAAATAGCGGTCTGGTAGAAGTTCCAATGGGTATTACTCTGAGAGAGGTAGTCTTCGACATAGGTGGCGGTATTCCGAACAATAAAAAATTCAAAGCAGTACAGATTGGCGGTCCATCGGGTGGATGTTTGCCTGATTCTGTACTCGATACCGAAGTTGATTATGAATCATTAAGAGAAGTTGGTGCTATGATGGGTTCCGGCGGTTTTGTTGTTATGGATGAAGATACGTGTATGGTCGATGTTGCCAAATTCTTCCTAACTTTTATTCAAAATGAATCATGCGGGAAATGTGTACCGTGCCGTGAAGGTACTAAAAGAATGCTTGAAATCATTGAAAGAATTCCAGTCCGATACGGTACAAACGGAGACAAGACAGAACAGCTACAACGTTTCAAAGGGATTATTCATCTTCAGAGACTCGCTAAAGTTATTCAGGATACATCGCTATGCGGATTGGGTCAGAGTGCACCGAATCCAGTATTGTCGGGTCTTCGCTACTTCAGGGAAGAATACGAAGAACATCTGTTCGAAAGAAAGTGCAGTGCTAAAGTATGCAAGGAATTATTAACATACGAGATCGATCCGGATGCATGTAATGGCTGCGGTGTCTGTTTGCGTAAATGTCCCGCTGAAGCAATCATAGGCGAAAAGAAACAGCCGCATCAAATTATTCAGATTAAATGTACCAAGTGCGGTATGTGCTTTGAATCGTGTCGTTTTGACGCAATTAAAGTAAATTAATTTCTAACGGAGTATATTATGATAGAATTAACAATTAACGATATAAAAGTTAAAGCCGAAGAAGGAATGACTATACTCGAAGCAGCTAAATCCGTCGGGATTCATATTCCGACTTTATGCCATATGAAAGATTTATTCCCTTCGGGTGCATGCAGAATTTGCGTTGTAGAAGTGGATGGAATGAGAAATCTTACACCCAGTTGCGCTTTCCCTGTTAAAGAGGGGATGAAAGTTCAGACAAACTCGCCCAGAGTAAGAGTAGCAAGAAAAACAATTATAGAACTATTAATCGAAAATCATCCGCAGGATTGTCTGATTTGTGTTAGAAATAAGAATTGCGAACTCCAGGATTTATCAGAGCGTTACAATATCAGAGAACACAGATACGTAGGCGAAAAGAAAAGCCACGCAATCGATATTTCAAGTCCATCGATGGAACGCGATCCTGCTAAATGTATTTTGTGCGGAAGATGTGTAAGAACATGCAATGAAATCCAGAAAATTGGTGCAATTGATTTTACAAACCGGGGATTCAAAAGTAACGTAACAACTCCATTTAACAAAGGTCTAAATGTAAGCGATTGTATTCTGTGCGGGCAATGTATTTTGGTTTGTCCTACAGCGGCACTCCGTGAAAGAAGCCATGCAAAAGAAGTTGTAAATGCATTAAACGACAAAAAGAAATTCACGGTTGCTCAGATTGCACCGGCTGTCAGAGCAACTCTGGGTGAAGAATATAATCTTCCAATTGGTACGAATGTGACTGGTAAAATAATAACAGGTCTAAGAAGACTCGGTTTCGATAAAGTATTTGATACTAATTTTGGTGCAGATTTAACTATCCTCGAGGAAGCCACCGAATTAATAAATCGACTCGGCAATGGCGGAACTATTCCAATGTTCACAAGTTGTTGCCCTGGATGGGTGAAATTTGCA
The DNA here is from genome assembly GCF_052656625.1 of Melioribacter sulfuriphilus. Taxonomy (NCBI): domain Bacteria; kingdom Pseudomonadati; phylum Ignavibacteriota; class Ignavibacteria; order Ignavibacteriales; family Melioribacteraceae; genus Melioribacter; species Melioribacter sulfuriphilus. Next base: position 162,445 of record NZ_JBQXXK010000003.1, on the reverse strand, counting down.
GAACAAAATTATCCCCATTTACTCGATCATATTTCTACCTGTAAATCACCTCACGAAATGGAAGGTGCTATAGTCAAGTCATATTATGCAAAAAAGATGGGATTGAATCCCGAAGATATTTTCGTCGTTTCGATTATGCCGTGCACGGTTAAAAAATTTGAAGCCAGCAGACCAGAACTTTCCGAAGCAAAATTACCTGACGTTGATGCAGTACTGACCACGAGAGAGTTAGTTCGTCTTTTCAAAGTTGCAGGTATCGATTTTAACGATTTGCCGGATGACGAGTTTGATAATCCTTTAGGCGAGTCGACTGGCGCTGCTGCAATATTTGGTACGAGCGGTGGAGTAATGGAAGCAGCTCTGAGAACCGCATATTTTAAACTTTCCGGCAAAGAGCTGGAAAACGTAGATTTGACAGACGTACGCGGTTTTGAAGGAGTAAAAGAATTTTCAGTCGACATTAACGGTTCCACAGTAAATGTCGCTGTGGTAAATGGAATCGGAAATGTACGTGGTATACTTGAGCAAATTGAAAAAGGAGAATCAAAATATCATTTCATCGAAGTTATGGCATGTCCTGGAGGATGCATAAACGGTGGTGGTCAACCAATTCATCAAAAACCGGAAAAAGTACAAAAACGCGCTCGCGCTCTCTATGAAATTGATGCAAAAATGAAACACAGAAAATCTCACGAGAATGAATCTATCAAAAAACTTTATAACGAATTTTTAGGTGAACCGAATAGCCATCTTTCTCACGAACTGTTGCATACTACATATGTCAACAGAAAAAAAATATTAGAAGAATTATGATTCTATGGGAATTGTATCAACCATAGGACAAAGATGTAAAAGATGCTATTCCTGCGTCAGGGAATGTCCTGCTCGAGCAATACGCGTATTAAACGGGCAGGCAGTAGTTATTGAAGAACGATGTATTGTCTGCGGGCATTGCGTCAAAGTGTGCTCTCAAAACGCCAAGCAGGTGCTCGACGATGTTGGAATTGTTTTCAATGAGTTTCTTCCAAGTTACGATACTTATGCAATTGTAGCACCTTCTTTTCCTGCATCATTTCCAGGAGTCGAAAAACAATTCATCACAGCTCTTAAAAAACTCGGATTTAAACGTGTAAGCGAAGCAGCTTTCGGCGCCGACCTTATAAGCGATAAATATAAAACTTATATCGAAAACAATCCTGGCAAAACAATAATTAGTTCACCCTGCCCAGCAATTTATAATTGGATTACAAAATATTTTGTGGAAATTGCCGATAACCTTGCTGAAGTCGTATCTCCAATGATAGCAATGGGACGATTCCTTAAGAAAAATTACGGCAACCATATTAAAGTTGTATTTATTGGTCCCTGCATAGCAAAGAAGAGCGAATACCTCGATCCGGAAGTCGACGACGCAATTGATGCTGTACTGACATTCAAAGAAATCAAACAAATATTTGAACAAAAACAGATAGATCTTAATTTGCTTGAAAGGTCGTCTTTTGATCCACCTCATGCCTACATGGGAAAAGCTTATCCGCTTACGGGCGGGTTGCTGAAAACTACAGATACTCACGGTGATATACTTGAAAAGGAAATTATTGTAGTTGAAGGAAAAGATAAAGTACAGGAAATTCTCAACGAGATTGCCGATAGAAAAATAAAATCGAAGTTTGTGGACATCCTTTTTTGTGAAGGTTGTATAAACGGTCCTGCCATCGATTCCGAATTAAATTATTACTCCCGTAGAGAAAAAGTAATTTCTTTTATCGAATCGGACATCAATTCTTTTGACAAAAAAGTATGGCAAAGCACTTTGTACAACAATCGGGATATTAATCTTTCAAGAAAATTTACGATCAAAAATCAACGGAGACCAACTCCACCAGAAGAAACAATTAGAGCCATACTGGCAAATTCAAATAAACTATCCAAGTCGGATGAACTCAACTGCGGGGCATGTGGATATCCAACTTGCAGGGAATATGCAATTGCTATTGCCAAAGGGTTGGCCGAAGAAGATATGTGTTTGCCTTATTTGATCGACAAATTAGAACAAGCTAATAAAGAAATAAGGGAAACGCAGGAGCAACTTGCTAATGCCGAAAAGCTTGCTTCCATAGGACAACTTGCAGCTGGAGTTGCTCACGAACTGAACAACCCACTCGGTTCTATATTAATCTATGCTTCTATGTTAAAGAAAAAAATAGAAAAACTTGGCGGCGAAAAACAAAGCATTGAGGACTTAAAATTAATAATTGAAGAGACGGAACGTTGTAAAAAAATCGTTTCGAACCTTTTGAACTTTGCGCGACAGGGACGTCTTTGCCTTGAAGAAATTGAGATCAAGTCGATTATCGACTCGATTCTTCAGTTAATTAAAATTCGCACAGAATTCGCAAATATTCAACTCAAAGTAGAAGATAAAACTGATGGCATTAAAATACAGTGTGATCGCGACCAGCTCAAACAAGCTTTTATGAACATTATTATTAATGCTTGCGAAGCGATGGAAAATTCTAAAGAGAAAGTCCTTTCAGTTGTTATTACAGGAACTGATAGCAAAGTCAAAGTAGTCATTATGGATACAGGCTGTGGAATAAAGCCGGAGTATCTCAATAGAATTTTTACGCCTTTCTTTACTACAAAAAAAATGGGAAAGGGAACAGGTTTAGGACTCGCAATTACGTATGGAATTATTAAAATGCACCGTGGAGATATTACGGTCAAAAGCAAACCAAACGAAGGCTCTGTATTTGAAGTGACTTTACCTATTAAACAAAATTATATGATATTGAATTAAAAAGGATGGTGTTAAAATGGACGTAAAAAAAATACTGTTAGTCGATGACGATATCGATTTACTAGAACAGAACAAAGTATTATTAGAATCCAGAGGATATAAAGTAATTACAGCAGAAAACGGGATCGATGGCTGGGAATTGTTCCAAAAAGAAAATCCTGACGTAGCGATAATCGATCTGATAATGGAAGAGATGGATTCAGGTTTTATATTATGCCATCGAATTAAAAAAAGAAACCCCAACGTACCAGTTTTTATTGTAACTTCGGCACCATATACGACAGGTTATAAATTCAGCGCTTCTACAAACGAAGAAAAAGAATGGTTGAAATGTGACGGAATTCTGAATAAACCAATTGTCATTGAGGAATTGATAGCGAAACTAAAAAACATGTAATAAATTATTTAATGGATGAAAAATCCAAAATATTAATTGTTGACGACGAAAATGGATTACGATTAGGTACGGAACGGCTTCTTGTTGAAGAAGGATACCATGTCGAAACTGCTTCGAACGGTGAAGATGGGATACGCCTTGGTAAGTCAAAAGAATTCGATGTTGCAATAATCGATCTAAAAATGCCGGATGTGGACGGATTGACCGTACTCAAGGAAATTAAATCCGTCCATCCCAATACAGTGTGCTTTATTGCAACTGCATTTGCAAGTTATGATACAGCTATTGAATCGACACGCCTTGGTGCTTTCGGCTATATACCCAAACCTTTTTCTCCTGAGGAAATAATTTATCAAATCGAGCAGGGCATCAATCAACGTAAATTAATTCTTGAATCGGAAAAACTGAAAAAGGAACGTGAAGAAAATCTTCTCGAATTAGCAAACGAAAAATCACGCCTCAATGCAATAATAAAATCGATTAACGACGGCATCCTTGTAATAAATAAGAATGCCGAACTTGTCTATTATAACTATGCCGCGCTCAAGTTTCTCGACCTCACAGAAATTGAATTAGGTAGTAAAATATTAAATATACTTCCGGAAAAAGTAGTCAAGACCGTAAATAAACTTTTTGACTCTGAGACATTTCACTTAAAAAGTTATTCACAGCAAATCGAACTCAAGCCGAATAATGAACTTATAGTGGAATTTTCAACCACTCCTATTCCAAATTCCGATGGTAGTCTTGCTGGTGTTGTTTTAATCATCAGCAACATTACAGAATACAAAAAAATAGAATTGCTGAAATCGCAGTTTGTATCGATGGTCGCACATGAACTGAAAGCCCCACTTGCTGCAGTTCAGGGTTATTTGAATGTATTAATTGACAAATCGATACAATTGCCGCCAGAGAAACAGGAAGACTATATTAGACGTTCCATTACACGCCTCAAAAGCTTAACCGATCTTGTAAACGATCTTCTCGATATCTCTAGAATTGAATTAAACACGAAACAAAGAGAAATTGAAGAAATCGATCTCCGCGAAATAATCGAAAATTCGATTCAATTTTTCGAACTCGACATAAAGAAAAAGAACATTTCGATTACAACACATCTAGAAGAAAATCTCCCCTTAATAAATGCGGATCATAATGAAATAACAAGAGTGGTCACCAACCTGTTGAGCAATGCAATAAAGTACAATCGTCTTAACGGTAAAATTAATATAGAACTATATAAATCCCATAATTACCTTGCGCTAAAAATTAGTGATAGTGGTATCGGTCTTAAGGTAGAAGAAAAAGCAAAACTTTTCAATGAATTTTACAGAGCCAAAAATGAAATGACGCGCGGTATTAGCGGTACCGGTTTGGGATTGAGTATCGTCAAAAAAATTGTCGACTCTTATCACGGGAAAATTGAAGTGGAGTCCGAATTTGGTAAAGGGACTACATTTATAATCAATTTACCCATAAACATAAAATAACTTACAGGAGTGACATATGGCTCTAATTGCAATCATCGATGATGATCCGGACATCCTCGACAGCAGTTCAATTGTACTCAAATCGCAAGGGCATAACATAGTTACTGCCGGCAACCCTCACGACGGCTACAAAATCGTCGTCGAACAAAAACCCGATTTGATTATTCTCGACGTTATGATGGATGAGCCGGATGATGGTTTCTATCTTGCTCAAAAATTTCGTAAAGAAGGAATTAAAACCCCAATTTTAATGTACACCTCGGTTTCAAAAGCCACAGGCATGGAATACGATAAGAGTGAAATGGTACCCGTAGACGACTTTGTAGAAAAACCGATTTCACCGTCAGAACTAATTAATAAGGTCAATAATTTGTTGAAAGCAAAGGAGGTGAAATAAGATGCTGGTTTTAGAAAAAAATGCAATGACCGAAGAGATAGAACGACTTGTCGAAAAATATGGTCGTTCCAGATCTTCTTTGCTTCCGATACTTCAGGATATTCAACGAAAGCATAGGTATATCCCCGACTTTGCTCAGCAGGAGATAGCGCGTTTACTCGATATTCATCCCGTCGAAGTCTACAGTGTAATTACTTTTTATTCGTTTCTGAGTACAACACCTAAAGGGAAATATATCGTCAGGCTATGTCGAACCATCGCCTGCGATATGCAAGGCAAGGAAGCAGTTGCTAAAGCTATCGAAAGAGAACTCGGCATTAAATTCGGTCAAACAACAAAGGATAATAAATTCACGCTCGAATATGCCAACTGTTTAGGAATGTGCGACCAGGGTCCGGCAATGATTGTCAATGAAAGAGTATATACAAAATTGACACCCGAAAAAGCCGTTCAAATTCTGAGTGAATTAAAGTGAGGTAAGCTATGGAGAAAAAACAAAGAAATGGCATCGTCATCTTTTCTGAATACAAAAGGGGGGAGGCAATTAAAAAAGCACTCGAAAAATCGCGTGAAGAAATTCTTTTCGAACTAAGAGAATCAAAATTAAAAGGCAGGGGCGGAGCAGGTTTTCCTACAGCTACTAAGTGGAATATGGTAGCAGCGGCTAAATCCGATAAAAAATATATAATCTGTAATGCCGACGAAGGCGAACCCGGCACTTTCAAAGACAGAGTGCTTTTGCTTGAATATCCCGAGCTCGTTTTCGACGGAATGGTAATTGCCGCTTATACAATTGGAGCAACTGAAGGAATAGTTTATCTGCGCGGAGAATATGAATATATGTTCCAATCTTTATACGATTATTTGGAGGCTATGAGAAAAGATAATTTACTCGGGAAAAATATACTTGGCAAAGACGGATTCAATTTCGACATTACAATCCGACTTGGCTCAGGAGCTTATGTTTGCGGTGAAGAAACAGCATTAATTGAATCTCTCGAAGGCAATCGCGGTGAAGCCCGAAATCGACCACCATATCCTGTCAACACCGGTTACATGGGTAAGCCAACCGTTGTTAACAACGTAGAAACTCTTGCATCGGTTCCTCATATAATTCTTAAAGGGGGAGAATGGTTTAAGAAATATGGAACTGACAAATCTACGGGTTCGAAACTTTTCTCAGTATCAGGTGATTGTGAACGTCCTGGTGTTTACGAATTGCCGTGGGGAACAACAATAAATGAACTGCTTGAAATAGTCGGAGCAAAATCTGTTAAAGCTGTTCAAGTGGGAGGAGCTTCTGGCATCTGTATACCGAAATCACAATTCAATCGTAGCCTTGCATATGAAGATGCTGCTACTGGTGGATCGATTATGATCTTTGGCGAAAACAGAAATATGCTGCATGTATTGAAAAACTTCATGGAATTTTTTGTTGAAGAATCGTGCGGTCAGTGCACTCCCTGTCGCATTGGAAATACTAAGTTGTTAGAAGGTATCGAAATGATAGAAAAAGGTGAATATACATTTAGTTATATCAATAAACTAAAAGAGTTGGGCGAAACGATGAAAGTAGCTTCTAAATGCGGCCTCGGTCAATCGAGTCCAAATGCTTTTATATCGATACTGGAAAATTTCAAAGAAGAAATCTTTAACGGAAACGGAGGTCGAAATGGAAAGTAAAGGAGATTTCAGAGCACCCATAAGTCAAGTACCACACAGCGTGCCAATTCCCGAAGACATCACTGGTATTGGCGGTACTGTTTCAGTTGAAATAAACGAAAAGAAAATTTCCGTTCCGTTAGGTACAACAATATTAGAAGCCTGCAAAAAAGTTGGCATATCGATACCAACACTTTGTCATCATGATGATTTATGCATTGCTGGTGTCTGCCGAATATGTGTAGTTGAAGTTGAAGGGATGCGTACGCTTCAGGCTGCCTGTTCCTTCCCGATTACTTCACCGATAAAAATTAAGACATCTTCGCCAATGGTTCGAAAAGCTCGCCGACATATTATCGACTTGCTGCTGAGCGAACACTATGGCGAATGCTATTCATGTTTTCGCAATGGAAATTGCGAATTGCAAAACTTGGCAAAGGAATATGGTGTAGATACTTATACTTTCGGACACATCGACAAGCCACGTTTCGAAGTTGACAATTCATCGTACTCAGTCGTAAGAGATATGAGTAAATGTATACTTTGTAAAAGATGTGTACGTACCTGTATTGATTTGCAGGAAGTTGGTGTTTTAGAAGCCATAGGTAGAGGCGATAAAACACATATAGGCACTTTCCTCGAAAAGCCACTTGCAGATGTAATATGCATAAATTGCGGACAATGCATTAACCGGTGTCCCACAGCTGCGTTGCGAGCAAACGACCCATCAGATGCAATCTGGGAGGCAATTGACGATCCAACCAAACATGTAGTCATTCAAACTGCACCGTCGCCACGCGCCGCAATTGGCGAAGAATTTGGACTTCCAGCCGGTACTTCTATGACAAGAGAATTAAACACTGCTCTTAGGCGAATTGGGTTCGATAAAGTATTCGATACTAACTTTGCAGCTGACCTCACGATCATCGAAGAAGGTACTGAATTAATTCTCCGTCTTTACAATGCATTGGTCAAAAAGGAAAAAGTTGCACTTCCGCAATTTACTTCCTGCTCGCCTGGATGGGTTAAATTTATCGAACATTATTATCCGGAATATCTCGACAATTTAAGCTCGGCAAAATCACCTCAGCAAATGTTTGGTGCATTGATTAAAACATTTTATGCAAAACAGGTAGGTATTGATCCGGCAAATATTGTCTCTGTAGCATTGATGCCATGCTCAGCTAAAAAGTTCGAGTGCAATCGACCGGAAATGAATTCAAGCGGGTACAAAGATGTCGACTACGGTTTGACCACGCGTGAGATGGCTCGAATGATTAAAGAAGCAGGAATAAACTTACCAGAAATGCCGAAGAGCAATTTTGATTCTCCTTTCGGCGAAGCTTCCGGTGCTGGACTCATTTTCGGTGCAACTGGTGGGGTAATGGAAGCTGCATTAAGATCTGTGGTTGAATTCGTCACTGGAAACAAAACCGAGGACATTTTCGAACGAGCCAACATTATTCCTTTACGCGGATTTGAAGGAATTAAGTATATGGAAATTCCGATTGGTAATAAAGTGGGTAAAGTACCTGATTTAATTAAACATTTAATTCCGGATTGGGACTGGTTGAAAGGTGCTACACTAAAAGTTGCTGTAGCCCACGGAACTGCAAATGCAAAAAAAATAATGGAAGATATTAAATCAGGCGGTAAATTCTCCGAGTGTCACTTTATTGAATTTATGGCATGCCCGGGTGGATGCCTCGGCGGTGGCGGTCAACCAATTCCTACAACTCCAGAAATACGTATGAAGAGAGCCGAAGCAATCTATGCAGAAGATGAATCCCTCGAAATCAGAAAGTCGCACGAAAATCCGAATGTAATCAGGATTTACAAAGAATTTTTGACAGAAGGACCTTGCAGTCATTTATCTCACAAACTTCTTCATACTCATTATGTAAAACGGGGAAGATATATCGCTTGATAATAAAAGCCCGTCCTTCAGTAGTGGACGGGCTTTTTATTTAAGTATTAATTCAATATTTTACTGAGGAATTTGAGACCACCTTCATAATTAAATGAAAGCTCTGATACCAGAATGGGCTAAAAATTACGGGGAATTCTGGCGAGCAATTCGCATTCGAAATCTCTGGTTTATCAGACTCCGCTACTTTGCCGTAATTTCTCTATTGCTTTTTCTAATAGCTGGTGAATTTTTACTCAACTTTCAGTTTAGTAATCTTCAGAAAATTGCTATATCCATCATTATAATTTCAATTCTCTCGTACAATATTATCCTTTATAAACTACGCGCCTACATTAAATGTGATGTATCGAGTTTCAATAGTCTGCATCTTTCTTTGATTCAAATGATTCTCGACCTGATTGCATTAATGATACTTGTTTATTATACAGGAATCATCGAATCGCCTCTTTATTTATTTTTTATATTTCATATGATTATCGGAAGTTTAATACTCCCGGCATATGTAGTCTACATTATGGCATGCATCATTTGCCTTACGTTGTCTTTTTTAACTATAATGCAAAATTTAGGTATTATCGAAACACATTTGATAAGTGGTTTATACGACGTAAGAATACCTCATACGATGGCTTATGATATCCTGAGTTTAATAACATTTACCGCAATGATTTTTATAAGCGTCTATCTCGCAAATAATATAGTAAGACAACTCTACAAGCGCGAGCAACAATTGCGGGATACTTTACAACGCCTCGACGAAGCCGAAAAAGCAAAACAAAAATACACCATAGGAATTATACACGAAGTCAAAACTCCTGTAACTGCAATAAAATCAATAATAGATTTGATTCTGAATAACTTTTTGGGAGATATTAATTCAGAAATAAGAGATAAATTAAAAAGGGCACAATTAAGAACAGATGAAACCCTACAACTGCTCAATAACATTTTACGATTATCCCGACTTAAATTGCTCGACATCCGTTCGTCGGAAGAGATCGATATATATGAACTGATCATTGGTCAAATCAATAAAATGGAGGAAACTATTAAAGCCAAATCGATCGATTTGAGTGTGAAAGATATCAGGGAATCGAAGAAAATAATTAAATCGGACATAACTCTTCTTGAACTGGCTTTTTCAAATCTAATTGCTAATTCAATTAAGTACGTCAACGAAGGTGGCATTATCGAAATTCTACTCAGAGAAAACGATTACAAATTATTTATTGAAATATGCGACAACGGTATCGGTATCCCAAAAGAAGATTTACCGAATATTTTCCAACAGTTTTACAGGGCTTCGAATGTAATACGGAGCAAGCACGAAGGAAGCGGGCTGGGACTTGCATTAGTAAAAGAAATTATAGAACGTCTCGGTGGAACTATTACTGCAGAAAGTCCGTCGAGATTGGCAGGGAAAACCCCGGGATCTTGCTTCATCATATCGCTTGAATATAATTTTCAGTCAAAATCATACGACATTTTTCAGATTAGTCCGGACAATTACTTAAATGATAAAAGTAGGTTTGAGGAATATCTTGAATGACTTTCATGGCATCGTATTGATTCTCAAATATGCCATAGACCGTCGAACCGCTTCCAGTCATTTGCGCAAATAAGCAACCATAATGATAAAATTTTTCTTTTAGTTCAGCAATTTCCGGATATCTATTAAATACATATTCTTCAAAATCATTTACCAGTTCGTTCATTGCCTTATAATTCGGCTTACCATTAACAATAACACTTTTATAATCAAGTTCGCAATTAAACGGCACAATATTGTTAAATGCTTCTTTTGTTGATATATGAATTCCGGGATTGACAATTAATATCGGATTTTCTATTTCAAAATCAATATGCTTCAAAACCTCGCCTCTTGAATAACCAATAGCTGGTTTGGCTTTGATAAAAAATGGAACATCCGACCCCAATCTAAGAGCAAGTTCAATGAGTTCATTATAACTAAGATTGAGAGCAAACATTTCATTCAGAGAAATTAAAACTGCAGCAGCGTTCGAACTGCCTCCGCCGAGTCCTGCTCCAATTGGAATTTTTTTATTTAATATAATACTGGCTCCAATCTTTTTCTTAGAATAATCACCGAGCAATTGTACAGTTTTTACTATTAAATTATCGTCGGTATTCAATTCTTCTGTATTCGTACTAAATTCAAACTCTTCCTGTCTTTTTATAATAATTTCATCGAAGAGGTCGTTTATCGGATAGAAGAGTGTATGAAGATTATGATAACCATCGCTTCTTTTCGAAAGGATTCTAAGTCCAATATTAATCTTTGCAGGCGCTTTAATTTCGATATACTTCATCAATATATTCCTTTATTATTTTTGTGTGAGAAGGCGAGGAACCACAGCAAGAGCCGACGTATAACGGCTTCAATTCGAGAAGGGGTTTAATCAAACTGAGATAATATTCTGGACTTATGCCACACGAAATTGATTCGTCGGTATACTCTCCACTACCGCAATTAAGATAAAATCCCCACCTGTCAACTAATAAATCAGGCTTTATCTTATCAAGAAAAAGTTCTGGCTTAATGCAATTGAATCCAACTGCAGTCGGTTTAAAAGTTGCAACAACTTTGACAGCGTCCCTTAGGCTTTCACCACTTAAAAGATTCAACTGGTTATCATAAAATAAATTAATTACATACGGAAGATTTTGACTGTGGCAAAAATTACAAATGATTTCTATTTCATCTAAATGGCTTTGAGTTTCGTTCCAGATTATATCCACGCCGCTTTCCCAGAGTAATTCAATATGTTTTTTATGATTGTATTCCAATTCGTCTTTTGACAGAGTACGTTCTTTCTGATAACAATCTTCTGCAGGCGCATTAGATCCAGCGATAATAACATTTCTATCTTCTCTTGCTTCAATTGCCAGATTTACGCTTATCCTTACAAATTCCTCGACTGAAATTGAATGACCAGATAATTTAACGCTTGCTGGATTAGTCCTGAATGTATTTGTAGTAATGATATCAGCTCCCGCGTCGATATATTCCTTATGTATTTTTCTCACTATTTCAGGGTTTTTCAAATTTGATAAAGAAGACCATAAGTACTTATCGCTTGCTGCGCCGTATTGCTGAAGTAAACTACCCATTGCTCCATCGAGCACTAAAATTCTTTTTTCTGCATGCATGTGCATGATATCGATTCGTTTCATTTTTTTCTGTCGAAGTAATCGACCGTTTCTTTGACGATTCTTTCGAGATCAATCATTTGAATACACTCAAGATTATAGGGGCATTCTTTTTTCCAGCAGGGAGCGCAGAAAAGTCCTTCTGGATATAGTTTGACTCCTCTGTCGTAGAGGTCGATTTCTGTCCAGCAACTCAAGCCGAACCATGCAATAACATATTTTTTGAGTGCTATTGCCAGATGCATTCCAAACGAGTCCCCGGTTATTATAACCTCAGGCACACTTTCGTAGCAGGCGCCGCGTCGTAAGCCTTCGTTAGTGGGAGTATTTATTATTTTTCCCTTGAAATACTCTGCTATTGTTTTATTCCTTTCTGTGTCTTCCGGTCCTCCAAGAAGCATAATTTTAAATCGGTTAAAAGACAAAAATTTTTCAATCAGCACAATATGTTGTTCAATTGTCATTTTCTTATTGGGATACAGGAGAGAGCAGCCGGTATTAAAACCGATTATTTCGTCATCCGGCATAATTCCAATTTCTTTCTTATAATTTTCAATAAACATTTGTTCTTCGTCGTTAAAATTAAAGACATACTCATCGCGTTGATAGTCGAGTTCAAAAGTTTCTGCCAGGTATTCCTGTCCAGTTCTCTGATTAATTTTGAATTTTAGATTGTCGTCGAGACCCAGCATATAATTATATTCTGCACCTTTATTCAAAGGTATGATTTGCCCGTTTTCATTTATTCCGAAACCGAGTTTTTCTTTTGCTTTAAGCTGCATGGCAAGGGCGCCTGACCGCATCGATTTATCGACATTCATTACTATATCGAATTCCATTTCATTGAGAATCAGTATGCTTTCAAAGTCGAATGGAAAAACGCGATCGATATAAGGATTATTGTCGAGGATTCTTACGGCGTTTTTCAGCGTAATCCAGTAAATCGTCGAAACCGGATATTTTCTTTTAATGGCCGGAAGTTGCGCTGTCGTCATTAAAACATCGCCCATTGCGTCGAGATTTATTATCAATATTTTTTTCCCGAACTTCCGTTCCTCCTTGCAGCCGTCTTCGAGACAATTGTGATAAGGGAAACATGGTTTATATCCGCTAAAATTTTTACAATCAGGAATTTTTTTCATAGTAAATACTCTCAAAAAAGGGTTTTAATTTTTCTATTACAGTTTCAAAATCGACACTACTTAAATTCGCATTTTTTGTTATAACTGTTTCGTATTTCGACTTATAAGGATACCAAATTATATCTTCGGTTTTGTACTTTACGTAAAGACCGAAGAGAGGAACTTCAAAAGCTGAAGCAATGTGCACTATTGAAGTATCGGGAGTAAATAAAAAATCGAGAGAACCGACCATCGCTGCAAATACATCAAAACTGTCGTCCTGAAAAATAATCCATTTACCCTTAGATATTGCTTTAGCTTTTTCCAGATCTTTTTTATCTGTAAGTAGTAGAATATTGGTGTCGTATTTACTTAAATAATCGATTAATTTCTGGTAACGTTCAACACCCCAAAATCTTGCGTCGCTGCCCGCTGAAATATTAATACCTGTAAGAAATCTATTTCGGAGGTTATTTTTCTTTAAGAAATTATCGACAATAGAAATAGAAGCTAAATCTGGTTTATAAATAATATTAATTTCGTCTTTGTTGTAACGAATACCGAGTGCATCTGCAAATGCAAGGTTACGATCGACAATATGGTAAACTTTTGAGTCGGGTCTGGGAATCAGTAAATTAAACAATTTATGATTTTGTTTATAAAAGCCCATTTTACATCTTGACGCCGAGAACGCAATAATCATACTAACCGTAAAGGAGACATCGTCGTGCAAATCTATCAAAAGATCGGGATTAATATCCGAAATCATGCGGATGATTTTAGTTAGATTATTTTGTTTTTTATCATAGACTATCAGATTATCTACCAATCCTTTTTGACAGAATATAAAATGATTTGATTTAGAACAAACAAGTGTAAGATTACAATTATAATTCCTTTTCAACAGTTCAAGAAAAGGTGTTGAAGTAAGGGCATCTCCAATTCGGTTCAGTCTTATAATCACTACTCTCGATTTATCGGTCAAATGCGGTGCTTTTGTCTGTCCTTCTTTTTGCCTCAGCATTAAAAAAAGTTTGAGAAGCAATTTCTTTAGCAATATCTCAATTCTTTTCAACTTAAATCCGTATACTGTTTTTATTGAGGAGGATTTCAACTTTAGTGAGAAATAGCTTTTCGCTTATATCTCTAAAGCACTCCTGATTTTTCGGACACACGAGCAGGTTACACATAATGCATTCCAGTTCGTTTAGAACAATATATTCATGTTTGCTGCCAAAAGGACCCTGATGCAAAGGATTTGTCGGTCCATGCAGCGAAAGCACAGGAGTTCCAATTGCAGTTGAAATATGCATCGGTCCGCTGTCGTTTGCAACAATAAAAGCGCATTTGCTCATCAACGCTGCCATTTGTTCGACTGTTGTAGGAGGTGATAGATGTGCACTATCCCCAACTATTTCTTTAATTTTAATTGCATCCTCGTAATCCGACGGACCCCAGAGAATCAACAATGGAATGTTATATTTTTTGTTAAGTGTTCTGACAAGTTCGGCTAATTTTTCCGGGGGACATCTCTTCGACTGCCATCCACCTGTAGGTGAAATGCCAGCTATAACTTTGTCATTTAAATTGCTTCGTAACAAAAATTCCTCTGCATAATTTTCGTCATCTTTACTATAGTAAAAATAAAGTTTGGAATTATTCTTTACAGGTATACCAACCGATTTAAGTACTTCGAGATGAAGTTCGGCGGCATGGTACTTACCTCTTTCATTTGGACCGTAAAGATTATAAGCATATTTTCTGCCTCGATACGGAAATCCAATTCTGTATTCAGCACCACTTAAAAATGTAATTTGAGCGGTGGAGGGATTAGAATAAAAATCAAAAACGATATCATATTTTTTTTTGCGAATCTCAGTTATCAATTTAAGTTTATTAAGCATCCCCGACTTTGGATAAACTAATACAGTATTAACCTGTGTAAGTCCTTTCAGCCAGTTTGCAGAAGATTTATCGGTCAAATAATCGATTTGAGCTTCAGGAAAAAAATTCAACAGATCGTCGAGCACCACAGTCGATAAAACAACGTCGCCAATACCACGTAATTTTATAATGAGTATTTTTTTAATAGCTTTATCGGTCAATGCACTTCTCGTATTAAATTATTTCAAAAATAGGAAAAAAAGCTCACACCCGAAAACTGAATTTGGGTTACCAGATTTTACTCTTATTTATATTAAAATATGCAGCAGAAATTCTTATTACCATCTCCATTTATTTAGTTGATATTCTTATGACTATTTTTTGAAAATATTTTCAATACTTTAATTTTTTCGTTTGGTTCAATAATTCTTTATAGTTCTACTTTAGTTTTATCATTTAGGTAAAATTTACACTATGGCAAAAATAATTTTACTCAAAAGTTTTAAAGTATATTTTCGAAAATTTTCTTAATCTTGAGGCAACAAATTTATAAAAATAATGTGGGGGACTAATGAAGTCATCGACAGCTTCAATTTTATTTTCATTGTTAGTAATCACAACTCTTCCAGCAATGCTCTATTCTCAAACTCTCAAAGATGCATACAAAGATTATTTTCTCATTGGGTGTGCTATCAGTGATTTTCAAGCAGCAGGTAAAGAACCACAAGCGCTGCAACTTGCTGCTAAACAATTTAGTACCATAACACCGGAAAATATGCTTAAATGGGAACGTGTTCATCCCGAGCCAAACAAATATAATTTCGACCTTCCTGATAAATTAGTAGAATTTGGTCAAAAGAATGGGATGTTTATCGTAGGACATACATTAGTCTGGCATCATCAAACTCCCGATTGGGTTTTTAAAGACGACAAAGGTAATTATCTCAGCAGGGAAGAACTACTTGTTAGATTAAAAGAACATATCTCTACTGTCGTTGGCAGATACAAAGGAAAAATTAAAGGGTGGGATGTTGTAAACGAAGCTGTAGACGAAGATGGTAGTTTAAGAAAAAGTAAATGGCTGGAAATTATTGGAGAAGACTTTATCGAAAAAGCATTCGAATTTGCACACGAGGCCGATCCAGATGCCGAACTTTATTATAACGATTACAATACATGGCACAAAGCCAAAAGAGACGGTATAATTAAACTGATTAAAAAGTTGCTCGAAAAGGGAATTAAAATTCATGGTATTGGCATGCAGGGACATTGGGGTTTAGACTATCCAGGTCTGGACGAACTTGATGAAAGTTTAAAAGAATACTCTGCAACCGGCTTAAAAATTATGATTACTGAACTCGACATAAATATTCTTCCTACACCAGATAACTATACTGGCGCCGAAATAACCAAAAGTTTTGAACTGCAAAAAAAATACAATCCTTATCCAGATGGTTTGCCAGATTCAATGCAAACTGTCCTTGCTAATAGATATGCTGAACTATTCAGAACTTTTCTAAAATACCACGATTCAATAACTCGTGTTACATTCTGGGGAATTCACGACGGACATTCGTGGCTTAATAATTGGCCCATTTTCGGAAGAACTTCATATCCTCTTTTGTTTGACAGGAACCTTAAACCCAAACCTGCATTTGATGCAGTCCTTAAGATTGTAAATGAAATGAAATAGAGGATGAATAAATGAAGTACTCTTTCCTGTTTCTGCTAATTATTTTTTCATTTCATATCACGTATGCTGAAGATGGATACAATCTCTGGCTTAGATATAATAAAATAGATAATCCTGCATTACTTGAAAAATACTTGCAACAAATCAAAGGATATTTGTTCAAAGGCGATTCAGAGAGCATTAAAGCAGCAGAAGAAGAGTTGAAAATTGCTTTGAAAGGATTGCTGGGAAATAAAATATGGCCGGTCAATAAATTGTGCTCAAATATAATAGTTGCCGGCAATTTTAATAAACTAAGCACAAATTTGCCTTCTGAAATTAGTACAAAATTAAAAACGCTGGGTAAAGAAGGATATATAATAAAGTCAATTGAAATTGAAGGGAAGAAAATAATTTTAATAACAGCCAATGAAGATATCGGTGTTTTATATGGAACGTTTCACTTTATTCGCCTTTTACAGACGCATAGTAAAATCGATAATCTCAACATTGTGGAAACACCATTAATAAAACTGAGACTCTTAAATCATTGGGATAATCTGGATAGGACAGTTGAAAGAGGGTATGCAGGGTTTTCGATATGGAACTGGCATCTTCTTCCCGATTACATTGATCCGCGATATAAAGATTACGCCAGAGCAAACGCTTCGATAGGCATTAACGGTACTGTACTGACAAATGTGAATGCAAATTCGTTGGTACTCACAAAACAATACTTGATAAAAGTTGCAGCATTAGCAAAAGTATTTAGACCCTATGGAATAAAAGTATATTTAACAGCAAGATTCAGTGCGCCGATGGAAATCGGGAATTTGCCTACAGCTGATCCACTGAATCCAGATGTGCGTCAATGGTGGAAAGAAAAAGCAAAGGAAATTTACGATTTAATTCCTGATTTTGGTGGATTCCTGGTAAAAGCTAATTCTGAAGGACAACCCGGCCCTCAGAATTATGGGAGGAACCATGCTGATGGTGCCAACATGTTAGCAGAAGCTGTCCACCCATATGGCGGCGTTGTAATGTGGCGTGCTTTCGTTTACGATAATAATGTGCCCGAAGACCGCGCCAAACAGGCATATAACGAATTTAAACCTCTCGATGGAAAGTTCAGAAAGAATGTATTGATACAGGTTAAAAACGGACCAATTGATTTTCAGCCACGCGAACCTTTTCATCCACTTTTCGGTGCAATGCCCCAAACATCGTTAATGATGGAGTTTCAGATTACGCAGGAATACTTAGGACAGGGGACACATCTCGTTTACCTTGCCCCACTTTTTGAAGAATCCCTCAATTCCGATACTTACGCTCGGGGCGAAGGCTCCACTGTTGCAAAAGTTATTGACGGTTCTTTAGATAACCAGAACCTGACTGGAATTGCAGGCGTTTCCAACATCGGGAACGAAAGAAACTGGACAGGACATCTATTCGGGCAGGCTAACTGGTATGCTTTCGGAAGAATTGCATGGAATCACAATCTTACGTCGGATGAGATTGCAGAGGAATGGATTCGTCTTACATTTAATAATAACAGTGAAACTGTTCATTTAATTAAAGAAATTATGATGCAGTCACGTGAAAACACAGTTAATTATATGACTCCACTTGGTCTGCATCATATTATGGGATGGGATCATCATTATGGGCCTGCTCCCTGGATAAAAGATAAACCTCGTGCTGATTGGACTTCGGTTTATTACCACCGCGCTGACAGTATCGGAATTGGTTTCGACAGAACAATAAACGGATCAAATGCAGTCAGTCAGTATCATTCTCCAGTTTCTGAAATTTTTAATTCACTTGAGAAATGTCCGGAAAAATATTTACTCTGGTTTCATCATGTCCCATGGAATTATAAATTGAAATCTGGAAAAACTCTATGGGAAGAATTATGCAATCATTACTATGCTGGCGTAGATTCAGTAAGGTCGATGCGTAAAAAATGGAATAAACTGAAAGGCATGATAGACAACGAGCGATTTAATCATGTTGCTATGTTAATGAAAATTCAAGAAGATGAAGCAATCTGGTGGCGTAATGCCTGCGTATTGTATTTCCAGAAATTTTCAAAACTACCAGTGCAGGAAGGTTTCGAAAAACCCGATAAAACACTCGAGTATTATCAAAGTCTTGAATTTCCCTATGCACCTGGTATTCGCCCCAAATAGCATTAATCAACTGTTTCGCATTCAGGAGGTATTTCAGGTTTAACCAGAAGTACCTCTTCTTTTAATAATGCAACTTTACCAGCCTCCATCCCTTTTTTCTTAACTACATATTTTTTAAAAGTGTAACTGACAGGTGCCAGCCCTGCACTTTTAGCTTTGCTATAATATGCAGCGAGCGATGCGACTTTTTTTAAAACCGATTTTGGAACAGGTTCTTTCGGATTATCAACACGCAATACCACATGCGAACCTGAAACTGACCTTGCATGAAACCAGTAATCATTTTGTTTAGCAAACCGTAATGTAAGCTCGTCATTATTCTTACTATCTTTTCCCACATAAACATGATATTTTCCGTCGACTAAAAAATGCCTGAAATTCGGTTGCGATTTATCCTGTAATTCCATTTTCTTTTTAATCCCTAATTGTTTTTCGATATTTTCCAGTTCATCTAAGGAAAGATCGTTCTCGAGTTTTCTGTCAACGTTTTTAAGATAGTCAAATTTATTCTTCAACTCATTGTAAAGTTCTATCGATTTTTCGTATTCGATTTTTTCAGATTTAGCTTTGTCGAAATATCTCTCGATATTCTTTTGGGGAGTAAGTTTTGGATCCAGTTTAATTGTTACCTCTTTACCCTCAAAATTCTTGACTTGAATTTTATCGAGTCCTTTTTTAAGTGCAGAAATGTTTATTAGAAGCAGATTGCCATAATTTGCATATTCATCCTCTCTCGAACCAATCTCGATGCGAGCCTTCAGGTTATTCAATTTCGCACTGAGCCGTTCCAGTTCATTATTAACAAATTTTCTTATGTTCGCCGTTAATACTTTCTCTTTTGAAAGTGAATAATAATTAGACACAAAAGCATTTATTGCATCCTGATAAGTATCGAACTTACCTATTATTTCTGCGTCATCAACAACATAAGGTTGGAAAATTATTGAGGCGTTTGAATCATCTCGAGCAACAATAATTTCATTAAACAGGAAATCAGTGATGACTGTTTTTAATTCAACACCTTTAGTCAAAAATTCTGTTTGAATTTTCCTGTCGATAAATTTATATGTCTTCAACAAATCTTCGTCATTCATAACCTGCAGATCTTTTAAAATATGATCGTATGAAGAGACAAAATGACATTTTTGAAATTCTTCACTAACGATTTTCAATTTCTCTTCTTCGATTTTCTTAAAAGGGAAGAGGTTGTTATTTAAGTCCATAAGAATGATATTCGTATTTGCACCCCGAACCAAAAAGTAGATATAAAAATTATCGCACGAGAATCTGATAATTCGATCGTTGTCGGCAATTTCGACTAAATTAATTTTAGACGGCAAAAATTCTTCAAAGAAATTTTTGTAATTCTTCTTTGCTTTCGAGTGATTGTTCCTGACAATTAAATAGGGCTTTTGAGGATTGGCTGAAATAATTAAATGTTTTTTTTCGAAATTTTGGTCGGGAATTGAGATAAACAATTTATCTTTTTCCTGGGTATAAATTTCTCTTATCGAATGATTTTTTATCAATTCATTGAGTTCAACAACTGCTCTTAATAGATATAAGTAATTTTTGTACATAGCATTAAAATTTGCGTTCATCCTTTGAAAGCTCAAACACTTTCCGTAATAATTTTTCATCTGTTTCAGTAAATTCAACGTTACGGCGAGCTGTGACAATACGCGCAACTTCGATAGACTTTTCTATTTCAAAAAGAGTTCTTTCGTTAACACCGCCCCAAGTAAAAGAAGGAATGAATTTAGGTGGAAAACCGTCACCGAAAATGTTACACATTACTCCGCATACGGTAGCAGTATTAAATTTTGTCCCGATTGCGCTTTTTGAATGATCACCCATTATTAATCCAAGAAAGCGTAAGCCGGTATCAATCTTTTTATTATTTAATGTTACGGTAATCGTACCATAATTATTTTTAAGGTCGCTATTGTTAGTACCGGCGCCGAGATTAACCCAGCTACCCAGATAGGAATGTCCGAGGAAACCGCCGTGCTGCTTATTTGAATAGGAATGAATGATCGATTCTGCAACTTCGCCGCCAACTTTTGAATATTGCCCGATCGATGTTGCCTGATAAATGGTACTATTGGCTTTTATGATTGAATTTCTTCCGATAAAAACTGGTCCCTTGATAACGCTGTTCGACATTATATGAACATTTTCATCAATAAAAACAGGACCTTCTGAAGCATCGACGAAAACAAACGGCTCGATTTTCACTCCTTTATCGATATGAATCAATTTCTTGTGTTGCAATTCGACCTTTTTGAACTTAGGATGTACGGCAGACCTGACTTTCTTCGAACGCTTTTGGAGCAATTTGAAATCGTTCTCTATTTCCTTTCCATTACTATTTACAAGATCCCACGGATATTTGATAATTTCCGTTTCGATAGCCTTAAACTTAAACTTCACATTATCGAAATGGGGAAGAAATTCTTCGTCAAAAATATTTTTAATATTTCCCGCATCGATAACGGCAGCTATTAAATCTTCATCGTATTTCAAAGCTTCGCCGACTTGTAATTTACCGATTTCCTGATGAAGTTTTCTATTCATCAAAACTCGTCCATTCAACAATACTACTTCATTAGTTTCGGGTAGTAAGTTTATGCGGTAATTCTTCTTTTTTTCTCTGTAATTTTCTTCCAGATACTTACGGCAGAATAGATAAATTTCACTGCCTTCAAAAGCATACTCAATTTTTGAGAGCAAACTTAAGATGCCGGATCGTAACTCGTAAACTGGCCTTAAATATGAAATTGGTAATAAATCCAGAAAACCAGTATCTTCAAATATTAAAATTATCTTTTTCATACTAATTCCTTTATTAAAATAACTAATTAAATTTTGTCATTATCCTCAAAAAGAGGAAACAAAATCATTCCAAAGTTTATTATTTTTGTTTCTAAAATAGATAAATCATATGAAAAATTGGATGAAAAGTTTACTTACCAAATCATTAACTGTGATATTGGTATTTGCAGTAATATTTTTCGTGGTCGACAAGATTATAATGCCTTACCTTGTTAGCGCCGATGAATATCAGGTTCCAAACGTAGTTGGATTGCATAAAAATAAAGCGATAGAAATTATTGAAAGAAGCAATCTGGAACCGATTATAAACCGTTCAAGATATGACGAATTTTACCCGAAAGACCATGTCATTTTTCAGAATCCCAGACCAAATACAGTTGTCAAAGCTGGACGGAAAATTTACCTGACTGTAAGTGGAGGACTTCAGAAAGTGCAGATGCCGTTCTTAATCAATAAGTCTGTTCGTGACGCACGTATAACACTTGAAAGAATGGGGCTACAGGTCGATACACTTATTGAAGTTGAATCAGAATTACCCGCAGGGACAATTGCCGAACAGGAATACACTGAAGGTGTATCGATTCCGGTGGGTACAAAAGTTAAATTGAAAGTAAGTATCGGTCCTCAAATTGGTAAAGTGCGGGTTCCGAGACTGATCGGTAAATCTTTATCGGAAGCCGAAGCAATATTAAAACGAAATTCACTCAGGATTGGTTTTAAAACATACATCCATTCATCTAATTATTTACCGAATACTGTTGTTGACCAGCAGCCTTCGGAAAATAGCCTCGTTAGCGTAGGGGATAGTGTTAACGTAGTTCTGATTCAAAATTAATTGAGAAAATTATGAATGCTAAAAAAAAATTACTGGCACCTTCAATTTTATCGGCTGACTTTACAAATTTATCTCAGCAAATACGTTACGTGGAGCTGGCAAATGTAGATATTATTCATTGCGATATAATGGACGGCCATTTTGTTCCGAATTTTACATTCGGACCAATGGTTGTCGAGGCAGTAAATCGAATTACAAACTTACCGATTGATGTTCATTTGATGGTTAAAAATCCGGATAATTTAATAGACAAATTCATTGAAGCAGGTGCTGATTATATTACCGTTCATCAAGAAGAAGTAGTGCATCTTCACAGAACAATTGAATACATTAAGAGCAGGGGAATAAAAGCGGGAGTGGCACTCAATCCATCAACCCGAGTAGATACATTAGAAGAAGTGCTGGAATACTTAGATATGGTGTTAGTAATGTCTGTTAATCCCGGTTTCGGAGGTCAAAAATTTATTGAAAGGTCGATCAATAAAATAGCTGCACTCGATCGAATCAGAAAAGAGAAAAATTATGATTTTCTTATTGAAGTCGATGGCGGTATTTATAATGGAAACATCGAAGCCATTTCTCAAGCAGGTTGTAATGTTTTTGTCGCAGGTTCCACAATTTTTGGCAGCGATAATATTACAGCCGCAGCAATTGAATTGAAAAATCTTATTAATAAGTAATCGGAGCTCTGTATTGATAATTCAACTAATCGACATTTTCTATCCTCATGTATTCAGACGATACAGTGCTAAATACAATATCTATCGTAATCTTTACGAAAAGGACCTGCTTGCAATTGAATTCCGTTCGGTTGAAAAAAAATTAGCACATCGAATAAAAAAAATTGTACTGGCGAACAATGAAATATGTTATGTTACTCAAACTTCAGACGATGAATATTACGACGTTCTCTCAATTGGATCTCTGACATTTTTTAGAGAACTCGCCAAAGAAATCATTGCCATCGGAAACGAAGACACAGGATTGAGACTTTCCAGACTATTACACAATTTGATAAACTACGACCAAAATAGAATTCAGATCGGTCAAAAAGAATTTAACATGTCGCGAGCTTACGTGGTCGGAATATTAAATGTAACGCCTGATTCATTTTCCGACGGAGGAAAATTTTTTGAAAAGAACAAAGCAGTGGAACATGCATTTGAACTGATCGAGCAAGGTGCTGATATTATCGACATCGGAGGAGAGTCATCCCGACCAGGAGCCGATCCAATTCCAGCCACCGAAGAAATTAATAGAGTTCTGCCAGTTATAGAAGAAATAATAAAATCCAAATCGGATGTTTTGATATCCGTCGACACTACAAAATCGGAAGTAGCAGAAGAAGCATTAAAAGCAGGAGCTAAAATCGTCAATGATATCAGTTCTTTTGCCTTTGATGCCAGAATGCCAGAAATAATTAAAAAGTTTGAGGCGACAGCAATTTTAATGCACATGAAAGGAACACCCAAGTCGATGCAAAATAATCCTGAGTATAATGATGTAGTAAATGATATTTACGATTATTTTGTAGAAACTTGTAATAAAGCAGAAAAAATTGGCATAAAAAAAATTATTATTGACCCCGGTATTGGATTCGGAAAAAAAGTACACCACAACTATGAATTGTTGAATCGACTCGACGAGTTCAAAGGTATTGGATATCCAATCTTGGTTGGATTATCGAGAAAATCGTTTTTAGGGAAAGCGCTCAATTTGCCGGTTGAATTAAGAGATGCTCCAACTTTAGCGGCCGAAACTCTTGCGGTAAAAAATGGAGCACGATTTATCAGAACTCATAACGTTACAAACGGCAGGTTTGCTATTTTAATCAATAATTTTATAGAGAATCCGGAATTGTTGATAAATGATTGAGTTATTTAAAATCGGATTTATTACTGTAACCTTAATCGATATAATCGATATTGCTTTAGTTTCCTTTATTTTCTACCAGCTTTATTCTGCAATTAGAGGAACCATAGCAGCTCAAATCTTCTATGGATTATTGATCGTTTTATTTCTTTCTATAATTGCACAGGCAGCAAATTTCAAAGCATTAGGCTGGCTATTGAAATTGATCTCTGATATATGGGTAATCGCCTTTATTATTTTGTTCCAGCCTGAAATTCGAAGAATACTGGTGATGCTTGGCAGGAGTCAGCTCTTGAAAATCTTCATTAGAACTGACGAAAGCAATGTGGCGGAAATAATTACAGAGAGCGCATTTGAGCTTGCCCAACATCAACACGGTGCATTGATTGTAATCGTTAGAACTGTAGGCATCAAAAGTGTTGTCGAAACCGGCGAAATAATCAACGCAAAAGTATCAAAAAACTTGATACGTTCGATCTTTTTTCCGCGTTCACCATTACACGACGGAGCTGTGGTTATTCACAATGATTTGATTGAAGCAGCAAGATGTACACTTCCACTTTCAAACATAACTAGCCTTGATGGAAATCCTCTCGGAATGCGTCATCGTGCAGGACTGGGCATTTCTGAGCAGGCTGATGTAATTTGTATAATTGTTTCCGAAGAAACAGCCAGCATTTCAATTGCAGACAGAGGAAAACTAATTCGAGGAATTTCTAGAGATCAATTGCGCAGTTACCTTGTAAATAATTTACGTGCTGGTAAAGAACGAAAAATTAGTTCAATATGGAAAATTTTACGCAGAAAAAAATAACCTTTATTATTTTGTCAGAAATCTACAATTAGTTATTATTAGAAATCAAAAAATAATTACGGGAGGGGACGATGAAATTAAGATATTTTTCTCATTCTGCATTTCAGATTACGACAGATGGAGGAATTAAAATTTTAATCGATCCGTTCCTGACAGGTAACCCGACGGCTCCTGTAAAAGTTGATGAAGTGACTGCAGATTATATAATTCTTACACACGGACACGGCGAACATCTGGGCGATTCTTTTACCATTGCAAAAAAGTGCAATTCAACATTTATTTGCGTCAACGAATTAGCAAATTATTGCGCAAGGGAAGGATTCAAAGCTCATAATATGCACATTGGCGGCGCTTATACTTTCGATTTTGGTAGAGTTAAATTTACAATTGCTCATCATGGTTCTATGACACCAGATAACTATTATGCTGGTGAACCCTCTGGAGTTGTTCTTTCAATTGATGGGAAGAGCTTATATCATACTGGCGACACTGGACTTTTTTATGATATGAAATTAATCGGTGAATTAACGCCTCTTGATTATATGCTTGTTCCAATAGGAGATAATTTTACAATGGGAATAAACGACGCCGTAAAAGCAGTCGAGCTTGCAAATCCAAAAGTAGCCATACCGATGCATTACAACACATTTCCAGTAATCAAAGCCGATCCATATGAATTCAAGTCGAAAGTTGAAGCAATCGGTAAAAAAGCGATAGTACTTAATTATGGAGAAGAGATAGAACTTTAACATGGCAAAAAAGATCGTCATAGCAAATCAAAAGGGGGGAGTTGGTAAAACCACCACTGCAATCAACCTCTCCGCCTCAGTAGCAGCTGCTGAATTCCGTACACTTTTAATCGACATCGATCCTCAGGCGAATTCCACATCCGGCATTGGTATCGATAAATACGACAAGACAATATATAATGTTTTAGTTGGACTAAGTACCGCGGAAGAATCTATCATAAATTCTTATATGCCTTTTCTTGATATTCTTCCTTCAAATATTAATCTTGTGGGTGCTGAAGTTGAATTAGTCTCTGTTGAAAACAGAGAGTATCTATTAAAAAATGCTCTCCAGGAGATCGATGGAAAATACGATTTCATTTTTATCGATTGTCCACCTTCGCTTGGTCTTCTTACTTTGAATGCACTTGTGGCTGCCGATTCTGTCTTAATTCCCGTGCAGTGTGAGTATTTTGCACTCGAAGGATTGGGACAGTTGTTAAATACTATTAACATTGTTAAAAAAAATTTCAACCCCGAACTCTCTATTGAAGGCGTTTTACTTACGATGTTCGATAAACGTTTACGATTGAGCCAGCAGGTGGTAGAAGAGGTCAAGAAATATTTTGGTGAAAAAGTCTTTGAAACGGTGATAAACAGAAATGTCAAACTTTCGGAAGCTCCAAGTTATGCAAAACCGGTTATTTTGTACGACGCAACATCAATGGGAGCTCAGAACTATATGTCACTGGCGTATGAATTATTAGAACGAAATAATTTAAAACTCAATGCCGTAAAGGAAAAGGAGTAGTAGATTATGAAGTCAGCTTTAGGAAGGGGATTGGATGCATTGATTAATCCCCAGTTAAAAGATAAACTGGACGCTCCGGTAACCGTATCGAGTAAAGATATTCCGAAAGACGACGGTAAATCGTATGATATACTCGCTAAAATTTCAGTTAGCCAGATTTATCCTAATCCATATCAACCGAGAACAAACTTTGAACCCCAGGCTCTCGAAGAACTTAAATTATCCATTCTTCAAAATGGACTTATTCAACCGGTGACTGTCCGTCGCATCGACAAGGATAAATATGAATTAATTTCCGGTGAAAGAAGATTAAGAGCATGCAAGGAAATCGGATTAAAAGAGATTCCTGCTTACATCATTAAAGTCGATACAAAAGAAGCAATGCTGGCACTCTCTTTAATCGAAAATATCCAAAGAGAAAAACTAAATCCAATTGAAATTGCAGTGGCATATAAACGTCTGAGGGACGAGTGTAATCTATCGCACGAAGAGATTGCAGAACGTGTTGGCAAAGATAGAACAACCATAACAAATTTTATTCGTCTTTTAAAACTTCCCGAATCTATTCAACAAAGTTTAATCAATAATAAGATATCCACAGGTCACGCAAGAGCTTTAATTAATTTATCTAACCCGAAACTTCAATTACAAATACACGACAAAATATTAAAGCAAAATCTTTCCGTACGCAAAGTTGAAGATCTTGTGCGAAAATTAAATGACCCTAAAAGCCATACAACTCCGAAGGATAATTCAAATACCTCCTTTACAACGGAATCGGCATCCCAAAGGAATATTGAAGAACGCCTGCAAAGAATACTCGGCACCAAAGTTCACTGCAATGTAAAAAAGAACGGAGCTGGACAAATTGTTATTGAATTCTATTCAAATGATGAACTTGAAAGATTATTTGAACTCTTTGAAATTATCAATAGTAATTACAATTAGTTTTATAATCCTCTTCACAGGTTTCAACAACAATATATTCGGGCAAGAAGTCGACTCGATATCGATTGATACAGTAAAATTTGTGATGCATAAATCACCAATGGGCGCTGTTTTTAGAAGTGCTATAATACCTGGCTGGGGACAAATTTATAACGAATCTTACTGGAAAGCCCCTCTTATTTGGGGAGCACTCGGTGTACTGGGATATTTCTGGGTCGACAACAATGATCAATACAAACACTTCAGAGATCTATACGTCCAAAGTATCAACGAAAATAATCCAAATGGGAATTCACGATATTATGATCAGAGAGAATTTTATAGAGACCAGCGTGATTTGACCGCTGTTTTTATAGGCCTGACTTATATTATAAATATTCTCGATGCATATGTCGACGCTCATCTGTACGATTTTGACGTTACGGCTAATACAAATAGTCTGACTATGTCACTAAAAATAAGATTCTAAAAATGAAAAACAGCATTAAGTGCAACAATTGCATGACCGAAAATCCGTTTTATCAGCTGAACTGTATTAATTGTAAAGCGTATCTCCGAAGCAAAGTACCAAATATCGATTTCTGGCTGTTAACCTCAAAATTATTTGAATCGCCTGTAAAAGCAGCAGAACTTTTGATTCATGCCGAACATAAAAATTTTTTAATATCAGTAATTATTCTTGCTGCAATAAAAATTTCATTAACGGCAGGAATTCTTTCTAACGCTTTTTTAAAAGGGGAGGGAAGTTTACAAAGCATATATTTAACTTTAAGTTCTCTGCCAATCATCTTTATAATATTAATGATTGTCTGGGCTCTTTTAATAACAGTTTTGTTAAAGATTACCGGCATCCAAAGTCGTTTCAAAGATAATCTGGTTATTTATACTTATTCATTCATTCCAGTTGTATTTACTTTGTTTATACTTACACCTGTCGAATATGCACTGTTCGGTCAATACTGGTTTACATTTAATCCAACACCCTTTGCAATCAAATATGTTCCCTCACTATTACTATCAATAATTGAAGGAATATTTTTCGTTTGGAGCTTATTCCTTGCAATCTGTGCTACATTTGCTCAGACGAGGAACTTACTTTTCTCAATTATATTTGGTGTTCTTTTTATTGCTGTTACGGTAGGAATTCCTCTCTATTTTGCTTATTTATTAAATAATTCCATATAAGCCCGTATCTTAATCCCCGACTATTGACATGTAACTCTTTAATTTCTAATAACTCCATAAAAGTTTTTAGGATTCCTGTGCCGGCAGTTATTAAATCTTCCCGTCCCTCTACAACCTGTCCAAAATTTTTTAAGATATCTACACTTTTCATCTTCTTCAATCGATTGTACAAGTCATTTATGTCATTCATATTAAATAAGGTTTTATCGACGATTTCTTCATCATAGACTTTTATATTATTTTTGATACAGGCGAGTGTCGTTGGAGTACCAGCAATTGCAATTGTATATTCTCCCAGACCAGAGATATTTTTCAGTTCGTCGAAATTTGCTTTTACTTCGTTTTCCATCTCATACAATTCAGAATCAAGCGGGGGATTATGCTTCAGATATTTTTCAGTTAAATATACAACTCCAATGGGATAACTTTTCTTGAAGTAAATTTCTTTTTTATTTCCGTATATAATTTCAGTACTCCCACCCCCGATATCGATTAGTGATTTTGGATTATCATTTTCAAATGGATAAGCTGCTCCTAAGAACGATAGTCGGGCTTCTTCTTCGCCGCTTATGATACTCAGATTCCATCCATATCTTTCACTTATTTTTTCAGCTATCTGATTTCCATTTGTGGCCAGTCTGAAAGCATTTGTAGCAGCTGCGAGGACAAATTTGCAATTATGTTCATCAATAATTTTTTTATATTCGTCTAAAACTGAATACAATCGATCGATATTTTCTTCCGGGAAAGGGTTACCTTTTTTAAGATTTTTAGAAACACGAGGAGCACGATAAAAATTTTTGATTGTTTTAATTTCGGAATTTGTTACTTCCGCAATTAGTAGAAGTACAGTGTTCGAGCCTAAATCGATTGAAGCAACAGTCACTTTTTTTTCTTATTTTTTAATCCGAAAAATAGATAATTTTTTTCCGGATTACATCGATGAAAATAAAAATTTTTACTTCAATTGTAGCTCTCTTTTATCTACTATGGATGTGCGGGGTGATGTCAGACTTACTAATTTCGTTCCAGCTTTTCGAAGCAAAGGGACTTGTATTAAAAGAAATATTCAGTCGTACTGATTTATCTGTATCTTTACTTTTGCTTACTCCAGCAATTTCTTTGAAATTAATCGGTTATCCTTTTTTAGTTATATCAATAATTCTCTATTTACTTTTCACGAAACCTAAATTGAAAAAAGAAGGCTGGTTGTTGATTATTTTGTTGTTAATTATAATTACCGCTCCCTTCAACATTTATTTATTATACAAAGATTATGATCTTTTAATGGAGATACTTAACATTGCTCCTGCAACCCAAACAATCGCACATTTGAGAGAAAGGTTTATTATTCTTGGGGGATTTCCATTAATTAATCTATTTGTAAATTTAGCAATATTATTTCTTGCCACTTTAAAACCTTTGCAAAAGACGACATGAAAATAAAAGAGAAAGAGTTTGAAAACATTTTACAGGATTTAAAACAGATAGCACTTCAGATGGGAGCTAAAGTACGTTTCGAAAGGGGAGACTTTAAAGGCGGTTATTGTATAATGAAAGAAGACAAAATAATTGTAATTAATAAACTTTCGTCGTTACAAAAAAAAGTGCTCATTCTATCAAATGCACTGAAAGAGCTGGGAGTTGACGAAGTTTATCTCACACCCCGAATGAGAGAAATAATTGAACAATTGAGTGACAATACATGAAAATACTTGTAATTAATGGGCCTAATCTCAACCTCTTAAAATTGCGAAATCCAGATTTCTATGGCAATAACGATCTGACATCAATTGAAAGCACACTTCGCAACCGTTTCCCTGAAATCGAATTCGAATTTTTTCAATCGCCCGACGAATCGAATATTGTTAATAAAATCAACAATTCAACTGAATTTGACGGCATATTGATTAATCCGGGCGGGTATTCACATACAAGCGTTGCAATACGGGATGCTCTCGAAATTTGTAAACTACCTAAAGTTGAAGTCCATTTATCGAATATCCAGAGTCGCGATAGTTTCAGAAAAGTATCTTTAACTGCGGGAGTCTGCGACGGCTATATAAGTGGATTTAAAACACTAAGTTATCTTTTAGGAGTTTACGCTCTGATAGATTTAATTAACAAATAAATTTAATCTTGCTAATTTTATGTATTTACGTTATTTTACTTCGAGCATGTAAAAAGGTAAATGCATGAAAGATTTCGGTCTCAAAAAGTTATATTATTCTATTAGTGAGGTAAGTAAAATAACCGGTTTAGAGCAATATATTCTTAGATACTGGGAAACTGAATTCGAACAGCTTAAACCGAGCAAGAACAGGGCGGGTAACCGTATTTATACAAATAAAGACATAAAGTTAATATTAGAAATAAAAAAATTACTCCGTGAAGAAAAATATACGATTGAGGGAGCAAAAAAAATTCTTTCTGGATTGAATAAATCGCATGAAAAAGATAACTTTGCAGTTCAAAATGATGCAGTTACCGACACGCATGAGAAACGAGAGTTAAAAGAAGATCTGGAAACAATAAAAAAATTTTTAATAGAATTGAAAGAAAAATTGTAACGGAACGTAGCGCAGCCCGGTAGCGCACTTGAATGGGGTTCAAGGGGTCGCGGGTTCAAATCCCGCCGTTCCGACTAATTCTTTTATTTTTTAATTAAGTCCACTTTATTGAAGAATCTTCCTCTATTTTAAAAAAGCGGAGCCAGTAAAACAGACTCCGCTTCATTAAATAAACACCCCTTAAACTCATTCTAGAACCATGCGCTTAAACCTAAGCCATACCCGAATGTATATTTTTTATTGTGAAGTACTAAAAAATTAACAGTAAGCATATAGAGAGCTTTTTCTGTTGTGAAATTTAGGCCAAATCCGCCTGTGAACTTCAATCCATCTTTTATAGACGAAAATCCTTCGTCGTTCAATAGCATTGCGCCTGCATTTAGATTAAATAACTTTTCCGCATATAGCAATTTTATACTGGTAGCAGTGAGTTTGTAATCTCCATAACCTGTATCGTCTTTTTTACCGTATCCGACTGAAGTTAGAATTCCATAGTTAGATTTTAATAACCCGATATTAAAGCTTGTAATTTCTGGATTGGTAAGATAATCCGCACCGAATCCGATTTTGATATCCTGTGCACTTAGTAGAAAGGGGAAGAATGCAATGAAAATAAATAATTTTTTCATTTTTTCCTCCTAAATATTGTTTTTAATGATTTTTACTACCCGGTAACTAAGAAGAATATCTTTTAGCTGAACTGGAAAGGGCTCGTATTTGTAATTATCGCTATAGAGCAAAGCGAGGTCGTCGCTTATTTTTTTGTATCGTTTTATTAATTGACGGCCATCTCGCAAAATAGTGATTATGATATTGTTGTTATGGATTGGTTCGTCCATGTCAACAAAAACATAATCACCGTCGCTTATTGTCGGGTGCATTGAATCGCCCTCTGCCTTTACAAAAAAGCATCTTTCTTCTTTTTTGTAAGTAAATGCAACTTGTCCAATGACGTTTTCATCATTGAACAGATTTTCGGGGGATAGTGAATTGATGTGTGCCAATAGGGGGTACCCTCTATTGTTTGAATATATGATTTTGTTGATATCATGTTCATTTTTTGGTGGCAGCTTTTTGTAAGTAATGTTATTAATATTTGAATCGTCAATAGAGATGTTCAAAGCCTGTTCAATTTTATGTATAGTATTAGGAAATGGTCTTTTTGTCTGGCCTCTAAGTACACGCATTATGTTCGAGTGGCCGATTTTAGCAATTTTTGATAATTCATAAGGACTAAGCCTTAGTTCACGTAATAAATTATTTAGAAATGCATCCCACCCCATTTTTCCCTCTTTATTTTATTCTTGTTTAATTTGCCCTCATTTAACATTTATTTTGTACAAGAAACTATTTTTTGTAGGAGCCCTTTTTAAAACCAGTTTGTTCTTTAAGAACTTTATGCCCAGCTAATATTCTTTTAATAACTTTCTAATTTCATTTAACATTATTTATAATCGAGTAAAATTGTTTCATATTATAATCAATTTCCTTTCTGATTTTTATGGAGTCGGCGAGTCTGGAAATTTCTTTATCGTATTTAAGCTCATTTAGAAATTTTTCCAGGTCTTCTTCTGCATTACGGTTATATTTACTATTTATAAAATTGTTTACCAATTTCACAAATTGCCTGAAAGAGTCCTCATATAATCTCATCATATAATAAATTATTTCTTCCTCTAAAATAAATCTGAGTATCATGTCAAATTTATTTTTTTCAACTATCTCATTGGCAGTTTCAGTTATTAAATTGAGGGAATTAATATATGCACTATCCTTATTTAATTTATAATCGAGAAATTTATTTAACTCATGCGATACAAAATCAATATAAAGACTTCCGGCAATGAGAACTCCATAAGGGGACAATTTCCAACTGTGAAAAAAATGATCACGATCAGAACGAAGCATTCCCAATCTTCTCAATTCATTTGAAGCAAATCTTGTATTTGTAATAAAGCGCTGAGCTCCTGTCCTTGTCTTGGCATAATCACCCGGTCGCAAAAAATCTTTTAATTCTTTCATAAAAGAAATACTCATATCAAGAACATTCATTTCATTATTGTAATTTTTAAATAAATACATCAAGAGGGGAATTATAAGATGAAATTTAGAGAATGCATTACTATGGCTGAATAGTTCTTCGTACTTCTTAATCTCGGGGTCTTCATAGTAATCGTGTCTAAAGTCGATAATTCCGAGTGTGGCCTTTAAATACCAGGATTGATATTCGAGTAGCCGAAGCAAGCGATTAATTTCCTGTAAAAGCCTTTCGTCTTTGCTCTTTTTATAAATCAGTGTAAGTTCATTAATTGAATTAATTAATTCTGAATTCATAGCTTCAACGTATTTATTTGAAATTTCACTGCTATCGAAAATTCACATAAAAAATGGGAGTATATACAGATATATTAAATTATCTGTAATTGTTAATTATAAATTAAAATTAAGAAGTAATTTGTGCAAGAAAAATTATAATGAATCAATTAACATAATTTTTTGCAATGGAAGCGACTGATTTTCAATGAAGTCCATTCTACTTATCTTTATTATGTGTTAAGTATGTGTTATATTTTGTGGTACAATTCAAACAAAAAGATACGAAAAAATGCAAGATAGACATATTGAGATTAATACGTTGCATGATAAGCCACAATGTCACTGCGGTATTTTTGGTATATACGGATGTAAAGATGCAGCAGTAAAAACTTATTATGGACTTCATGCTTTGCAACATCGAGGACAGGAAGGAGCCGGTATTGTAACATCGACATATAATCAAAAAGGGCAAAAAGTATTTCGGTATCATAAAAATTTTGGATTAGTTTCCGAAGTTTTTAATGACCAGAATTTATTCGAAAATGTATTGACAGGAGTATGCGCAATAGGGCATAATCGATACTCAACGACAGGTTCAGCAGATTCTAAAAAAAATATTCAGCCCTTTGTAGTCAATTACCGCTCGGGCAATTTAGCACTTGCACATAATGGCAATCTAACTAATGCGAAAGAATTAAGACAAAAGTTAGTTGCCGAGGGAGCAATTTTCCAGACTACAAGCGACACTGAAGTAATTCTTCATTTAATTGCCAGGAGCAAATACGACGACCAGATAGATCAAATTCGGGATGCACTACAACAAATTAAAGGAGCATACTGTCTGGTCATTATGACAGACGACAAACTGATCGCAGCCCGTGATCCTCATGGATTCAGACCTTTGGCTGTTGGAAAAAAAGGAAATGCTTTCATAATTGCATCTGAAACTTGTGCCCTCGATATAAATTCCGGTGAATATATACGCGACGTTGAGCCAAACGAAATTCTTGTTATTGATGAAGAAACTCTGGAAAAGGGAACCTTTAAATCCTTTTCGATCTTTCCCGAAAAAAACTCAAAAAAGCATTGTGTTTTCGAATATATCTATTTCTCACGTCCCGATAGCAAAATATTCGGTACAAATGTCGACAAAATAAGACGCAAATTGGGCAAAATTTTGGCAGAAAAACATCCAGTCAAAGATCCGGATGGAGAAAAAGTAATTGTAATTAGCGTTCCTGATAGTTCTAACACTGCTGCAATTGGATACCAAAGTCAATTAGCTAAAATGGGAATTCCTTCAAGATTAGAAATAGGACTGATACGTAGCCACTACGTTGGTCGAACATTTATACTACCAGGACAAAAAGCCCGTGAAATTGGCGTAAAAATTAAGTTCAATACTGTAAAAGGTGTACTTGAAAATAGAACAATTGTGCTTGTCGACGATTCGATTGTACGTGGCACAACTTCGAAACAATTAGTACACTTGCTCCGCGAAGCAAATCCAAAATCGATTCATTTGAGAATTTCTTCACCACCAATTGTCAGTCCGTGCTATTATGGTATGGATTTCCCGTCACAATCAGAATTGATTGCATACAAATACAAAAGTGACGTAGAAGCAATAAGAAAATTCTTAGAAGTCGATTCACTTGAATATATGACAGTAGACGAAATGCTTCAATCAATGGTAGACCATGAACCATCAGACTTCTGTACAGCCTGTTTTACTGGTGTTTATCCTGTAACAGTAGAAATGGGTATAAGTAAAGAAGAATATGACATTGTATAACAATTAGTTATATAAATTTTATGAACAATAATATAGCTAATAAATTAAATATTTTTACATTACCAAATCTATTTAGTTTTTTACGGTTACTTACTGCAATCCCATTGTTCATATTATTATCGAATATTGAGACAGCTACAAATCGATATTACGTACTACTTTTAATTTTTATCGACTTTCTTACAGATATACTTGATGGTTATATTGCTCGAAAATACAACAAGATAAGCGAATTCGGTAAAATTATTGACCCCTTAGCCGATAAAATTGTTATATTTGTCATAATTTTGCAACTTTACCGACATGAATATATTGTGCCACTTTATTTCTGGACAGTAATTTTACGCGATCTACTTATTTTCTCTGGAGGAATTGTCGTATCCCAAATAATAAAAAAAGTGCTCCCATCTAATCTACTAGGGAAAATTACTGCATTCTCAATTGGCATTTATTTGCTCCTTGTAATTGCAGGTTGTGAAATTACTTTTTTTTATAAGACGATATTTTATTTAAGTCTCTTACTTTGTTATCTCTCTTTAATCGGTTATTCTATTCGAGCATATGAATCAATTAAATGGTACAAAAAAAATGAAGCTATTTAAAAACATAAATTTCGGTAAACTAAAAGAGGGTTTGTCCAAAACACGCGATAATTTGCTCAATAAAATATCAGAAACTATTAGTGGCAAGGCAAAAGTTGACGAAAAGACACTCGAAGAACTCGAAGAAATATTGATAACAAGCGACATTGGCTCTCAAATTGCCGAAGAAATAATCGAAAAAGCAAGGGCACTTTTTAAAAAAGAATCTGACAGGTCTGCTGAAAACTTCCAGAAAATAATAAAAGAAGAACTTGAATCGTTGTTAAATCAGGTAAATATTAATGGAGAAATTGATTTATCAAAAAAACCTTATGTAATTGTTATAATTGGTGTTAATGGTTCAGGTAAAACTACTACTATAGGTAAATTGGCTTATAATTTTAAGAAGTCTGGTTTGAAAGTGAAAATTGGTTCTGCTGATACTTTTAGAGCAGCAGCAAATGATCAGCTCGAAATATGGGCAAAGAAAGCTGGAGTTGACATAATCAGTACGAATTCAAAAGAACCTTCGGCAGTGGCATTTGATACGATAAAATCCGCTCAAAAAGACGGTACAGATATTGTTATTATCGATACAGCCGGTAGATTACATACACAAAAAAATCTAATGGATGAACTCAACAAAATTCATCGCGTTATTAACAATTTGCTCCCTTATGCTCCCAACGAAGTGCTGATGGTTCTTGATGGTACAGCTGGTCAAAATGCGGTTCGTCAAGTTGAGGAATTTGAGAAATATACAAAACCTACGGGAATAATCATCACTAAACTTGACGGTACAGCAAAAGGTGGTGTCATTTTTAGAATAATAGCAGAGAAAAAAATTCCGGTTAAATATATCGGCGTAGGAGAGGGAATCGAAGATTTACAGGATTTTTCACCTAAAGAATTTATTGAAGCAATGTTTGGTAATTAAATGAATAACAAGCATCAATATTTATTTATTATTAATCCTGTTGCTGGCAAAGGAAAAGCTCTCAGTTCACTCTACAAGATAAAAGAGTTTCTTTTTCGCAAAAAGGTTGAACATCATATCGAGATATCAGAATTTCCTGGACATATTGTAAATCTTGTAGAAAAATTATCGAAAAATTTCACACATCTAATTTCTGTAGGCGGCGATGGAACTCTTAATGAAGTAATAAATGGTATAAACCCGGAATCAAATCTATCCTTAGGTGTTTTACCTCTTGGTACAGGTAATGATTTTGCAAGAAATTTAAACTTAGATAAAAATATTGATAAAAATCTAAGTCTGATTTTTAACTCTACAACAGTAAAGAATTTCGATATCGGTAATGCAAAAATTAAAGAAGATAACAGAGAAATTAATTTCCGATTTATCAACAGCTTAGGTATTGGTTTTGATGCACTGGTAGCAAAATTAAACCAGAGATCCAAACGTTTAAATGGAATTGTTTCTTATATTTTTGCAGTCATTGTCGGTTTAATGAATTATCAACCTTTAGATGTAGAATTAAAATCGGATTCGAAGCAGATAAATGGTAAAAAATTATTAATAACTATTGGCAATGGTCAAACTTCCGGGGGTGGATTTTATTTGACTCCAAATGCAAAAATTGACGACAATTTACTCGATATTTGTGTAATTGATCATATGGCAAAGCTTAAAATTCTCCGCAAACTGCCATTGGCAGTAATGAACAAACTTGAATCGGCAAAAGAGGCAATTTTTTTTAATTCAGATAAGATCAATATTAAACTAAAGAGGCCTTATTATGTACATGCTGACGGCGAAATTATATCCGAGCGAGCATCAGAGATTAATGTAACGATATTAAAAAACAAACTAAAAATTATCTCAAATTGAGTGTTGGTATGTTAATTAAAAAGCCAAAACATAAGGATTTTGAGTATATACCGCGGTTTTATAACCCCGAAGAAGACCGCGAGGAACGTTTAAAAAGGCGCCTCGGTTTTAATCGCAGCAGAAAATTTAAGAAAAAAGGGAGGAGTCCTTTAATCTGGCTGGTATTATTAATATTAGTTATTTATTTATATTACAGATTCAGTAATTTATAAAAATTAGTTTACATAATATACATTATGTGCTCATTCGTATTTATAAAATCCTTCACCTGATTTTCGTCCTAATTTACCGGCGGCAACCATTTTTTTCAGCAACGGACACGGTCTATACTTGGAATCGTTAAATCCTTCATATAAAACTTCCATTATCGAAAGACATACATCTAAGCCAATAAAATCAGCAAGCTCCAGCGGTCCCATTGGATGATTCATTCCCAATTTCATTATTGAATCGATATTTTCTGCAGTAGCCACACCTTCATAGAGAGCAAAAATTGCCTCGTTAATCATTGGTATTAACACTCGATTACTAATAAAACCTGGATAATCGTTGACCTCAACAGGTATTTTACCAAGATTTTTTGCCAATTCTATTACATAATTTGCCGTTTTATCTGAAGTTTCGTATCCTCTGACAACTTCAATTAGCTTCATAACTGGAACGGGATTCATAAAATGCATACCAATAAAATTAGCTGCTCGACTTTTAGGTGCTAATGCTGTTATTGAAATAGAAGATGTATTTGTAGCAATTATTGCATCACTTTTAATGAAATTTGTTAACTCATTATAAATACTTGTTTTAACATCATAATTCTCTACCACTGCTTCGATAATTATATCAGTTGCTAGATCAATTTTATCAATTCTATCGATAGTGTTAATTCTTTGCAGAGCCTCAATTTTTTCATTTTCGTTAATTATATTCTTTTTAATCTGTCTATCCATATTTTTTGAAATAGCATCGATAGCTTTATTCAATATGGTGTTATTAAGATCACATAATTGGACTCTATATCCATTTAAGGCCAAAACGTGCGCAATCCCTGAGCCCATAGTTCCTGCACCAACTACGGCTGTTAATTTTGAAGACATATTTTTCTCCAGTTATTTATTCTACTTCAAAAGAGAGGCAACATTTGAGTTTGCCACAAGGACCACTCAATTTTCCTAAACTTGACATTAAATTTTGTTCGGTGGCAAGCTGAGTTGTAATTTTTCTAAAATTATTCAAAAAGGATGTGCAACAGAATTCCCTGCCACACGTTCCGATTCCCCCTATTTCCCTGGCTTCGTCTCTTACGCCAATTTGACGTAATTCAATACGTGTTTTAAATTCTGCTGCCAGTGTTTTAGCTAATTCTCTGAAGTCGATTCTTCCATCAGCAGTATAGAAAAAATAGAGTTTTTTTCTGTCAAACTGGTAATGAATTTTAACGAGTTTCATTTCAAGGTTATGCTGTGCAACTGCATTTTTAAAAACCCCGACAGCTTTTTCTTCATCTTTTAAATTTCGATTGAGTTTTTGTACGTCTTCATCATTCATTTTTCTAATAACAACGGGTAGATCTTCACCGTAAAGACCTGCAGAACTCCGTTTTATACGAACAATTTCCCCGATTGCTTTAACTTGAGCAACTTCGAGATCTTCATTTTGCTTAACGATAACAAAATCGTATGGATAGACCTGTAGACCATTTTCGACCACGCAATACTCACAATTAAGTAAACCGTCGCAATCGATTTCTATAATATTGCGCTTATCGAGCGGTGCGTGAGAAGAAAATTCTCTTGTGCAATTGAAGCAACTATGATACGTACTGGCATGAAATTTACTTATTACGATTGACTGGTAAAATGGAATATTTCCATTTGACGAACTTAATTTATCCGTATTATTTAACTCTAAATTGAGAGAACGATTTATATAAATCAATTTTAATTCCTCATTGACAATGAAGCTAATTCAAATATAAGATTAAGAGTTATCACATTCAAGTTCGAATTTCTGGATAGCCCTTTTTCATATTCGGTTAAATTTTCAAATACCTTTTCTACCTGAGCTTCAGGAAATTTTTCGTTGAATTTAATCAATGTATCACGAAATTCTTCATAATAATAATCATTGTACGAATAACGATTGCGTATTAAATCGTTTAGCCAGACTTTGATAAGTGAAATTATCAGTGTCAGTTCTTCCACATTTTTCGAGCTGACAATTTTATTGATGTATTCAGTAGTTGTGTAAAACTTGCGTGCAATAGAATATCGTAAAATCGATATCACTGTCTCAAGCAGAAATTCGATATCGTATTCAATCAGTTTTAGTGCCGTGTGGATTGAACCGCCAGAAAAATGTGCGGCTCGACGAGCATTGTCGTCTTCTATGTCAAATTTACTTTTTAATATCTCGACCACACTTTTTTCACTCAATGGCTGGAATTTAATTTGCCAGCATCGGGATTGAATTGTCGGTAGCAATAAATCAATATTACTTGTAATAAGAATAAAGACGAGTCCTTCTGGAGGTTCTTCCAGGCTTTTTAGAAGCGCATTCTGGGCTTGTTCATTCATTAAATGAGCATCCAGAATAAATATAAATCTGTAAGGAATATCATGATAATCAACGCTTATAAATTTTTTTATTTCACGGATGCTGTTTATTTTAATTGTATTAGCATCATCTATATTTAATTTATGGTAAGGATTTTCAATTAGTTTTTCAATTTCTGATTGTAAGTTTTCAATTTGATTTTGGGTAAGCTTGGAAGTGGGAGAATCTTCAGGAGTTTCTCCTTTGCCTCTTGGAAGAGGTGTTATTAACTTGATATACGGTTCTCTTAACTTATCTATTTTTTCTAAGTGGTGACCATCAGAAGTAATTTCTTTATAAATTGATTTGGCAAAATTTATTGCGGTATTAAACTTACCTACACCTTCTGAGCCATAAAAAATCAAGGCGTGTGGTACACGCCTTGATTTAATAAATCTTGTTAATATTTCTTTGGCTCTGGTTTGTTCGTAGACATCCTCCCACATGTTATCAGGATTTATATTCTTCATCGTCGTTATAAAAGAAATCTTCATCTGTTGGATAGTCAGGCCATATATCTTCAATTGATTCGTATGGCTCATCTGTATCTTCTAATTCCTGCAGGTTCTCAATAACCTCAATAGGAGCACCAATACGTTCGGCATAGTCAATGAGCTCCTCTTTCGTAGCGGGCCACGGTGCATCGTCTAAATATGATGCTAATTCAATGGTCCATATCATATAGCTATCTCCTCTATTTTTTTACAAATTCAAATAAATCCAAGTCTTCATAAATAAAATTCAATGGATTTAAAGGAACATCATTATGTCTAACTTCGTAGTGTAAATGAGGACCGGTTGATAAGCCTGAATTCCCAGAATAGGCAATCAGGTCGCCTCGTTTTACCTTTTGACCAATTTTTACTTTAGTCTTCATTAAATGAGCATAAATTGTTTTATAACCGAAGCCGTGATCAATTTCAAGTGTTAATCCGTAACTGCCTCGATTGCCTTCAAAAATTACAGTACCATTACCCGGTGCATAAATTTTTGTGCCGACGTCCGTGATAATATCCACACCGCTATGCATTCTTTTAACCTTTAAAATCGGGTGCATCCTTAAACCAAAATCGTCTGCAATTGTTCCCGAGCATGGTTTTATTGCAGGAATTGAGGCAAACAACACTTCGTTTTCTTTTAGTTTTCTGACAATTTCATTGTAATTATTACGCTCAGAATTTAGATTGTTTTCAACTTTGTTGACCAGTTTATCAAGATTTTTTACGAAACTTGTTATTGACGATGGATCGTTAGTTGTAATTGGAGTAAAGGCAGCTCCTCCTGTGCCAAATACACTGCTGTCGATTTCAAGATTTGCAGTCAGTCGCAATGAATAGCTTAAATCTTTCAATTCTTTAACCCTTTTATCGAGTTCAACGTATTTTTCAGTCATCATTTCAAGTTTTGACCGCAACAGTGCATTGTCTTTTTTCAATTTTCTGATTTCTGAATCTGGGTTAATAAACTCGTTAACAACAAGGTAAGTTCCAAAAATAAAGAAAGATATTACGACCGATAAGAAGGCCACTAAAAACAGGAACTTTTTGTAGAAGTTTTCGACTTCTACAAACTTAAGCTTAGATTTTGAAAAGTAGTAAAATTTTTTCATAATAATTTATTTGTGTGTCGAAAATAATAAAACCATTATCGGGTGTCAAGTAGAAAAGGCTATTCAAAATCGTGCTCGAAATAATCGACCGTACGGTCGTAATCTTCGCCTTTTTTACGAATTTGATCCTCTATTCTTTTTTGTAAGACTTTTGCTGCGTCGTAACCGTAGTGCTTCAGTAAATAATTAATAGCAATAATTTCTGAAATCACGGTAATATTCTTTCCCGGAATTATGGGAAGTTTTATATACGGTATTTCGATGTCGAGAATTTTAATGAACGAATCCTCGAGTCCCGTACGTGTATAATCGATTTTATCGTCCCATATTTCGAGCTCAACAACTACTTCAAGACGTTTTTGATATCGAATAGCGCGCACACCAAACATACTCCGAATATCGATAATTCCGATGCCTCTTAATTCCATAAAATGTTTAACCAGGTCGGTCCCCGAAGCCATCAGAATTCCTTCCCCCTTTTTAGTTAAAATTACGACATCATCGGCAACGAGTCTGTGTCCCCTTTCGACAAGATCGAGTGCAACTTCGCTTTTTCCAATACCTGATTTACCGGTGAACAAAATACCGACACCGTAGACATCGACAAGCGAACCGTGTACTGTTATGCGTGGCGCAAATTGGTCGTCGAGGAAATCTCCAAGTAAATAAATTAATTTCGTTGTAGTATAATCTGAACCAAAAATGGGAATGTTAAATTCGTTTGCGAGCTCAATCATTTCCGGCGAAGGAAGATTGCTATTTGTTATTATTATACAAGGAATTTCGAATTTGAAAATGCGGTTTAATGAATTCCTCCTTTCTTCTTTCGATAAACTGTGGAGATAGCTCATTTCCGTATTTCCAAAAACCTGAATTCGGCTATAAGCAAACAGGTCTAAAAAACCTGCAAGTGGTAAACCCGGACGATGCAGATTCTGGTCTTTAATTTTTCTTTCAAAACCGACCCGCTCGTTGAGCAAACGTAATTTGAATTTTTCTTTTGTCTTTTTGAAAAAGAAATCAACGGTTATATATTCTTTTCTTGAGATATTTCTATCGTCAAGTTTCATTATTTTTTCCTTGCGTTCCTTTGTGTCTTAATCTTTTGGAGTTGACGTATCAATTTTTCGACTGCAGCAGATACCGATTTTTCAAAGTCGTCACTGGAGTGCGAAACAGATAACGTTTTACCCGGTATTTGTGCAATTATTTCAGCAGTTTTTATACTGTCCTCTGGTTTTGTATAGCTCAATATGACGTCGACGTCCAGGATCTCGTCGTAAAATTTTTCTGCCGACTTGATTTCCTCTTTGATGAAATTCTTCAAGGAATCTTTTGCTCTGAATTTACGCGATGTAATTTTAATATTCATAACGACTCCTTTTTTGATTTTGGATGAGCTTGTTTATAAATTTTTTTTATCCTCTCGATACTGACGTGCGTATAGATTTGAGTGGTAGAAAGATTTTCGTGCCCGAGAAATTCTTTAACAGCAAGAAGGTCAGCATAGTTGTCAAGCATATGAGTAGCTGAACTATGTCTGAAAATATGTGGACTTTTGCGTTTTAATTCGTAACCACTCAATAATTTTCTAACGAGGCGGTAAATATAAAACCTATCCACTGGCTTACCATTTAATGTAATCAAAAAGTCATTACTGTTTTTTGATTCCATATTATCGATATATTCTTTCAAAATTTGATATGTTTTTGCGCCGATCGGGACGTACCTTGTTTTGGAACCCTTACCAAATACTTTAATAGTTTTATTGCTAAGGTCAACATCTTTCAGTTTTAGCGATGTCAGTTCAGAAACCCGAAGAGCACATCCATATAAAAGTTCTACAATTATTTTATAAGTCCTTCTTACCATTTCGTCTTCATCTATTGTATCAATTTTGGAAATGATATCTTCATAAAATGAGGCACTTATTGTTTCAGGCAGTTTCCTTTTGACTTTCGGATTGGATATTTTCTTTATCGGATTAGATGCTATTAAATTATTCTTTAAAGCAAATTGAAAAAGTTTGCGCAATGCCGATAGCTTACGAGCCACCGAAGTTTTGCTAATTCCCTTTTCATTTAACCTGACAAGGTAATTACGAAGATGTCTTCCGGTAATTTTATCCAGAGACGAAACACCTAATTCATCGCAATATTCGACAAATTGATTTAAATCAGTGGAATATGCGTCGACGGTATTTTGAGATACCCGATTGACTCCCGACATTTCGGACAGCAATTTGCCAACGATATTATTTATTTTTTCATAGGACATAAAATTATGAGTTAGTCGTTGTCGACCTCTTCCTCTTTAGGAAGCTTCCATGTTGCATATTCACAATCGGGATATCTGCTACAGCTGTAAAAAATTCGACCACGTTTAGTCCTTTTAGGAATCAATTCTCCTTCGCCGCATTCCGGACATTTAATACCAGTTGTAATTTGTTCTGTATAATCGCATTCAGGATAGTTTTCGCAACCGATAAAACGGCCATATTTGCTTTCGCGGTAAAGAGTTCTACCTCCACATTTTGGACATGTATTGCCTGTATATTCGGGCTCGTTGTTTGAATTACTGATTTCTTTAAGAGATTTAATGTTTTTACATTCGGGGTAATTTGTACATGCAAGAAATTTTC
The DNA here is from genome assembly GCF_052656625.1 of Melioribacter sulfuriphilus. NCBI lineage: Bacteria > Pseudomonadati > Ignavibacteriota > Ignavibacteria > Ignavibacteriales > Melioribacteraceae > Melioribacter > Melioribacter sulfuriphilus. The sequence goes on along the minus strand of NZ_JBQXXK010000003.1, from coordinate 117,748 downwards.
CATACCTGCCAATTTTCACTTCCATGTCTGAACCGCACTTTTCGCACTTAATTTTTTCGAGCTTCGATTCCACTTTAGCAAGCGTTTCAGAAAAAGGTTGATAAAAATCTGTAAGAACCTGTACATAATCATTTTCTCCCTCGGCAATCGAGTCGAGTTCATCTTCCATTTTTGCTGTAAAGCCTACATCGAAAATGTTCGGAAAATTCTTTACTAAAATATCGTTTACTTTTTTGCCGAGTTCCGTTGGCACTAATTTACGGTCTACACTTTCAACATATTTTCTATCGAGTATAGTGCCGACAATTAAAGCGTAAGTGCTCGGTCGTCCTATGCCTTTATTTTCCAATTCCTTTATTAAACTACTTTCTGTATAACGAGCCGGTGGTTTTGTAAAATGTTGATTCGATTTTAGATCTACCAGATTAAGGATTTGGTTGCTATTGAGTCCTGCTGGTATTTTTATATTTTTCAGGTCATCTGTATCATTGTTTTCTTCGTTGCCGTTTGAATCGTCGTATACTTTAAGAAAACCGTCAAATAATAAAGTTGAACCAGTAGCTTTAAAAACGAATTTATCGCCTATAACTGAAACTGTAGTATTCTCGAATACTGCCGGTTCCATTTGTGAGGCTATGAAGCGATTCCAGATCAATTCATAAAGTTTGTACTGTGAAGAATCAAGATACGGTTTAACATATTCTGGTGTATATTTAAGTGAAGTTGGACGAATTGCTTCGTGAGCATCCTGCACATTTTTATTTTTAGAAAGATAAGTTCTCGGGGAATCGGGTAAATATTCGTCGCCATATTGAGTTCTGATATAATGACGTGCATCGTTTAAAATTTCATCGCTCATACGAGTTGAGTCGGTTCTCATATAAGTAATTAAACCTGTAAGACCTTCATCACCGATCGACACCCCTTCGTAGAGTTGCTGTGCAAGCATCATAGTGCGGCGAGGTCGAAATCGGAGTCGCTTCGATGCTTCAACCTGTAAAGTACTCGTGATAAATGGAGGCGACGGATTCCTTTTCGTCTGGCGTTTATTAATTTCGGAAATCTTAAATTCCTTTACGCTTTTGATTTCCGAAATAATTTTATCTGCTATCTCTCTGGAATTGATGGCAAAGTTTTTCTTCAAAAATTCTTCCCATTCTTTATCCGTCATTTCGGGTTTGGGTTGAATTTTTAATTGCCTCCCTTCGATTTCAAATAGTTTTGCCGAGAATTCTTCTCCCCTGTCGGTTTTGAAAACGGCGATAATTGACCAGTATTCAGTCGAAATAAATTTATCAATTTCCTCTTCCCGCTCGCAAATTAATCGAAGCGCAACCGACTGCACTCTTCCAGCTGAAAGTGAACTTCCATATTGGTCGATAACAGCTTTCCAGAGAAATGGACTTACCTGATACCCGATAATACGATCCATCACACGGCGGGCTCGTTGAGAACTGACCAATTTATCGTCAATCTGAAGAGGATTTTCGAGAGCTCTATTTACGGCATTTTTTGTTATTTCGTTAAATAATACGCGCCGCACTTTGGCTCTGTCCTCCTTGTTTAAAATATCGACCACGTCCTGAGCTATTGCTTCACCTTCGCGGTCGGGGTCAGTTGCAATATAAATATTTTTCGACTTCGCCGCTAAATTCTTAATTCTCTTAATTATATCACTTTTGCCGCGAATCGTCACAAATTTGGTTTTAAACTGGTCTTCTACATCAATTCCCAGTTTACTCTTTGGTAAATTTTTAATATGTCCTATCGTAGCTTCGACAATATATTTATTACCTACATATTTATTAATCGTCTTAGCTTTTGAAGGGGATTCAACAAGAATAAGATCTTTGCTCATAATTTTTCACCTTAATTGACGTAGTCGGAAGTATAAAGCAGAATTCGACTGCCGGGTGGAACGTCGGATTCGAAATCGACAAGAGACAGAAGAACAATCCAGTTCAATTCGTTTCTACTTATTTTATTTTCCGGAAACATCGAAATCTGTTCGAGAATATCTTCGAGAGTAGTAGGAGTTATTAATCCTACGTTTATTAAATGCATTAGATAATTATAATTCTCCACGCCCAGAGCATCTTTCTCTTCTTCAGTAAGAAATCTGAAGCTCTTTCTAAACCTATTAATTCCAGCTTTTTCTTCGAGCATTTGAAAACTGTTTTGGAGAATTATTTTATCATAAATAAGACTGAAGGCAATATTGAGAGTCTGTTTGTCGTACTTTTTCTTTTCAGTAAAATATTTATTCAATTCTTCGAGCGACTTACCTTTACCAAGTCCTTCCAGAATTTTAGATATAATTTCAATTACTTCGGGTTTCATATTATCCATAAATCAAACTTCCTAAAATTTTTGCCTTTTTAACATAAAAATCTTCTTTAAGTTTCATTTTTTTTCGCAATGCTGGTGTTCCATCGTCATATCCGATTAAATGCAAAATACCGTGGATGAGAAGCCTTTTTAATTCATCATCAAAGGAAACTCGATATTTTTTGGCGTTTTCTTCGGCAACATTATAAGAAATAAATATTTCACCGTCAATAATAGAACTACTTTCCGAATAATTTAATGAAATAACGTCGGTAGCATAATTATGGTTCAGATATTTTTTATTTAATTCAACGATTGAGCTTATATCCACTATACTTATTTCAAGATTAATTATTTTTAGACCGTTATCGTCTTTTAATAATTTAATAATTCTATGAATAACTTTTTTTGAAATTTTATAAGACGTGTATACATAAACATTTCTGAGCAATTTTACACCTAGATATGATTATTAAGAGATTCTGCTGAAATTCTGGCATACTCCTTATAATTACGAGCAGATTGATGGATCATCTCGATTTCTTCATCGGTCAGTTCTCTAACAATTTTTGCCGGCACGCCAGCGACGAGTTTACCTGATGGTACAACGAATCCCTGTTTAACCAGAGAGCCAGCGGCCACCATGGAATTTGTTTCGAGAATGGCTCCATCGAGTAGAATTGCTCCCATACCGACAAAACAATTTTCCTTAAGAATTGCTCCGTGTAGAATTGCAGCGTGTCCGATTGTTACGTTATTTTCAATAATCAGTGGAAATTTTTGATTTGTAACGTGAAGAACCGAGCCGTCCTGAATATTTGTATTTTTTCCAATTCTAATGTAATTGACATCTCCGCGAATTACAACGTTGTACCACACGGAAGAACCTTCCTGTATTTCGACATCACCAATAATTTTAGCACCTGGAGCTACAAAAACATCAGGAGCAAGAATCGGATATTTTTCTTTGTAAGGATAGAGCTTAATTTCCATAAAAGCCTGGTAATTTAGTTGCTTCTTCAAAATACTTCAGTGCATTCTGAAATTGTCTGTCGATATTCAAAAGAACAGAATACCATCCTTTTTCTTTAAAGAGTTCACGCGCAACAAACGCCTTTAATATTCCAAGTAGAAATTTTCTGTTGTTTTGAAAATCTTTAGATGTAAATTTGATATTATTGTTTTTAGCAAACTGCAAGAATTCATTGATTTCTTTCGAGTCGAAATCGAAATTGCGCAAGAAATTATTCATATCTGAAGAGTAAAGATTTCTCAGTCTTTGTCCATTCCTATCGAGATAATTTCTTACAAATCGATAATAGATATTATTTTTTCGTAAATCAACCAGAAAGTCAGAACTCTTTTCGGCATCGATAATGATGTCGGGAGTAATGCCTCCGCCTCCAAAAACCTTACGCCCGTGTTTAGTATAAAAAATTACAGTAGAGCTATCTTCATAATTATGGTTGATATTAATCGAATCGGGTTCTTCTCTGTAATTAATTTGATTGTAATATTCTTCTCGATTCTTGTAATTTCTCTGGATCTCTCTTCCTGAGGGGGTATAATATTTTGAGACTGTAATTCGTAATGCGGAATTATCCGGTAGGACAAATTGTCTCTGAACCAGGCCTTTTCCAAAAGTTGTTTCACCGACAATCAAACCACGGTCCCAGTCCTGTATTGCACCAGCTACAATTTCGCTGGCAGAAGCCGAGCCACGATTAACCAGAATTATCAATGGTAATTTTTCGAATGGATAATTGCGACGTGCACGGAATTCTTCGTCAAACTCAGCATATCTTCCTTTAGTGTAGACAATCATTTTTGTACTGTCGATAAATAAATCAGCAATGTTAAAAGCTTGTGTAAGAAGTCCCCCCGGATTATTTCTCAAATCAAGAACAAGTTTTTCCATTCCCTCTTTACGCAGTCGATTGAGCGCTTCAATAACTTCCCTGGTAGAAGTTTCCGAAAAGCGTGTCAAATTGATATATCCAATATTGCCGTTATATAACAATGCAATGTCTACTGAATTTAAATTTATTCTATCCCTGACAATAGTAAAATCGATTGTTGAATTATTCGATGGTCTTAATACTGTAACACTCACAGGAGTTCCTTTTTTTCCTCTCAACAATTTAATTACATCGTCATTCGTCAGTCCAGTTGCGTCCTTGCCTTCAATTTTAATAATCCGATCGCCGGCTAAAATACCAACTGATTCGCTTGGACCTCCAGTTATTGGAGAGACTACAACAATAGTATCTTTCAGTATTTGAAATTCGATGCCGATACCTTCGAAATTACCTCTCATCTCTTCTTCTTCGTATGAGAATTCTTCAGGCGTTATATAAACCGAATGCGGATCGAGATTTTTAAGCATACCTTCGATTGCATTGTCAACCAATTCATTTTCATTGAGAGAATCGACATAGAAATAAGAAGTATACCTGTAAGCTTTTTCGAATTTATCCAGTTGAACATCTTTTAAAGGGAATAATAAATCGTCGAGTTTAACACCCACAAAAAATCCGAGAAGTATCGAAATTACTATCGCAGGAATAATTTTCTTCATTCTTAATTTTCCGGCTTCATTTGAGGAAACAAAATAACGTCTCGGATCGAAGGCTGATTTGTAAGTAGCATAACAAGTCGGTCAATACCAACTCCCAGTCCAGCTGTAGGAGGCATCCCATATTCGAGTGCTCTTACAAAGTCTTCGTCGATCTGGTGAGCTTCTTCATCGCCTTCTTCTCGCATTTTTGCCTGTTGTTCGAATCGTTTTTTCTGGTCGATCGGATCATTTAATTCGCTAAAGGCGTTACAAATTTCCCTGCCGAGCACAAAACCTTCAAATCTTTCTACCAATCCTTCTTTTGACCTGTGCTTTTTGGCAAGCGGCGAAAGTTCTAATGGATAATCGACAACAAATGTAGGCTGTATCAAAGAGGGTTGTATCGTTGCTTCAAATAGCTCATCGATTAACTTGCCTTTCGATTCACCTCCCTTAGGCTCTATACCTCTTTCTTTAAGTGCCTTTACCAGCTCGTTATAATCAGCTTTTAGTACGTCGATACCAGTAACTTTAAGCAATTCATCAACCATTGATATTCGCTTCCACGGAGGATTGAAATTAATTTCCGTACCTTCGATTTCAAATTGAGTTTTGCCGAATACATTATTGCACAGCTCTACTACCATCTTTTCAACAAATTCCATCATCCATTCGTAATCTTTATAAGCCACATAAAGCTCGAGCATTGTAAATTCAGGGTTATGCGTTTTGTCCATTCCTTCGTTTCTAAAGTCTTTCGATATCTCGTAAACACCGTCAAAACCACCTACTATTAAACGTTTTAAATAGAGCTCGTCTGCAATTCTTAAATACAAATCGATATCAAGGGCATTATGATGTGTAATGAAAGGACGAGCAGCAGCGCCTCCGTATAAAGGTTGCAGGATTGGGGTCTCTACTTCAGTCAAACCATTATCGTCCAGGTACTTTCTTATTTGCGTAATAATTTGTGCTCTTTTGATAAAAACATCTTTTACTTGAGGGTTAACAATCAAGTCTACATATCTTTGCCTGTATCTTAACTCTTTATCTGCAAATTGGTCATAAATAATCTTATTCCCGTTTTCATCAATAACTTCCTTGGCAATTGGAATAGGTCTTAAGGATTTGGCAAGTAGTTGATACGATTTTGAGTGTACGGAAATCTCACCCGTTTTAGTTTTGAATACAAATCCTTCCACTCCGATAATATCACCAATATCGAGTAGTTTAAAAATATCGTATATATCCCCCAGATCATCTTTCTTGAGATAAATCTGGATTCTGCCTTTGCTATCCTGAATATGAGCGAACGTAGCTTTTCCCATGCGCCTCAATGCCATAATGCGTCCCGCAACTTTTACATCTTTGCCTTCGTACCTTTCGTAATTTTGTTTTATATCGATCGAGTAGCTGTCGACATCATAGCTATATGCATAAGGTAAAATACCTCTTTTAATTAATTCTTCGAATTCTTCTCTTCTTCTCTTCATTAATGAATTATATTCTGCTTCGAGATTATGGTTTTCCACTTTTCCTCCGTATTAATTTCTAACAAAATTGACTAACTTGTTGCAAGCATTATCAATTATATAATTTACCAGATTAGATGATGACAGATAGTTATTAATAAATATAGAGAATGCCAGGATTTCGCCGGAAATGGTTTTAACATAGCCTGCAAGTGTTGATACACCGGGACTGTAACCCGGTTTTGCTCTTAAATTATTACTAGCATGAGTATTTTTCATACGATTTGCAAGAGTTCCATCAAAGCCCGCAATTGGTAATGAATTATAGAAATAGTCCGACATTTCCGATTTAAAGAGATAGGTCAAAAGATTGACAGTTTGACGCGGTGTTACAAGATTTATCCTCGACAAACCGGAACCGTCTACAAGATTTAGATTATCAACATTAATTCCGATGTCATTAAAAAGTTTTCTGCATGCGTCCAGACCATTCTCAGCCGAACCGTATCCATAGACTTCAAGTCCAATTGTTTTTAATAGTTGCTCTGAATAAAAGTTATTACTGTTTTTATTTGTTTCGTTGACTATTCTGTACAACGGAACCGATCGATGAATCAAGAGAGGAGTCATCTCGTCTTTTATAATAAATTTATCTGTCGTGTTGTAGTCGAGAATTTCTCCTTCAACCTGAATACCTCGAGCATTCAAAGTTTCTTTAAATAGTGTCATAAAATAGTATGCGGGTCCGCTAATTGAAATATTTTTAACTACTGGCTCGGATTTAATATTAATCAAACCGTTAATATAAATTACATTAGAGCCTCTTTCTCTCGTTACGTCGATTTCCGTTTCGCCATCTGTAGTTACTGCTTTGTTAATGATTTTAACATAATTTGTATTAGGAGAAATTTTATACTTAGCAGGGAATTTTAATTCGGACGGAGTGATTGTAATTTCAATAGAATTATCGTTAAAACTGAGAGCACCTGAGGGTGCAGCGAACCAATAACTTTCGTTATCCCACGCCCATCCCTCTCCCAGCGGTATATCGTCGAATGCGTGGTCGTCAAAATAAAGATTACCTTCTATCTTATTGATGCCTTTATTTAATAGCTGTTGAGCCCACTCTTCGAAAACTACCGTTGGAGCTCCGTTGTAAAATCGATTAGAAATCGATGGGTCGCCCGAGCCGGATACAAGCAAATCTCCTTTAAGAATGCCGTTCGTAATTTCGCCGTCGGTATAAATTGTTGTTTCATACGTAAAATTGGGTCCCAATATAAATAGTGCTGCTGCTGTTGTGAAGAGTTTAACAGTCGACGCTGGAATAAATAACTTGTCCGGATTTTTCTTGTAAATAGTTTCTCCGGACTTTAATGACCTAATAAAAACTCCTACAAAAGCATTATTCAATGCCGGGTCGTTAAAAGAATCGTCGAGCTGTTCTCTCAATTCTTTAATTGAATATTGCTCTTTCAACGAATCGTTCTGAGCATAGACAAAGCAAGATAAGAGCAATATCAGGAAAAGTCTAATTATCATAGGTTTTATAAACTTTTTCAATTTCGTTAATCGTAATTTCTCTATAAGATCCGTATGGAAGTTTTTCGATATTAAATATGCCGAAGCTTACTCGTTCGAGAGATTTCACAAAATAACCAAGCTGTCCGAACATTCTCTTTACAAAATGATTTCTGCCTTCTACGGTTGTTACTTCCACCATTTTTTTGTTTTTGTAATTGATGATTTTAATTTCTTCGAATTTGCTTTTTCTACCATCGAGATAAATTCCTTTCAACAATTTATCGGCGTGTTCTATAGACAACGGTTTATCGAGCGTGGCATGATAAACGCGTGGAATTTTTTTACTCGGATGCGTCAAGAAATTCGAAAAGTTACCGTCGTTAGTCAATATAAGCACGCCGGTTGTGTTGTAATCGAGTCTACCAACGGGAAAAATCTTGTATTTAGTTTTAATCAAATCAGTTACTTTTTTCCGATTCTTTTCGTCACTTGTCGTTGTAATAAAACCTCTGGGTTTATTGAGGAGGAAATAAACTTTTTTTTCGGGCTTAAGTTTTTCTCCATCGAGATAAACAATATCACTCTCAGGATCAACATAAAAACTAAAATCGGTAATGACATTACCATTTACTGAAACTCGTCCCATTTTAATGTATTCTTCCGATTTTCTTCTTGAGGAGATTCCGCATTCCGAAAGAAACTTATTCAATCGTATCTTCATCGTTTGTGCCTTCGTCGTTAATTTCATTTTCAAGTTCTTCTTCAATTTTGTTCATCATAATTCTTCGTTTTTGTTCCTGAAAATCTTCGTCTTTCATAATCTCTTCGATTTCACGTGGTTTCGGCAAATCGGTAAGACTATTCAGTCCAAAATATTTTAAAAATTCGTCCGTAGTACCGTAAAGAAGCGGACGCCCTACAGTATCAGCTCTCCCCTTGATGGTAATCAAATTCTTTTCGAGCAAAGTATTCAAAGTATAATCGGAATTCACACCGCGAATTGTTTCAAGTTCTGGCTTTGTAATTGGTTGTTTGTAAGCTATAATTGCTAAAGTTTCGAGAGCAGCTTGACTCAGTCGACGTTTACTCTTTTCTGTTGAAAGAAAGCCGACATATTTTGCATGGTCAGCTTTTGTGGCATAAATATAACCATTGGCAATTCTCAGGATCTTAAATGCATGGCCATTTTCTTCATATTTTTCATTGAGCAAATTAACAGCCGCATCGATTTCTTCGACAGAAATATCGGTATCCGCGCCGTCAATTTCTTTAATGGCATTGACAATTTCTTTAGCTGGCAAAGGTTCGTCAGAAGCAAAAATCAACGCTTCGATAACCGAATAATAGAGATTATCCATCAGAGAGCCCGTAGATTATAAAGTCATTAAAATTTGGAGATTCTTCAATACCGACCTGACCGGATTTAACCATCTCCAAAACTGCAATAAATGTAACAATAATCCTAATTTTGTTTACCATTTCTTTCATCAATTCATTGAATGTAATTCTCTTGTGCAACTTCACTTTTTTTTCAATATAATCGATCTGTTCTTCAATTGTAACATTCCATTTTTTAATTTCGTGAACGGGTTCTTCCTTCTTCGATTCAATTACTTTTTTGAAGGCTTTAATAAGATCATAGATGGAAATATTTTTTAACAAGACATCGAGATTAGCAGATTTTTCCTTTTCGTCGTACTCGAAATTACTACGGAAACTATAGTTTCTCATATTCGATTCCATAAAGCTAAATTCCTCAGTCATTTCTTTATATCTTTTATATTCGAGGAGTGCTTTTACGAGGTCAGCTCTTGGATCGATTTCTTCGCCTTTTTCGTCCACTTCTTTCGGAAGGAGCATTTTAACCTTTATCTGCATTAAAGTGGCAGCCATTAAAATAAAATCTCCAGCTATCTCGAGGTCGAGTTGCTGTAGCATTTTAAGATAGTCCATGAAGTCTTTGGTAATTTTCGATATTGGGATATCGTAAATATTAAGCTCGTCCCGTTTGATAAAAAATAGCAGAAGGTCGAGCGGTCCTTCGAATTGTGTAAGTTTGATTTTATACATTATCCGAATTTCATACTTGAATGAACTTCGTCCATCGTCTGTTGTGCCACAACTTTTGCTTTAGCTTCGCCATTGTGCAATATATCTTTTACCAGATCAATATTCTGTTCGTAATATTTCCGTTTTTCGATAATAGGTACGAGGAATTCATTAATTTTAGCAGCACATCTCGATTTACATTCCACACATCCGAGAGCGCCACTACGGCAATCTGCATCAATGCTTTCTGTTTCCTCAGGATTGAATCTTTTGTGATATGTAAATACCAGACAAACTTCTGGACGGCCTGGATCGTTTTTCCGTATTTTTAAAGTGTCCGTTACGGCTTTTCTTAATTTTGCATTGACAGTCTCTGGCTCGTCGGACAAAAGAATTGCATTTCCAATCGATTTCGACATTTTAGCATTGCCATCAAGTCCTGGTAAACGCGAAAAACTCGTAAGAAGTGGCTCCGGTTCCGGAAAAACCTCCCCGTATTGATTATTGAATTTCCTGGCAATTTCGCGTGTGATTTCGATATGCGGAACCTGATCCTCCCCTACCGGTACCAGTTCGCCTTTATATAATAAAATATCGGCTGCCTGCAAGACAGGATAACCAAGATGTCCATATACAACGTTTTCGATATTCAAATCGCGAATTTGCTCTTTTAATGTGGGATTTCTTTCCAGACGAGATTTTGTGATTAACATTGAAAAAATTAAATAAAGTTCGGCATGTTCTTTAATCTGGGATTGTCGAAAAAATGGACTTTTTTCTGGATCGAGTCCTGAGGATAGCCAGTCTATAACCATTTCAATTGTATTGTCATAAATATGTTCAGTGGATAAATCTGTGGTCAATACGTGATAATCGGCAATGAGGTGGTAACTTTCGTATTGATTTTGCAATTTAATCCAGTTTTCCAGAGCGCCTACAAAATGTCCAAGATGTAATTTGCCTGTAGGGCGCATACCGCTTAGAATTCGTTTATTAGCCATAATTTAGTTAGAATAAATTAATGAATATAGAGCACAAAAATAAAGAAAAAAAAGGAAACTTACTTTTAATCGAAGAGGAAAGGTTTCCATGCATTATCAATTCTGCCAGCCGCCGACTTGATAAAAAGTATGTGATTGGGTGTATATGGTTTGATTCTAAGTTTCAAACCCGCTTCTTCAGGAGTTCTGTCCCCTTTTCTATTATTACACGGTAAACACGCTGCCACCAGGTTTTCCCAAGTATCCGTTCCTCCCCTTGATTTCGGGATAACATGGTCAACCGTCAATGGTAAATCACCTCTACCGCAGTAAGCACATCGATGACCATCCCTTTTGAGTATATTTTTTCTGGTAAGAATAATTTTTTTGTAAGGAACTCGAATATAATCTTTCAGCTTAATTACGCTTGGCCAGGGATAAGATTTACTTACGGTTCTAATTTGTCGAGCGCTGTTTTTTGCAACTAATTCTGCTTTACCCATAAGCAGTAATATTATTGCCTTTTTTACGTTACAAATTGTAAGGGGTTCGTAACTTTGGTTCAATAATAGAACCCTTGCATTAAGCGCTCCGTTTGATCCGAACTTACGTTCGAAGATGACCTCCTTCGTTCAAAATTATACAATGGTTATAATTTGGCGTACAATATGCAAAAAATTGATTAATTATGAAAGATCTAATCCTATCACTTATCTATTATTCCACCAGCTAATAGGTAACCATCACTGTCATAAAGAACGAGAGATTGTCCTGGAGTAACTGCATTTTTTGGTTCTAAAAATTCAATTTCTATCGTATCTTGAGACGATTTGAGGACAACGGCTTCTTTGGCAGTATCTGAATACCTAATTTTTCCAAAGACTTTTTCGCCTTTATTCAATGAAGGCCGACTCACGTAATTTATATCCGAAGCTTTAACGTACTTTTTAAGTAGTTCTTCTTTATCGCCAATTTCAATTGTATTTGTTTCATTGTCGATCTTTTTCACATAGACAGGTTTACCGAATGATACACCGAGTCCACGTCGTTGACCAATTGTATAGAATGGAAAACCTTTATGTTTTCCCACCACCTGACCATGGTATACCAGATTACCTTCATGAATTTCGTTGACCACCTCAGGAATTCTTTCGCGTAAAAATCTTTCGTAATTATTATCCGCCACAAAACAAATTTCTTGACTATCCGGTTTACTTGCTGTTTTCAATCCAAAGTCTGCGGCGATTGACCGCACTTCTTCTTTTGTATATTTACCGAGCGGGAATAATGTGCGTGATAAGCTTTCCTGCGTAAGTCCCCATAGAGCATACGTCTGGTCCTTCTTATGGTCTTTTGAATATTTCAATGTAAATCTATTGTTAATTTTTTCCACCAATGCATAATGTCCTGTCGCAACATATTGTGCATCGAGCGAATCAGCTTTTTTCAGTAACTCCTCCCACTTAATTTTGCGATTGCATACAACACAAGGGTTCGGAGTTCTACCTGAAAGATATTCATTGACAAAATCGTCGATTACTGCTTTTTCGAAAGCTTTTGTGAAATCGACTGTATAATGCGGAATGCCTATTAATTCAGCTACATTTTTAGCGTCAAAAATTGCATCGAGCGAGCAGCAGCCCGATTCGTGCTTTGGAGCTCCTCCAACTTCCATAAAGCCCCATGTTTTCATTGTAATTCCAATTACATCGTAGCCTTCCTTTTTCAAAATTGCAGCAGCCACCGAAGAATCGACCCCACCACTCATGGCAACGATTACACGATTTTTGTTCATCACATTCCTTTCTTAAAAAATCTACAATTCAAACGATAAATATAGGAAATAAGTTCTAATTTCAGGAGGTGGTGGTGAGTATTGCAACGCAAGTAACATAATTGTCGGAATGGCTCATTGATATCAATAATTTTTTGTTGTCCCCAAGAAATTCTTTAATCTCATTTTTCCTCAGATTTACAACCGGCATTCCATTCGAGAGATTGCTGATTTCAATATCTTTCCATCCAGGGATAACATTAACTGAAGAGAGAGCTTTTGTTATTGCTTCTTTTGCCGCAAAGCGCGCTGCCAGATGCTGATATTTATTCTTTTTATTTAAGCAATACTCCAATTCAGAAATTGTAAATATTTTTTCTAAAAAACGTTGGCCGTAATTATCTACACTCTGCTTTATTCTGTCGATCTCAATTATATCAATACCCAGTCCAATTACCATATACCTTCTCTTTTAGAAAATATTTGCGTCTACTTTGATACCTTTGCCACGTATTTGCTCTTCTAAAATTTCGACGAGTTTATTGAGCTTTGTCATTGTATTTTTTATATCTTCCATAAATTTATCGTCATACAATAACTTGCCAAGATTATTTTCGCTGCGACGCGTTTCATGTATCATTGAATTCAATTCATTTAATAGTTCCTTCGATTCCTTTAAAGTCAGATTTGCATTTTTAAGGAACACTTTAACTGTATCTCTGTTTTCTAAAATTAGACTATCGACATTCTCTGTAATTTCGACTGTACTGGATAATAATTTTGTAATATTTGATTCGTTCCGAGTTACAAACGAATTGAGATTATCAACTGTATTATTCAAATTTTTTACTAAAGCAGTTACCTCACCCGTAAAGCGGTCGTCGAGAATAGTATTATTCAATTTTGTAAGAGTAAGATCAACTTCTTTAATTAAATGAATTAAATCAGATTGTAAATTGCCTAATAAAGCCATTGTAGTTGAAATATCGCCGAGGAACATGCCATTATGAATTTGGTCGGCGTCGAGAAGAATATCCGAATTCCCCGGAAAAACTTCTACTTTTTTACCTCCCATCAAATCGAGCATCATTATTTGGAAAGTAGCATCCTGACGTAAAGAAATGTTTCTGTCAATTTTTAGTAATGCTATTACATAATTGTTTTCAGTCTTTATATCTTCTACATAACCAGCTCGCACACCGTTGATGGTAACCGGATCTCCAATTTCAAGTCCTGCAACATTATTGAACTTAATCCTCAATTCTGTTTTGTCGGCGTTAAAAGTAATATTTTTAGCCCAGCCGAGAACCCAGAAAAAGATTATAAGTGCAAGGAATACAGTAATACCAACTTTAATTTCAGTTTTTCTCTCGTCTTTCATCTTCGTTAATTATTTTTTTCAGAATATTAAATTCAAGTGAGTCGATGACACTATCCTCAATAAATATTTTTGTGCGATTAACAATTTTTTCAAAATTTTCCATCGATTCTTCGAAATTTTCTTTTTTTAGTTTTTCAATTTTTTCCGAAAAAAGTACCTGCAAAGAATCGTCATATTTATTGTGCTGTAACTTATCAAATCTTTTTTTAAAATCATTTACACCAATTTCGAATATTTTTTCTTTAACATAGTTTTCTATCATCGACCCGTATTGCCTATAGACAAAAATCAAACTACCGATTGCAATTGTAATTATGGAGACCAGGGTTAAAAAACATCCCTTTCTCATTATTGCTCCGGCAGTTTTTCTACAAGAATTTTATTTATTCTTTTGTTAAGAATTTCCTTCACAGTAAATTTAATGCCTTTATCGGTAAAAGAGAAACCTTCTTCTGGAATAGAACCTGCGTGATTTAGAATAAAACCGGCGAGCGTATCATAATCGTCGTCTTCGTTTGACAAATCTTTTCCAAGAAGCTCACTCAGTTCGTCGATAGGCAATCTACCGCTTAGCAAATAAGTATTGTCCGAAATTTTAACTATCGGATTTTCTTCTTTATCGAATTCGTCCCGTATATCTCCAACTATTTCTTCAAGAATATCTTCGAGAGAAATCAAACCGGAAGTGCCACCATATTCGTCGACTACAATTCCCAGATGAAGCTTTTTCTCCTGGAAATCGTGGAGCAACTCGTTTATATATTTTGTCTGGGGCACAAAGAATACTTCACGCGCAATTTTACGAAGTGAAAGTGACTTGCGCATTTCGGGATTCTTCAAATACGGTAGTAAGTCTTTGACATAAATAATTCCAATAATATTATCGAGCGAGTTTTCATATAAAGGAATACGACTGTAACCCGATTCATTAATAACTTTCATTAGTTCATCAAAAGTAATATCTACAGGGACTGCTACAATGTCGACGCGTGGAGTCATTATTTCCCGCGCTGTTACGCTTCTAAAAGATACTATGCCTTCAATAAGTTCGTGCTCGTCTTCTTCAATTGTTCCTCTCTCCACGCCGAGATTAGTCAGTTCGGTAATTTCTGAATTAAGAAGAGGATTTTTGAATTTATCCGTCTTAATTTTTGCAGTAGCCACTCGGAGCAAGTCACTCAATATTTTGGCAATCGGGAAAAACAGCACACTAAACCAGTAAAGAGGCATAGCAACCATTCTGGCAAAACTGATATTATTCTTATTTGCAATTAATTTCGGAATTATTTCACCAAAGAGAAGAATAATTATGGTTAGGATGATAATTTGAACTGTGATAGCAAGTTCCGCTGAGACATTGTAAATTTTAGCGAGGTCTAAAGCTATTAGAACGGAAATGATAGACGCTGCTGTATTAACTATTGTATTACCGAGTAAAATAGTTACCAGAATACGTCTGGGATTATCCAGTAATATCTGGAGATAGCTTCCTATAATTTTGCTTGTTTTCCGAAAATCTTTAATTTTTTTCCTGTCGAGAGAAAAGAGAGCCACTTCCGATCCAGAAAAGAATCCGGAGAGAATAATAAAAATTATTAGAAGAACTATACGCAAAAATGAATCGCTTTCCAAGTTATCGTCAAATCCCGACTTTATTCAACATACAATTAAAATGGTAAATCCTCGTCCGAATCGGCTTCCATAGCAGGAGCATCACCTTGAATTTCTTCTCCGCCGGTTTCTGGTGGTGCTTCTCTGCTATCCAGAGGAATTAGCTGTTCGGCAACTACTTCCGTAAAGTATCTCTTTATGCCGTTCTTATCCTCATAATCCCGTTTTGATATTCTTCCCTCGATATAAAACTTCTTCCCTTTTTTTAAGGCATCTTTATAAAAGTCGGATAAATTGTAAGCCACAACATTATGCCATGTAGTTTCATTAACCCAATTGCCGTCCCGTCCCTTGTAACTTCTCGTAGTAGCCAGTGAAAATGTAGTTACAGATACATTGTTCGTAGTAAAACGTGTTTCAGCATCGCTTCCCAGATTTCCAATAAGCATAATCTTGTTTAAAGAAAAAGCCACTTGCCCACCTTTTTTTTTGTTAAAAAATGCAGTATAAATTTATGATTATTAACTGAAAATTGCCAAACAGAATAAGATTAATCTTCTATCGTAAAAATGAAGGTATTTTTAAATTCGGACACTTTTTTTAACTCATCCCTCACCTTTTCTGCCTTTTCGATAGAGTCAAATGGAAAGAGCTGCACTGTATACATTTTAACTTCATCTTTATAAATAATATTGAGTTCATAGTCTGTTTTACTTGAATTCATTTCAACGAATTTTTCTGCGTTAATTCTGTTCGAAAAAGCAGCGACCTGAACAATAAAATGGATGGTTTTCTTCTTAACCTCGTCGGAAGGAATCTCCTCAATTTTGTTTTCATTATTTAAAGTATCAGTTTTACTTACTTCATCGAGAGTTTCTAACTCATCGAATATATATACTTTTTCTTCGGGTTGTTCATTTTGTGTTTTACGTAAAGATGAACAACCAAATAATAAAATAAAAATGGTAATGATTATAAAACTGATTTTCATAAAAAAATGCCCCGCATAAATCGGGGCATTATCTAATTACAAAGAATAAGAAAAATTAACGCCCAATAAATGTGCACTGTTTGTATAAGTTCCGTTAAAGTTGAATTTTGAATTAGTAACTTCTCTCTCCATAAAGATTAAGTAGAGATACGATAAATCAATCGAGAATTTTTCCGATAATTTCAGTCCGTAACCGATATTCAACCCGATACGGTCGGCGTCGGGCAATGTAGGCTCTACATATTCATCTTTAACAGGACTATTGTCGTAGAACAAGCCACCTCTTAATTTAGAACCGCTTTCCATAGAATACTCAAATCCACCTCGAACAATAAAAGAATTTTCATATTTTCTGTCGGCAGATTGGACATTTTGCTGTCCATTAGCAGGGTTTAAATCGAGATCGTAATTTTCAAAAGTAACCTCGAGTTTGTCATAACTCGACCAGCCAACATATTGAAAATCTGCCGTCAACATTAAATTGTCATTTGCAGAATATGCCACACCGACAGTTATGTTTTGTGGAGTGGACAGTGGAGCTTTAATATTTCCATTTGGAAGGGGTAAAGTTAAACCCAATAACGGATGAACAAATCCTGCTGGAGTACTTGTAGCAGTACCTTCGAAATCAAAATTAACCTCGCTGCGATAACTAAGTCCCACAGAAAAATCCGCTGTGGGTTTGTAGAGTAAACCGGCAGAAAAACCAAAAGCCGTGCCGTCGCCATTCATATTGATTTCAAAATCCCCTCCAACGGGAATAGGCGCTTTGCGAATTATTGTTACATCTGCCCATGCAAAAGTGCCGCCTAAACTTAATGACAGTTGATCAGACAATTGATAAGCAATAACCGGCGTGAAAAAGAACGCCCTTAGTTCTGTTTCTACTGCCAGGTATTTCCCGATCCAATTTGGATCCCATTTTGTCCCCAATCCGTAAGGATTATTCACACCAAGTCCGATATGCAATTTATCGGTCAATTGCTGAGTAAGATAAAAGTTGATAGGAGTAAAGAGCTGATTTTCCATGTCAACTTCAGAAGCTGGCTGAGTAGGAGTTTTGTAAGTAGCAAGAGGAACAATTAATGTGGTTCCAAGATAGAAATTAGTTCCTTTTAATTGAGTAATTCCTGCGGGATTAAAATAGATTGCCGAGGGATCATTGGCTAATCCAGTAAACGCGCCTCCCATAGCCATTGCTCTGGCGCCATGCTCGTTTAATTGGAATCCACTTCCCTTAATTATACCCGCTGTAATTAAAATAAAAAGAAATAATTGTAAAGATTTTTTCACACAACCTCCCTGTTTTTGTTATGCGAACATTAAAATAAGTAATTGTTTTTTAAAAGCAAAAAGAATTATTCTAATAAAATTAACAATTCATTTTTCTCTACACTTACACCTGTCTTAATTCTAATATCTTTTATTTTGCCGTCTCGTGGCGATTGTATTTCGTTTTCCATTTTCATTGCTTCTAGTACAATCAGACTTTGCCCTTTTTTTACTTCACTCCCTTTTTCAACATTTAATTTGACAATTAAACCAGGCATTGGAGCTTTAATTTCGGAATATTTTTCTTTACTCAGTTTTTCTTCGCGTCTGCTCTGAATCAAATATTGAAGACGCGTATGCAGTTTTAATTTATATAGATTTCCGCAAACATTATACGTAAATCTATTATCTTCTGATTGTCCCGATAAGATGTTGTAATGCTTTTGTCCTAATCGAAGTAAATATTCATTCTCATTTTTAGTATTAAATTCATCGATCGTAAATTCCACGTCATTAATAATTATTTTATTTCCTCCTTTATAAGTAACAGAGTATTTTTTGTCATTAATTTCAACTACGAAATCAATCATATTTTAGTTCGTACCATTTATTTTTGTTATTTGTCACATCGCCGTTAGATTTAAATTTATTACTATAATTTAAGACGGCTGAAACTACTGCAGCTATTTCTAAGCCCTGATTGCTTTCCCGAATAAAAGAAAAATTTTTTAGTGTATTAATATTAAATGAAGCATCTCTGAAAATATCGCTCTTTAAAATTTGTTTTAGGAGTGGAATATTAGTTTCAACGTCCGTAATTAAATAATTATCAAGTGCATTCAACATTCGAACAAGGGCTTCGTTACGACTTCTGCCGTGGCTAATAACTTTTGATAATAATGGGTCGTAGTATAATGAAACATCTGACCCGATGTCAATACCATAGTCTACCCTTATACCGGGTAAAGTGGGAATTTTGTGATTTGTAATTTTTCCGGTCGAAGGTGAAAAATCAAAGTCTTCAGAATTAATTCTGCATTCAATTGAATGACCATTAATTGAGACTTCATCCTGAGTAAACGACAGCTTTTCTCCTGCTGCTATTTTAATCTGTTCTTTTACAATATCGATCCCTGTAATTGACTCAGTAACTGGATGTTCCACTTGCAAACGCGTATTCATTTCTAAAAAATAAAAGTTGTGGTTATCATCCATCAGAAATTCAACTGTACCGGCGTTATAATAGTTACATGCCCGGGCAGCTCTTACTGCAGCATCTGTTATTTTTAACCTTAATTCTGGATCAATTGAAGGCGAAGGAGCTTCTTCAATTATTTTCTGAAAACGTCTTTGAAGAGAGCATTCTCTTTCAAATAGATGAGCATAATTGCCATGTCGGTCGCCTAAAATTTGTACCTCGATATGTTTTGGATTGACAATCAATTTTTCGATATAAATTTCGTCGTTGCCAAAAGCCTTTAGAGCTTCGCTGCGTGTTAAGTTAAATACCTGCCGAAGTTCTTTATCTTCGGAGACCATACGAATTCCCTTTCCACCTCCACCACCAGAAGCTTTCAACATAATCGGATATCCAATTTCATTTGCTATTAAGATAGCTTCTTCTAAATTATAAATCGGTTTAATTGAGCCGGGCACAACAGGGATATTACTGTCGAGCATTAACTTGCGAGCGTTTAACTTGTTGCCCATTAGTTTAACTGACTTAGACGAAGGACCAATAAAAGTAATATTGCTTGCCTCTACAGCTTTTATAAAATTTTCGTTCTCAGATAAATAACCGTAGCCCGGATGTATTGCATCTACATCTGCTTTTTGGGCTATTTCAAGAATTAAATTTTGATTTAGGTATGCTCTCGGTTCACCTATTTTGAAGGCTTCGTCTGCTGCAGCAACATGAGGAGAAAATTTATCTATGTCCGAATAAATTGCAATTGTCTTTATACCCAGTTCATTACATGCTCTAATAATTCTTAGAGCAATTTCCCCTCTATTGGCAATTAGTATTTTATTAAACATTTATTATGAGCAGTTATCTTTTAATTAAGATAATAATATTTTTTATCAGAAAAAACTGCTCATTCAAATTCAACGATGGTAATTCCCTCTCCTCCGCTTTCGATATTAGCAAAATAATAATTTTTAATCCCTTTATAGTTCTTAAGAATTGAATGCGCCAATTGTTTTAATGCTCCCGTTCCTTTTCCGTGCAGTATCTCAACTCTTTCCAGACCGTACATTAAAGAATCGTCAAGGAAACGAATAATTTCAAACTCAGCCTCATCGGAACGCATACCTCTTATATCGAGTCGATATTTAACGTGGTCGTAATCAGTAATTACTCTCTTTTTTTCGTAGTCTTTAAAATCTGACTTATTAGCCGGAACCAGTGAGCTATATTTTGCTTTGATTTTTAATGTGCCAATTGTTATTAATGCTTTATCTTTTTCGACATCAATTTCATCCAGTACTCCTACAGAAGTAGTTCCTTTGATAGAGACGAAATCGCCCACATTTAATTTATAATCTGATTTATCTTCGCTTTTTGATTTTTCGAGATAACTTTGAGTTTTCTTTTTTATTGTTTCTATTTCACTTTTTTCTTTCTTAATAACTTCTTTGTTAGCATTCGATTGGATGATATTCTTAATGGTATTTTCGATTTTCCTGTTAACGTCGGACAACAAGAGATTAGCTTTTTTATGAGCTTCTTCGAGTATTTCTTTTTTTTGCTTTTCTAACTTATTTATTTTTTCCTGATAAAGATTAGCAAGACTTTTGAGACGTAAATTCTCCAGTTCGAGATTATGATATTGATTTTTCAATTCATGTGATTTTTTTTCGATATCAATTAAAAATTCTTCTATCTTCGATTTGTCACTGTCAATGTATCGTTTGGAAAGCTCAATAAATTGTTCGTCGAAACCAATTCGACTTGCAATTTCGAATGCATAGCTTGAACCAGGCATCCCCTGATTAAATCGATATGTCGGTTTTAATTTCTCACTGTCGAATTCCATCGAACAATTTTGAAATTTGTCGAGTTGATTTGCAATCAATTTAAGAGAACCATGATGTGTCGTTGCTATAACAAGAGCACCTTTGTCCCGTAATGAAATCAAAATACCGGTAGCTATTGCCGCCCCTTCAACCGGATCAGTTCCAGTACCTACTTCATCAAGTAGTACAAGAGTTCTCTCATTTGCTTCCTCAAGTATCGACTTAATATTTGTTAGATGTGAACTAAATGTACTTAAATCGTCTTCAATCGATTGATAATCACCTATGTCCACAAGAACATTTTCAAAGAGATGCAGATTCGAATCGGGATGACACGGTATCGGGATTCCTGATTGAGCCATCAGTACCAGCAGACCGATTGTTTTGATTGCAACAGTTTTCCCTCCCGCATTTGGTCCAGTCAGTACAAGTACTTTCTGATTGGTTATTTTCAGATTCAAAGGAATTGCAGCTTCAAATCCAAGTTTCTTTAGCAAAATAGGATGCCTTGCATCTATCAATTCAAGTGGTTTATTTTCGTCGAATGTAGGGATAGAACCAATAATTTCGAGAGCATATTTTGCCCTTGCAAATAGAGTGTCTGCATTGGTGACAGCATTGTAAGTAATTAGTAGTTCTTCACTTTTAACAGCAATTTGTTTAGTAAGCACTAAAAGGATTTTTTCGATTTCTCTTTTTTCTGCAAATTTTAAAGAAAGGATATCGTTATTCAATTCGAGTATTTCAGCAGGTTCGATATAGACAGTTTGACCGGTGGATGATTCCGAATGAATAAAGCCTTTGATATGTCTTTTGTGCTCTGCTTTTACGGGTAGAACAATTCTGCCATCCCGTTGAGTAAAATATTCTTCCTGCACAAGGTATTCTTCACTCAATTTTTTCAGCAAACGATTAACAGTCTTTTGAAGCAATAACTCTTTTTCATGAATTTCGTTCCTGATCGATTTTAGAGTAGAACTTGCATTGTCTTTTACATCCCAATTTTCATCGAAAATTTTTTCGATGCTATTTTCGAACACCTTATCGATCATTAAATTATTTCTCAAGTTCTCCAGCGGCGTTTCGATTGGATCTTCGGGTTTCAAATAGCCTACCAGTTTTCTCGACATCTGTGCAAGACGATAAATTTCTCTTATTTCTTTCGACGAAAGGACAACTCCTTCAATTCTTGAACGGTATATTGAATCTGTCAGTTCAGGTAAATATTCGATGGGTGGAATATCTTTCCTGATTAGTAGATTGCGTGCATAGTTTATTTTATCTGTTTCTGAAATAATATGATTACGATCGCTCGAAGGTGATAGTTCCTTTATTTTCTTTTTACCAGCTTCAGTTTGACAATAATTAGCTATATAGTCTGTAATTTTACGGAATTCGAGTTTATCCAGTGTATCGTTTTTTACCATGTCAGTTATTTTTCAAAGTATCTGTTTTTTCAATAAAATCTTTAATTAAGTCGGTTGCGCTCGAACTTCTTTCCATGATGAAATTGATAAATCCCGGAATTATATTATACACGTGCTCATACATTAGAGAATCCTTACGTGTCTGTTTTTCGGGAAATCCTAATAAATCGAGGACCAGAAATAGCCCACTCAGAAATATAATTATCTGAAGAGTTCCTATTAAGCCACCTACAATTTGATTTATCAATTTATTGACTTTATCTGATGGATGGACAATCCTTTTTAAGATTGAAAAAAGAATGATTGTTGTCAAAAATATTAAAACGGCTGCTATTATTTTTGCGAAATATTCGTCGTCATTTAAAATTGGCGTTAGAACAACACCCAATTTATCCGAAAAATTGACAGTCAAAATTACAGCCGCAACAAGTCCTGTAATGCCTATAATTTTTCTGATGAGACCGTCTTTAAAACCAAGAATAAAACCGACTAATGCTATAACAATAATCAAATAGTCTAAGTAGTTCAATTATAACCTTGTCAATGTTGCAAAAACTTTTCGACCATTTCTTTAATCAATTTACCATCGGCTTTACCTTTAAGTGTTTTAGCCGCTACTGGCATTAATTTGGGGAAATCCTCTTTTGTAGAAACCCCTATGGTTTCAGCAATTTTTTTAATTTCTTCGAAAACCTCTTCAGGTGACAATTGTTTTGGGAGATAGCTTTCGATTATTTTCAACTCGGTTTCTTCTTTTTCAGCCAGTTCATTTCTGCCTGCGGCTTTATACTGTTCTACGGCTTCACGTCTTTTTTTTGCGGCGCTGGTAAGTAATTTAATTTCCTCCTCTTCATTTAGAGACTTACCGCTACCGCTTTTTTCAAATTCGAGTATCAATGCTCTAATCGAACGTATTGTTTCGAGGCGAATCTTGTCGCCCGATTTCATAGCCTCTTTAAGGTCATTATTGATTTTATCTTTCAGACTCATTGATTTACCTCACCTAAATTCAAAAAAAAAGGCAGGTTATTAAGAAAACAACCTGCCTTAGAAATTATAAATTGTGCAACTATATTTTGAGCAATGTCGAGTAATTAATTCTGAGACAAGAAGCTTTTCTCAATTCCTGTTGAATGTCGGTTACAATACCCATATCAGAATTCTTATCAATTCGCAAAGAGACAATTACGTTAGGCATTGCAAGGCGTTTATTATACATAATACCTTCAATTTCTTCCAGTTTTGTGATACTATCGTTGAGCTGTATTCTGCCGTCGTTACCAACCCAGATATACGAAACAAGCCTCTTATTTTCAATTTTCTCGATGGCTTTTGCTTCTGGTAGTTTAAAACTTACCAGAACGTCTACTTCTCGAAGAGTAGTGGTAACCATGAAGAATAAAAGAAGCATAAAGACAATATCGGGCAGCGAGGCAGTCGGTATCGATTGTTTTGTATTCGCTCTTTTTTTCTGAAATTTCATCTTTTTCCTCAATTATTTTTTTACAGATTCCGGTTCAGCTAAACTTATAATTATCGGAATTTTTTCTTTAATTTCTTTCATTTCTTCACTGCGTTCGTCCAGGTCAATAATTCTTTTACCAAATTTAGAGCGTGCGTATTCCTCGCGCACCTGGAAATAAGCGTCTTTAATCTGATCCAATGCCTGTATGTAAAGGTTATAATTGGTTTTTCTATCCGTCTTTACGGAAACAACAAGTTTCTTATTTGAAGGCAAATTAATTTTTTCTTCGATTCTCGGTTTAAGAGTTTTTGCAATCTGCGGAATAGCAATAATTTCGTTATTAAGAAGGACGTCGCCGTTTTCGTTTATCAGCACTGCGGCCAGACGATCCTTAGAAATTGGTACAAACTCTTGTTGTTCTGGTGGAATATATTCCGGTAGTACTAAACCGATACCTGTATCGACGTCGATAACTGTGGAGACAAGGAAGAATAATAGCAAGAGGAACGAAATGTCCGCCATCGAACTTGTAGGTATTTCGGCATCGGAAAGTTTACGTTTTTTTATCTTGACCATTTTAAAATACTCGTTTTAATTAGCTTTTCTTGGTTTTCAATTCGTATAAAGCATCAATAAGTTCAATAGAACTTTCTTCCATATCAGCTACCAAACGGTCTATACGGGAGACGAAGTAATTGTAGAGAACCTGAAGGATCATAGCAACAACTAGACCAAAAAGTGTTGTTAAAAGAGCTACTGAGATACCACCGGCAACGATACTCGGTGAAATTTGAGCTGCTTCTTTAATAGCGTCAAATGCCTGAATCATACCCTGTACAGTACCGGTGAACCCAAGCATCGGAGCAAGTGCAATAAAGGTTGAAATCCAGATCATACCTTTTTCGAGGAATCCCATTTCGATTGCACCGTAAGCCATAATAGCTTTTTCTGCAGCGTCGAGACCCTCGTCGGCTCTCAATAAACCAGCGTGAAATACTGAGGCAATGGAACCTCTTGTGTTTTCACATAATTTTATTGCTTCGGGTACACCACCCTTTTGAAGAGCTTCTTTAACTTGAACAATAAATTTTTTAGTGCTTATTGTAGCACGTGATAATGTCCAGAATCTTTCAATTGAGAAGCCCAATCCAATTACCAAGCATCCAAGTATGGGCCACATGAAAAAGCCGCCTTCTATGAACTTTTGTTGCAAATATCCGATAAGGCCCGGTTCTTCTACTTGAGCTAAAATTCCAGTAATAAAGCCTGTAATCTCTGCGAGTTGCATATGGAAAAACCTCCGATTATTTTTTTATTTTTTTAATTAATTCAAAAAAAACTTATTATTCTTGAAAAATGAGTAACGAACATTAAATAAATGAGTCAAAAAAGTCAATAAATAATTTTTATACCTCACTAAATTAAGAATTTTTTAATGATTCTGAAAAGAAAATAATGTTGCCTGTAAATATTTTTTTGCTTTCGAAGATATTTTCTACAACTATACACAATTCTTTTAGTGGTATCAATTTATTTTTATCATCAATCCATTGCCTGTTCGATTCGGTATCCAGTATATAAGGGGCAATTGCATTCGCATTGAGATTAATAGATTTCCCTTCTTCAGCCAGTGTTTTAACGAAATAATTAAGAGCATTTTTCGATGTCCCATAAGCTGCAATACCTGCTTCGTTCGAAAGTGAAGTAAATGCGCTCGTAAAACAAATCGACCCTCCTTTTGAGGATGCTACCAGTCTCATAAATTCTCTTGCGATTAAAAATGAAGTGTTCAGATTTATATCAATCAACTTTTTCCATTCTTCGTACGGCGTCTCGTCAATTCTTTTACCTCCCCAGTATGTACCAATTGTATCGAATAGATAATAATAAGAATCGCTATCTCTTCGAATTTTATTGAATGCCTCAATTACTTTTGATTCGTCAGCTAAATCTCCCACGATGATATTCTCACATTTTTTTTCGGTTGACGGAAGTTCTAATTTTTTTCTGGAGAAGAAATAATAATAATCGTATTCACAATTGAGAAAATAACTAATGGCTTCCTGCCCCAGTTTTCCGGAGGCGCCAAATAATAAAAATATTTTATTCATTACTTTTTTTCTTTGATTAAATAAAATTTTGCCGCTACTGGAAAATGATCGCTGAAACCACCAAAATATCTATTTCCTGCAAATGTTCTCAACGGCGCTCCTTTATAATCCCCTTCCTGCTGTACCATATATTCCGGACGCACAATTTCAAAACTATTTGTAACATAATCCAATCCTCTGTTGTCAACGAGCGCTTTTGAAATTATAATCTGATCAATCATATTCCAGTCTTTACGGTAATAATATGTACCTTCCCCGTTTTTAAATTTTTCGTATGCTGTGTTAATTAAGTCGTTGTAATTTTCAATATTATGCGCTTTCAAAATTTTTGTAATGGATTCGTTGTCGGGCTCGTCATTAAAATCGCCAAGAATTATAATATTCGAATCCTTGTTTAGATTCATTAGACTATCGACAACATTTCTTACAGTTCTGGCAGCAGCCAATCGATTTGGTTCTTCAGATTTTTCTCTTCCACCGCCCCTTGAAGGCCAGTGATTACCCAATAGATAAATTTTTTCTTTGCTCTTTTTATGCATTAACTCAACTAACATAATATAACGCGTCTTATCACCCTCAGGAAGTTTAACAGAAAACGTATCGACATTCAAAACTGAGAAGATACTTCTATCGTATATAACTGTAACGTCAATTCCCCTTTCGTCGGGAGAATCTCTGTAAGCTATAACGTAATCTCTGTAATTAAGCCGGTAAACAAGCCTTTTAGCCACCCATATATTTTCTACTTCCTGTAGACATAAAATATCGGGACCACAGCCGTCGTTCATGTAATTGATTACTCGTTCAAGATTTTCCAGTTTTTGTTCGAGTCTCTCGTCCGTCCATTGTTTTGAACCTTCGGGTGTAAATTCATCGTCGTTTTTTAAGGGATTATCTTCCGTGTCGAATAAATTTTCTACGTTCCAGCTTGCTACATATAGAGTATCCTCGCTCATTTCCAGGCCATTGGAGAACACTCGGGTCTGAATTAAAATTAAGAATAGAGATATTATTGATTTGTATTTCATAATGTGTTCGCTAATTCATATTTTCGGAAGTGAATATAACATTTTAGGGCGATAAATGGGTAAAAAAAAATTTGTTATTATCGACGCTATGTCGCTGGCATATAAAGGTTATTACGCTTTCATTACGAGACCTTTGTATACCAGTAAAGGTGAACCGACTTCGGCGGTCTACGGTTTTTTAAGCCAATTATTTAAAATATTGGAAGATACTAAACCCGATTATGCAGCAATAGCATTCGACTCAAAAGAAAAAAACTTCCGCCACGAAAAATATGAGAATTATAAATCGTCACGCGAAGAAATGCCTGAAGAGATGATTCCGCAAATAGCAAGAATTAAAGAGATAATAGAAGCGTTTAATATACCAATCTATATTTTACCTGGTTACGAAGCCGATGACCTAATAGGAACTGCAGTTAAAAAAGCCGCTGAAGCTGGGTTGATTGCATACGCAATCACACCAGATAAGGATTACATACAATTGATCGGTGATAACATTAAAATCATAAAACCAGGAAAATCGACGGATGAAATTGTAATTTTCGACGAAAAGAAAGTAGAAGAAGAATACGGTATAAAACCTTCACAAATGATCGACTATCTTGCGCTTGTGGGCGATAGTTCGGATGATATCCCCGGAGTTGCAGGCATCGGTCCAAAAACTGCAGCGCCCTTAATTCAAAAATATGGCTCAATAGAAAAGATTTACGAAAATCTCGATAAAATTGAGAAACAATCGGTCGTTAAAAAATTAATCGAGAACAAAGAAAATGCATTTTTGTCGAAAGAACTTGCGACGATTAAAACTGACGTGCCATTCAATTTCAACCTCGAGGAAGCAAAATTTACTAAACCAGACTTCAATAAACTGATGAAAATATTCGGAGAACTTGAATTCAGGTCGTTTGCCGACAAATTAAAAAAAATTTATGCCGGCGAAAACGATGCTCTGGAGCCACTGGAAGATGACGGAATGAAGCTTTCCCCAAATGATTACAGTTCTTTCGATAAGTCGAAGATTAATTATAAACTAATTTCTACCGAAAAAGATGCCGTAGAATTTGCAAAGAAACTATCAAATGCCGAACTACTTGTATTTGATACTGAAACGGATTCACTCGATATATTCAATGTAAATCTTGCAGGTGTTTCTTTTTCACTTAAACCAAACGAAGCCTGGTTTGTGGCTGTTAATCCCGAACGAACAAAGGAAGAATTGTTTACCTCCGAATTGACCGACCGTTTACCGATAAAGAAATTTATCGAGATTTTTAAGCCTGTTTTAGAAAACGAAAAGATCAAAAAAGTTTGCCAGAACGGTAAATATGACATTGCCGTTATGAGAACTTATGGTATAGAAGTAAAGAATTTTTACTTTGATACCATGTTAGCAAGTTACGTTATTGACCCCGATCAGAAGCATGGAATGGACGAACTATCGGCAAAGTATCTGAAATACAAACCAATTCCATTGATCGAATTAATTGGTTCGAAAAAAACACCAGAAAAAATATTTGAAGTAGATTTGAACAAACTTGCAGAATATTCGTGCGAAGACGCCGACATTACTTTTCGACTCTACAAGATTCTCGACGAAATTTTAAAGAAAGAAAAGCTTGAGAAAGTCGCTTATGAAATCGAATTCCCACTGGTACCAGTACTGGAAGATATGGAACGCACGGGTGTTAAGATCGACGTCGAGAGTTTGAAAGAATTCAGTAAAGAACTCGAAATTAAATTAGAATTAATTTCAAAAGAAATATATGCTTACTCGGAAGAAGAATTCAACATAAACTCTACGCAACAGCTTCAGAAAGTTTTATTCGACAAATTGAAATTGCCTCAAACTAGCAAAACAAAAACCGGATATTCTACCGATGCAAAATCTCTTGAATCTTTACGCGGAGCTCACCCTGTAATTGATTTGATTCTGGAATATAGACAAATTGCTAAACTGAAATCGACATATGCAGATGCCCTTCCAACTCTGATCAATCCGAAAACTGGTAAAATTCATACCACATACAATCAAACTGTAGTATCAACTGGCAGACTATCGAGCAACGATCCAAACTTGCAAAATATACCAATCAGAACAGAACTCGGAAAAGAAATCCGAAAAGCATTTATTCCTTCCGACAAAAATAATATTATTTTGAGCGCTGACTACAGTCAGATCGAACTAAGGATAATGGCAAGCATATCAGGCGACGAAAATTTAATTGCGGCTTTCGAAAAAGGCGAGGATATTCACCGCCGCACTGCAGCAATGGTTTTCAAAGTCGACCCCGATGACGTTACACCTGACATGCGCCGTAAAGCTAAAGAAGTAAATTTTGGAATCCTTTACGGTTTGGGTCCATTCGGTTTGAAAAATCGACTGGGTATTTCGCAGTCGCATGCGAAAGAAATTTTTGACAATTATTTTAATTCTTTCACCAAGGTTAAAAAATTCATGGACGAATCGATTGAAAAAGCACGCCAAAATGGGTACGCAGAAACTCTAACAGGCCGAAGAAGATACCTTAAAAATATCAACAGCAAAAACAGAACAATAAGACAATTTGAAGAACGTGTTGCTATCAATATGCCAATTCAAGGTACGGCTGCAGATATGATTAAGCTAGCAATGATAAAAATCTTCAACGAATTAAATAAAAGAAAATCAAAAACTAAAATGATATTACAGGTTCACGACGAACTTGTATTTGATATGCCTCAAAAAGAATTAAGCGAATTAAAGCCGGTAATAAAAAATTTAATGGAAACTGCAATGCCTCTTAATGTCCCAATTGTTGTGGATATTGGAACTGGCTCCAACTGGCTGGATGCTCATTAATCTTCGGTAAGTAACTTGTAAAACAGATAACCAAAATTAATCTGCAACAGACCGAATGCAATTCCACTGTAGATATCGTACCGGTTTACTTTTTCATATAGTTCATTGTCGCCTGAACGAAGATAGTCTTCATAAATACTATCGGCTCTTAGTTTGAAATAAGCAGCAATACCTCCAAGCAGCAGAGATGATGCCATAAGCAATTTGAAGTTGGTTGAACTAGAAAATCTGGCTTTTTGCCTTTCTGGCAAAACTTCTAAATTTACATTCAACTTGTCTTTTACTCCACTATATTTACACTCAATACCATTTCGTGAAACCGAAACCACATCTTCGTCAAAACAAAAAATTCGTAGTGGCGTATAGCCTTTAAATTTATTGTTGACTCGAACAATAGCATCATTAGGTTTTGAGTTAATCACAGCCACTGAAGGTAATTGATAATTAAATGTTTGGGACGAAGATTCGTCTACAATAATTGTATCGACAATCATCATCCCATTCCAGATAAGAGGAGATTCAAATATCAAGATCGTATGTTTTCCTCTATTTAACTTAACCGAAATAGTATCATAACCGACAAACTGATTATCAACAAAAATAGACACCCCAGGACTTTCCGAAATGATCTTAATTTCGTAGAATTCTTGTTGTGCGCTTGCATTAATGACAACAATCAAAAGAAAAACTAATCTCGTAAGCATTTCAACCGTCTCACTTATAATTATAAATATAAATTGTCCCCCTATCGGCGCCTGTAATAATATAATTTCCGTAACATATTGGACTAAGTTTAACCCGTCCGTCATAATTAATTATCTTTTGTATTTTACCTGAAGCGACGTCAATCAAGTATAATTTTTTGTTAAGGTCTGGCTGAAGTAAAATATTTCTGGTTAAAAAGGGAGTAGAATTGATTAGTCCGTTTGTTTTAACTGACCATTTTAACTTACCGTCTATTTTTTCGAAGGCATTAATAATCCCTTTCAGATTTCCTGTAATTACCAAAGAATCGTTTTGGACAGGGAAGTTGATAATTTTAGCACCCGTATAAACTTTCCACAGAAGTTTTTTATGCAAATAATTATAAGCATAAAAATTGCCGATGGCATCCCCGAAATATGCAACATGATTCTCAATTGTAGAACCGGAAGTAATAGATGTATCTGCATCAAAAGAATCGATAATCTTTCTCTGTTCCAAAGAAAAAATAATAAATTTGCCTTCGTTTGTGCCCCACGCAAGAATATTCCCATCCGATGCAGGATGCGAGTTTTGTTCGTGTCTTGTATTGTACGTCCATTCTGGATACCCTGCAGTATTGAAACTGTAAACTGCACCCTTCTTATCAACTGCTATAATTTGATCTTTCAGGAGTAGTAATTCGCTGTTTATGGTAGCGTCTAAATCGTACCGATTAATTTCTTTACCGTCAAAATAGTCAAAGGAAACGAATGTTGAATATGGTTTATTCCTATTATTAACCGCAAAATAAATTCTTCTTCCGATCAGGATGGGGGCAAGTAAAATTTCACCGTCATATTTTTTATAGCCGTACGATTTCCCTGAATTAATATCGAATGCATAAATTCTACCTGAGAGATCGCCAGTAAAGATCAATCCGTTAAGTGCAACCACCGAAGTGTATGCATGGCTCCCTTTTAATTCGAGCTTGTTAATTAGTTCCAGTGAATCGGAAATATTTATATTAGAATAAAATTTTCTTTCCGAAATTTCACCAAACATAGCATATCCCTTTTCGTCAAGCTGTCGAAAATCAACAAGCAGATTGACGGTGCACGAGTAGAGCAGAAGAAATGAAGTTATGATTATTAAACAGTTTTTCAAAAATCCCACCCGAAGAAAAATTGATAAAATAATTTCTTCTGAAATCGTGAAAAATTATCTTCTATTTTTTTACCAATGTCGTATCGAAGAGTAACAACGTTGAAGAGATTGAGTCTGAAACCAAAGCCCAGACTGCCGAGAGTTTCTTTATATTTCGTATCCCATGCGGCACCCGAGTCGAAAAAGAGGGCACCACGCAAGTTGGCAAAGCTAAGACCAAAGAACGGAAATTTTATATAAATTCTGTCAATAAGTGGAAAGCGAAGTTCAAGAGATGAAAGCCACAATTTTTCGCCTCTTATCGACCATCTTGGCCAGCCTCGCAAGTCCCAGCTTCCACCTGCAAAATAGCGACGTGCTTCTTTGCCATGATTAATGAAAATTGCTCCTCTTAATGCTACAGCACTTGCGTATCCAATTCTGAAATATTTTCGATAGTCCGCAATAACTGAATAATAATTGAGATTACTGAATTTAATATCGCTTATATATCCAAAGAGTAATCTGAACCTTGTACCGTCAATTGGACCTGTTGACGCCCAGAGCGAATTATCGTGCACAAAGGAGAGAGTATTCGACATCAATAATGCTTTTCGCGATGAAAATTCTCCAAAAAGTTCTTTGTCAGAGTTGGCAATACTAACACTGAGTTCGATTCGTTTAAATGCAGAAAATGGATAATGGACTTCTGCAAATCCGCCATAAACTCTCTCATAAAAAAATTCTTCCGATTCTCGTATGTCGTATCTCCTGCCGGCAAAATGGAATATGCCGTATCCGTAGTTCCCTCTCTTTTGAAGATTAATCCTGCTGAGAGCAATATTGAAATTATCGAGTATTTCACTCTGTATCTCAGCACTATTGTAAAAGTAGAAGATAAAACGGTCGTCACCCAAAAGATCGCTAATGGCAAAGAGTGCTCCACCTCTCGAACCATAAATTGGGTCGGTCGATAACTGTCCCACTGCATAATCAAGAGTATATTCTCTCTCGTATTTTAAACGATCGTGTTCTTTCATTAAAGAAATTCCGTCTATACTCCATGCGGGTTTAATTTTTTTAAAATCAGATTCAACCTGAGTATTAATCACAAACTTTGAGATATCGAGTTCAAAAAACTGAAAAGAGAGCTTTTCAAATGCAGAAGTGATAAGTGTAGTATCGTCGACAAAATCAAAGCTGTAAACGCTGGTTACAAATTTTGTTATTTGTTCTACTTCTTTGGAATCCCGTTCGAAATTATCGATGCGCCAGATGTTATAAACACCGTCGTAGTCGCAATTAAAATAGATGGTTTTATGGTCAGGAGAAAAACGCGGGAATCTAATATTGGCATTGATATTTGTTATGTAAGAAATAGTATATCTACTTAAATCGAGTTCAAAAAGGTTGAATTTTTGGGCATATTCTCCTGAAGTTCTATCAGAACAAAATATAATTTTACCTTCCCCGTTGAATATTGGGTCGACGTCGGCATAGTAATCATTCGTCAGACGGATTAAAGTGTCTCGTTCAAATTCATACATGTAAATGTCGACGTAAGCTTTCGTGTCGGTTGCAGAAAAGAGTAATTTTTTTCCGTCCTGTGAAAATTTCGGCGAACGTATTGAAATTAGATTATCGAATCGCAGAGTTTTAACTTTTTCTTCAGCTATTACAGAATAAATATGAATAACGTCTCTTTCATTCGATTTGGTAATAAACGCCAGCAAGCCGTTCGTTGAAAGGTCGAGTGTATTATCGAGAAGATGAAAACTTTCGTATTCTGGTTCCTTTTCTCCTTCAATTATTACCTTAGATTTTGGTTTGTTCTTATCGCTGTAATTCATCTTAAAGACAGAAGAATATCCGTTATGATTCCCGATGAAATAAATTTCTCTCTTTCCGTTTCTATTAAAAATCCTCGGATTAAAATTCAGACCCGTTTCAGTCAACTTACGAGCGCCGATAAAATGAGGATAATTACTGTCATAGATCGGATAATATTTTTTTTTGAGAGAATATTCCCACCTGTCACCAATTTCTTTAAGGTTAGAACCGAGCGAAAATTGAAGATTATCTTCGAAAGAATTAAACCGCCACATGTTTTCAATAATATCAAGGATTTTATTTTCTCCGAATTCAGATGATATAAATTCCAGTAAGCTTTGCCCTTCTTTGTAAATTATGTATCCTGCCGCGTTTGAAAGGTCATCTAAAGGAATAAAGAAATTATTCAGCACAAAATCCCTCATAACCATTTCACCTTGAGCATCCCATTCGTACGACCAGTATTCAGCAAGTCCTTCTACAAACCAGAGAGGTGGCATTCTGCTGGTTTCAATTCTGTGGTCTCTGAGAAGATTAAAAATTTTATTCGTCATAAAAACATGAACCAGTTCATGTTTAATTACATGCCGAAAATCTTTTAATGAACCAGGATACGGAATTACTACTCTTCCTTTTAAGAATTCAAAAAAACCTCCCACACCTTCAGGAATAAAATTGGGGATGGTATTTGTCTGCTGGAAATGAATATGCGAGTTATAAAAAATAAGCGGTATTCTAAATGTAACGTAATGATTGAATTTTATTTTAAGTTCTTCGAATGCTTCTTCGGCAAAGCGGGCGCCTATTTCAGCTACCTGCTCAAAATTATCGTAGTAATAGATATTAAAATGCTCTGTTTTAATAACTTTCCATTCGAATGATTCATACTGAACTTTATTTCGACCGAAGAAGTAAAATTGGGCGGAAATTAATTGCGGCATAATTAAAAGCAGCAAAAAATATTTCCGCCCTTTTAATATCAAAGCCGTGCCTTGAGATAATTTATATTGTCGATGGTTGTTGGGTCGAATCCTCTGATGATAGCATAATAATAAGTAGCCCAGTCACTCAGGAATATCAGATCGACCAGACGTAATTTGGCATTTTTTTCCTCGCTTTTCAAGTCGATAATTTCGCAACCTGTTTTGCGAATTACTTCCGAAGTAATTTCAAGACGTTTTTTAACCTGCGGATGATATTCATCATCCCAGATATTAATCAATTTAATTTTCATTTCTTGATAATTGTATCCCTCCCACCCCATAATTTCATTGTGGTCGAGTTCGGGGAAATAGGCAAAGAAAGCATGTTGTTTGGAGTTTTCATTGAATTGACCTTTAAAGCGGGTGCCGACAACCGACGTATAGTCGGACACAGAATAGATCAATGGCACATAACCCAAAAGGCTCTCAGCCAGACTTAGAGCTCTGTTGTCTGGCTTGGCATATTCATCACCTCTTTTCTTGAGCAGTTCTATACTATCTTTAACATTTTGATTCTGGTCGGGTACTAACCTAAGATTATTAAATACATTCAACACTGTAAAGAAATTAATCCAGAGCGCAAATCGAGGTTGATAACCTGGTAAAAGTTTACCAACTGGTATATTGTGTTTAGCCGCAATTCCTTCCATTTTACCGCCTGTAGTTACGCATACAATCTGGCACTTCTTTTCGATAGCCTGATTT
Source organism: Melioribacter sulfuriphilus (assembly GCF_052656625.1). Lineage (NCBI taxonomy): Bacteria > Pseudomonadati > Ignavibacteriota > Ignavibacteria > Ignavibacteriales > Melioribacteraceae > Melioribacter > Melioribacter sulfuriphilus. The sequence goes on along the minus strand of NZ_JBQXXK010000003.1, from coordinate 82,576 downwards.
AATGCAGATAGGGTTTCTTCGGTATTTCCCGAATATGAAGAGGCAATGACAAGAGTCTCTTCATTAACATAAGGTGGCAATTCGTAATTTCGATTAACAGTATAAGGATATTTCAATTCAGTGCGGAAAAAATTCTGTATCAATTCTCCACCGATAGCCGAACCGCCCAATCCAGTTAGAATGATATTTTTAATTTTTGTAGTATCGATTGATGAAAGATCGATTTTGAGATTCCAGGCATATTCAACCTGTTTATAAGAATCTTGAAGAACCTGAAACTGATTAGCCTTGTCATATCTGGCTATTAATTCACTGATATTACTCATTCTTTACCTCAATATAAGTTTTTAATTTGGTCTGAAATTTTTTCGTTAAAGAATTTATGGAGTTTATTATTAATTTCGTCTTCGTTTTTGAGATTCAAACATTCATCGGCAAGTTGTTTTAGTTCGGAATAGTTCAGAGAACGGAGTATTTTCTTGTGTAGCGGTATACCTGCAGCCGAAATACTTAAAGATTCGAGCCCGAGACCGACAAGCAAAGGCAGTGCAAATGGGTCTGCTGCCATTTCCCCGCACATACTTACAGGCAAAGATTTTTTACCGGCTTCGTTTATGATATGTTTAATTGTTCTTATTACTGCGGGATGAAATTCCTGATATTGAGTAGAAACAATTTCATTACCCCTGTCGACTGCAAGCAAATATTGAATCAAATCGTTAGTGCCGATACTAATGAAATCAACTATTTCAGCAAAATCGGAAGTCAACACCGCTGCCGAAGGAACTTCAATCATAATTCCAACCAGAATACCATTGTCGAAAGGAATATGCTCTTCAAGTAATTCTTTTTTACATTCCTCGATTATTTTTTTAGCTGCGATGACTTCTGAAAGTGAGTTAATCATCGGCAGCATAAACCAGACGTTTTTGTGCTTACTGGCTTTTAGAACTGCACGTATTTGAGTCTTAAAAAGGTTCGGATTGTCGAGCAATAAACGGATACCGCGCCAGCCAAGCATCGGATTTGGTTCATGAAGATCGACTGGTAAAACTTTATCGCCGCCAATGTCAAAAGCTCTTATAATCACAGGCTTGGGATAAATACTCTCCGATATTTTATTGTAAACTTCATATTGCTGGTCTTCGTCTGGAAATACTTCGTACTCCTCAAACAATTGCTCTGTTCTAACCAATCCTATACCATCGGCGCAGTTATGAACTATAAAACTCATCTCTTCGGATATATCGAGATTTGCCATCAACTTAATTTCTTTACCGTCAAGTGTAACAGCAGGAAGTGACTTAATTTTTAATAACTCTTCGTCGTATTGACTAAGCTTATTAATTTTCTCTTTATACTCATTGATTAACTCATTCGAGGGATTTACAATTACTTCACCGTGGAATCCGTCGATAATCAAAAGATCGCCGTTTTGAATTAGATTAGTTGCCTCGTGTATTCCTACGACCGCGGGAATATTTAGCGATCTTGCAACAATTGCGGCGTGTGATGTTAATCCGCCAAAATCGGTTACATATCCTTTTACGTTCGACCTCGAAAGTAATACTGTGTCTGATGGCGATAGATTTGTTGTAACAACGATTACATCATTTGAAACTTTCGATTTCCATTTTTTCTTTTTGAGATTGCGGATGATTCTGTTTTTTATATCTTCAATATCGTGTGAACGCTCTTTCATATATGGCTCGTTCGAGGCGTTCATTATTTTGATATACTTCGAAATTTCATCCTCTACGATATATTCCGGCGACATCTTTTCATTTCTAATCCTCTCTTTGATTGTAGAAATTAAGATCGGATCGTCGAGAACCATCATTTGTGCCTCGAAAATCGCTGCACGTTTTTCCCCAATTTTATCGACGGCGAGATTGAAAATCTTTCGCATCTCTTTTTTCGACAACTCTAAAGCAGCATCGATATTTCCCAGTGCTTCTTCAATGTCTTCAATTTTTTCGGCACTTACCGATTCACTTTCTTTTGAGAAAAGATATGCCGGAGCAATTGAGATTCCCGGCGCGGCAGCAATTCCTTTCAATATGATTTGATTTTTTTCCATTTTACATCTCGTCAAATCCTCTGTTGAAAAAATCGATTATTTCTTTTGCGGCTTCTTCTTCGTCTTCGCCGTCAAAGATAAGCGTTATTTCCGAGCCTTTTTCAGCTGCCAGTGTCATTACACCTATAATACTTTTTCCGTTTATCTGCATACCGTCTTTAATCAGGTAAAAATCGCATTTATATTTTGAAGCCATTTTAACTATTGTAGCAGCCGGACGGGTATGAAGTCCAGCGTTGTTCACTATTTTAACTTTCTTTTCGATCATGTTTTATTTAGTTCTATTTATTAGAGAATTTGCCAGCAAATATAACATTTCGCTTCCTTCTTTATCAGGAAGCCCGTTTAATCCTTTGAGTGCCAACTTAATATACTTATTGATTTCCGTTTTTGCATCATCCAGCACTCCATATTTTTCGTAAATTTGTGTATAGGATTCAATTTCAGAAGATTCGATTCCGCAATTTTTAATTACATTTAGCAGTTTCTTTTTATCGCCTCCTCTGGCTTTCTCCAGTGCTTTTAGAAAAAGAAACGTTTTTTTACCTTCAATTAAATCACTACCTACTTTTTTTCCAAACTTTTTTTCATCGGCTATAATATCGAGCAGATCATCTTGAATTTGAAATGCCATTCCCAGATTTTTTCCGTAATTTTTCAAAATCCGCATTGCACTATCATCGGCTTTAGCAATTAAACCACCAATTGAAGTGCAAGCCGACAGTAAAGCCGCAGTTTTTTTCTGAATCATAAAACGATATTCCATCAGAGATACTTCCTTACGAGTTTCAAATTCTTTATCGAGACTCTGACCTTCGCATACGTCGATAATTCCCTGAGTAAAAGTTTCTATAATCTGTGTTGTATTATACTTACAATCTTTAAGCAGTAATTTAAAGGCAATTGCAATCAGATTGTCGCCAGCAAGAATGGCAGTGTTTGAATCAAACTTTTTATATAAAGAGGGGCGTCCGCGCCTGATGGGGGAATTGTCCATAATATCGTCGTGGACGAGTGTAAAATTATGTAAAATTTCGACAGCTAACGCCGCGTTGTAAGCTTCGTTAAAATTTCCACCAGCTGCTTTTACAGAAAATAAGAGTAAAATGGGACGCAACCTCTTACCGCCCGATTCGAGTGCGTATTTGCACGGTTCATAGAGCGAAAGAGGCTTCTTGTCGATAAATAAATTATCAATTCTTTTCTCGATTTTACTGAGCAATCGAGCGTATAGATATTCGTATTTAACCTTTTTCAATGAAATTCCGATTTATTGATTAATTTATTTTTCCTTAAATCTGACAATCTCCGGCTGCCGGTCAAGAACATAACTTTTTTAATATCTTCGAACAAACTCTTGATAAAATCGACTGCTGCTTCTTCGTTTTTATCAATAATTAATTTAAGTATCGGTTTGGCAGCCGCAGTAAAATCGGCACCAAGTGCATACGATTTGGCAAAATCGATGCTTTCTCTAAGTCCCCCCGAAGAAATAAGTACAAAATTATAATTTTTTTTCAACTTTTGAATCGTACGGAGGCAATAAGAGGTGGGGTTTCCCCAATGGCTTAAAAAGCTGTCGTTGCCACTTCGCATCAATTCAATTTTTGCCCAGTTAGTTCCGCCTGCCCCTGCTACGTCGATACCTTTTACACCTGCATTCAATAATTTTATGGCTGAATCCCGATCAATACCAGCTCCTACTTCTTTAACAATAATTGGTACTTTAACTTTCGTTGTAATTTTTTCAATTTTTTTGAGCAGTCCGGAAAAATTTGGTTCTCCTTCTGGTTGAAGCAATTCCTGCAAAGGATTTAAATGAATGATCATTGCATCGGCTTCGATTAAATCGATGAGATAATTGATGTCGTCAATGATATTTTTTGATTTTACAATTTGAGCTGCCCCTATATTTCCGAGTATTGGAATATTACCGCCGATTCTTCTGATCGATTTATACGATTCGTCGAATTTATTGTCCAGTAACGAGCGGCGCTGACTACCAACTCCAATTGGGATATTGAGCGTTTTTGCTACTTGTGCAAGTCGTTCGTTGATTTCATTCGATTCGGCTGCACCTCCGGTCATCGAAGAAATTAAAAACGGATAATTAACATTCTTCGAAAAAAACTTCGTACGAAAATCAATCTCACTGATAACGACTTCGGTGGCTGCATGATGAATGAATTGATAACATTCAAAACCGTTTGTAACCGAGTCGTAATCAGCTTCGTCGGAAAGTGATAATTTGATATGCTCACCTTTCCTGCCACTGATTATTTTCGATTCCTCGCTCAATTCAGTTTGCCTTCCTGATTTCCAATTGTACGACGAAATTTCCTGTGAATCGCTTCTTCGAAGCCGTAAAATCAAATAACGATATCTGGATATAACGTGGAATCGCATCCGTCAAACTGGAAAACATCGTACCTTTTACCTTGAAATCCTCGACATTATTCCAATCTTTGATGCTTTCATTCCATTGATTACTAAGACAATTCTTAATATCCCCGGTCAGCTTTAGATAAATTTTGTTTGCTTCCTGAATGCTGCTGCCTTCATAAAACTTTGCAATATAACTGCCGTCGTTTTCATCGATGAATGCTTCATTAGAACCTCTTAATTTCACAAATCCCGATCTTACGGATAGAGGCGCTTCAAGCAGTATAAAATTAGCTTTTGCGTGTTCTACAAGGAACGAAATTTGTGTACAAAAATCGGCATCGTCTTTCAGTTCTATTGAATTGGAAGCAGCGAAAGCATATTGTATCGTATAACGGCAATTTGTCTGATTTGAATCCGCAACAATTAAAAGCACCCACTCCCCTTCTTTGGGAATTTGAGCTGAAAGAATTTCTACAGTTCCTGCATTTGCCCGGGTTTGCTTAAATATTTTTCCTTCCGGATCAACAAAAATTAGTGAAAGCGAACCAGATTCTGGAAGTACAATAAAGCTTACAATTTCATTCTGATAAAATTCAATTTCATATCCGTCATATCTCCCAAGTCCGCTTTTGAATTTATCATTCGAATTTATTTCTCCGTTAATTACATTAAACTCCACTGAAAATTGTCCAAATACTGCATTTACAAACATGAATAACAAAGGAATAATTTTTTTCATTTTTTCCTCGATGTGGTTAAAAGTGACTCGCATCCAAATGATATAAATTCTTTTAGAAAAGGTATTTCTGGCAATTTAATTACAGGTAAACCAAAACGGAGGTTGTAAATAGGTCGAAATAAATAAAATTCTTTTACAATAAATTCTAAGCCGAAATCAAATACAAGTTTTTCGAGTTTCTTTACGGTACAACCCGTTGAATAATGAAGTTTAATTTCGTCTACGTAGTTAGGATTTTCTTTTAAAATTCTCGATACAAAACGAAGCAGGTTCGTGGGCAGAAGATGAAGGTAAGGAACAAATTTTAGAAAACTTTTTGCAATTTGCTGATGACCTGCAAACGGTGAATATTTTGGTGGAAAACTGATGAAAATAAATCCATTTTCATTGAGAAGACTTTTTAAATTACGAAATGCAGCTTCTTTATCGCGAATGTGTTCGATTACTTCCCTGATAATTATTAAATAGTACTTCTCGTTTAATTTTGCAGTCAATTCTGGATCTGTAATGTCGCCAACTAAAATGTCGAGTTCTGGATTCTTAGCCAAAGCTATGTCGGCTCTTTTTGCATCGATTTCAATACCGCGGCAACGAACGCCGTATTGTTTCATAACTGTAAGCAGTCCTCCTTCGGCGCATCCGACTTCGAGTAAATTCATCTTTTCGAAACCCGGAACGTATTTTTGCAAATAAGGAATTATGTATCTCCTGGTGTAATCGATTTGTTCGTAATAATGTTTTTCAGCCATAATTTTCAATTAATCAAGGGAAAAATATTTTGGACGGTAAAATACGCAAGATTTTTCAATTATAATAAGATTGCTTGAGGAATCCAATTGAATCCACATGATGTTTTACAAAGCTTAGTAAATGCTGAAGAATTATTTCGATCTAATATTTCTTTGAAGTGAAGATGTCGAAAAATTGAAAAACATCTTTGATATAATCATAACCGAAAATCCAGCATGTTTCAGAAACGTCCGAAAAATCGAGTCCTCCAGCAGCAACTGCATTATTTTTGTAACGATTTTCCTTCCCATTGTATTTATTTGCAATCTGCACAGCTAATTTCCAGATGCTCAAGATTTTTTCGTCTTTTATTAATTGATTCAAGTCGACTGCACGATTTATTACAAATCCGGGCGAGCCGTTTCCAACTATATTGCCGTCAGGTATTTTATGGTAAGAACATTGTTCTTTTACAAAATTAAGTTTATATGGTGTAGTAACGCTTTCATTCCAATCGCTGTGTTGCACAACATGAATACGATTTTTAATATCCACAGTCGAGTCGATATTCATAATATTTCGAATGAGAGAATAAGTAAAGTCCGATTGTCCAGCTTCGGCAATCCAGATATTTCCGCCATCTTTCAACGTGCCAATTACCAGATTAGTAACTTCATCTAAAGCACGATTAAAATTCGAGTGAGCATCAGACCAGTTTTTTCCAAAAGCTGCTTCGAATACTTCGTTCGCAGGAACGTACAATCCCTCTTGAATTCCGTATGCACCAGCAACAGCATGAAATTTTACTCCAACAAATCGAGGATCTGATAAAATTGTAGCCACACCTGCAATAGAGTGGATATCGTCGACGTCGGTCTTACAATCGAAATGTGCCAGATAAAGATCTTTATCTTTATTGAACTTTCCTATTCTCTCTCGCTCTTTTACCTGGTTCTTATACCCGACAAATAAAAGTCCTAAAATTAATACAAAGTAAATATTTTTTGAGTACATATCAGTTTCCCGTTCGTTTGATTTATAAAATAAGTGTCTAATTTATTTTAGTAAAGTTATTGATTTCAAGTCTTTGCTTTTTCTATAATGTAACAATTCCACTTATTTAATTTCATTTTGAGTTCAAGCATCTTTTTCTTGTTTGAATTTATTTATTATTACTGTTAAGCAGGACATTCTTAAATCGCTAAACCAGTCAAATAGGTCAAATCATACCGCATTGCTAAAATTTATTTTCAGCTCATCTACACATTTATTTTCAATTGATTCATCAAAATTCAGTATTAATATAAAATCATTTATTAAAATGAAAATAACCATTTAATAGATAAAAGCTCCATGTAATTTTTACGATTAATTAATAAATTTCGTAAAGTGTTACTTTACATTTAGCAATTTGTTTTCTACTTGCTATTGGTTAACTTCTTGCATTTATTTGAATTTCAAAATAAATTTGGAACGTTTTTTTTAAAGTTATGGCAGACCAGAGTGATGAGAAAAATATAACGGTCAACCGGAAAGCGCAGCACGACTATTTTATTAAAGAGCGCTTTGAAGCCGGAATTGTTCTCGTAGGAACAGAAGTTAAAGCTCTGCGTCAGAATAAAGCCAGTTTGGTTGACAGTTATGCCACAGTAATAGACGATGAAGTCTGGCTGATAAATGCAAATATTTCTCATTACGATCAAGGTAGCTACAACAATCACGATCCGCTAAGAAAAAGGAAATTGCTCCTTAAAAAGAGTGAAATAAGAAAACTAAAAAAGGCCGTTTCCGAAAAAGGCAATACACTTGTGCCATTACGACTTTACTTCAAAAATGGTAAAGTAAAAGTAGAACTGGCAATTGCCACCGGAAAACGTAAGTACGATAAGCGTGAAGACATTGCAAAAAGAGAAGTCAAACGTGAACTGGAGCGCAAACTGAAACAATAAGGAGAAGAATTCAAAATTGAAAAATAAGATTGCCTTTCCTCCTGTTAACGAACAAATGGATATCATCAAAAGAGGAACTTCGGAAATTATACCGGAGGAAGAGCTTTTCGAAAAACTCGAAAAATCGTATAAAGAAGGAAAACCCTTAAATATAAAATTAGGCTGCGACCCAACTCGTCCTGATCTCCATTTAGGTCATTCTGTGGTCTTAAGAAAACTCGCACAATTTCAACAATTAGGTCATACGGCAATTCTCATAATCGGAGATTTTACGGGAATGATCGGCGATCCTTCGGGAAGGAATTCTTCGCGCCCACCACTTTCGTTTGAAGAAGCACGCAAGAACGGCAAAACTTATTTCGAGCAGGCTTCAAAGATACTCGATCCCCATAAAACAAAGATTGTTTATAATTCCGACTGGCTCGGAAAAATGAATTTTGAAGAAGTGATTAAACTTGCCTCGAAATATACAGTAGCACGCATGCTCGAACGTGACGATTTTACCAAAAGAATGAGAAACGGAATTCCTATAAGTATGCACGAAATCCTCTATCCTTTGGCTCAAGCGATGGATTCAGTAGCAATTGAAAGTGATGTAGAATTAGGAGGCACCGACCAGAAATTTAATCTCCTTGTAGGACGGGATATACAACGTGAATTTGGCCTTGCTCCGCAAGTTATCTTAACAATGCCAATCCTTGTAGGAACTGACGGCAAAGAAAAAATGAGCAAGTCCCTCGACAATTACATCGGCATAAACGAACCACCGAATGAAATTTACGGTAAAACACTCTCAATTCCCGACGAACTAATATACTCATATTTTGAATTGGCCACCGATGTATCAAACCAGGAACTTAAAATAATCAAACAACAGCTTGAAAATAAAGAAGTTAACCCAAGAGATTTAAAGAGAGCTTTAGCAAGAAAACTTGTAACAATGTACCATTCCGAAGAAGCAGCATTTCAGGCAGAGCGTGAATTCGACCAGATTTTTGTTAAAAAAGGTTTGCCCGATGAAATACCGGATTTAAAACTTGAGAAAAACTACACCGAGAAAGGTATTGATATACTCGATTTAATTTTAAAAGCTGGCTTTGCTCCCACTCGCAGCGAAGCAAGACGACTCGTAATTCAGGGCGGGGTTTCTATTGACGGTGAAAAAATTGTAGATCCGAAACTGATAATAAATCCAAAAGAAGGTTCCATCTTAAAGGTGGGTAAGCGCAATTTTGCCAAAATTACGATTTAATTAATGGAGGAAATCTAAATTGTACGTACCAACTAAGATCTTTTTCACTAAAGGGGTCGGTCGTCACAAAGAATATCTGGCCTCTTTCGAACTCGCACTACGCGACGCAGGTATCGAAATTTGTAATCTCGTTTCTGTAAGCAGTATTTTCCCGGTTGGAGCTAAAATAATTAATAAGACTCAGGGACTGAGTATGTTGAAGCCTGGTATGATTACCCACTGTGTGATGGCACGAAACTCTACAAACGAACCGAACAGATTAATTGCTTCCTCAATTGGAGTTGCAATTCCGGCCGACAAAAATATGTACGGATATTTGTCAGAGCACCATCCATACGGACAGACAGAAAAAATTGCCGGCGAATACGCCGAAGATCTGGCTGCTACTATGCTTGCAACGACACTCGGCATCGACTTTGACGCAGACAAAAACTGGAACGAAAGAGAACAGGTATTTAAAATGTCAGGCAAAATTGTTCGTACTTTTAACGTCACTCAATCAGCCAGAGGCAACAAAAATGGCTTGTGGACAACAGTTATTTCAGTAGCAATATTATTACCATAATCATATGATACATTCACATTTAGCATTCTGGATTTTTTTCTGGGTCGTAGTATCGATAATGTTCTACATCGACCTTTATGCCGTCGAACATCGTACAGATAAAATCGGCATTAAAACAAGTCTTATATGGAGCGGTATCTGGATTGTTACCGCTCTTATCTTTAATCTTCTTATCTTTTTATTCTTAGAAGATGGACATCAAAAAGCCCTCGAGTTCCTGGCGGGATATTTAATTGAAAAATCGCTCTCTGTCGATAATTTGTTTGTCTTTTTAATGATATTCAACGTAATGAACATCAAAGAAGAGCATCAACCTCATGTACTAAAATGGGGAATCATCAGTGCAATTGTATTGAGAATTATATTTATCCTTGCAGGCGTGGCGCTAATTGAGCTCTTCCATCCAATTATTTACATCTTTGGAATAATGCTTTTTTACGCAGCCTATAAAATGGCATTCGGCAGCGAAGAAAAAATAAACTACGAGAAAAATCCTCTCATTAAGTATTTCACAAAAAAATTCCGTCTTATACACAATTATGAAGGTAAAAATTTCTTCGTTAGAAATTCAGGCAAACTTTTTATCACTCCAGTTTTCCTGACACTCCTCTTAATTGAATCGTCCGACATAGTTTTTGCCATCGATTCAATACCTGCAATTATTGCGATCACACACGATCCTTTCATAATAATTACATCAAATATTTTTGCAATACTTGGATTGCGGGCTCTCTATTTTGCCCTTGCTGGAATAGTCGATTTGTTTTCTTATCTAAAATATGGAGTGGCAATTATTCTGGCTTATGTCGGAGTTAAAATGCTGTTATCAGATATCCAAAAAATACCGACTCTCTATTCGCTGGCATTTATAATAATAGTACTAACATTATCGATCATTTTTTCGTTGATGAAAAATAAAAGCGCCGATAAAGTAGTCCCAAAAGATGAATAATAAAAGATACGGTCAAGCCGACAATCATCGGCTCGATAACACTTAATCCATCGTCGATAAAAGGGCGCAATAATAGCCAGATAATTACCGATAGTGAGCCTGAAATTAATTCTGCAGTAGCAAATTTGGTATCGATTCTAAATTTATCGTAGTATGCACCTATTATAAGTAGAATAAGACCGGGTATGAAAATACTTCCAATTATGTACCAGATGGAAACCACGGATTTCACGAAAAATGCCAGTAGAACTGAGATTATTCCAGCTATAATGATGCCGACTTTCGTATAATAATTCACCGATTTTTTCTTCGAAAAACCGAATTTATGCATTATATCATTTCCAAAAGTGGTCCCACTCAGGAAAAGAAAACTATTGGACGTTGAAATTATTGTTGCAAAAAGAGCGGCAAAAAAGAGTCCTTTTAGTCCACTACCGAGAATTTTATCCGCATAAATCGGGAAAGCCAGTACAGGATCAATCAGGTTTTTCAAGTATGCTCTTGAAAAAAGTCCTGTAGTTGTGGTAAGAAAATCGAATAGAAGCCAGAAGATTACGGAGATTAAAATGCCGTATTTTGCTGTTCGACCATCTCGGGCTGCATAACAACGCTGATGAAAACCAGGGTCGGCAAATGTCCATAACGCAATTAAAAACCATACTGTAACGTATAACGGGGACTGACCGCCCGTTAAACTTAAATGCTCGGGTGGCAAATTTTGGATTAAAAAATCAATATCCCCTACCGAATTAAATGATACAATGACAATTACAATAAAGCCTAAAAACATCACGAAAAACTGGAAAACATCCGTAATTAAATCTGTACGATAACCGCCTTTAATTAAATAGACCGAAGAAAATAGTAACGCAATTATCAGTCCCAATAAAAGAGGAATATTAAAAATTATCTGTAACAGTGCCCCTGTCATAAGGATATAAGGAGCTGGAGAAACAAGAACGAAAATAAAAATCGAAGAGATCAATGCCGGCATTTTGCCGTAGATAATTTCAATTTTATCGGGTATTGTATAGAGTGAAGAATTTCTAACCTTTTCTGCAAAAAAGAATGCAAATATTATGGCAAAAAGATAGTACGGTAAACCTTGAGTAATCCAGCTCAAAATGCCGCTGGTATATGTAAACTCGCCAACGCCGAGGATGCCACCATACCAGGTTGATACATTTGTAAAAATAAACAATAGTAGTCCAACTTTTCGATCTGATAAAAGAAAATTTTCTGTGGAATCTTCCGTATAACGCGAAGCATAGACGCCAATACTCAAAAGGACGAGGAAAAATCCCGTAATAATCAGAATGTCTACCAAACTAAAGCTGACCATTTTTCCTCATTGCTTCAAAATCTCTGATAACGAAAACTCGCCCGCCTTTAATTGTAAGATAAATCGAATCCTTTAATGCTACGTTGCTCGTACTTTCTTTTTCGCCAAAAGGCAGAGATGTTTCCTTGAGAGGATATTTGAGACCTCGCGAAGTAATTTTAGTTTTTCTGTCAAATCCGTAGATTGAAATCGTCTCGCCGGGCAAGGTTTTTATTTCTACATTTCCTTCATAAACGCACAGCACCGACTGTCGATGTAATAGTTTAATCTGGATTTCATCGTAAAATTTCAACATTATACCAAGATTACAAAATGAATGGTCGAGTCGACTGCCTGTAGCACCAATTAAAAACAAATCGGTAAATTTATTTTTAATGGCATATTTAATAGCCTTTTCAACGTCTGTATCATTTTGACGATTTTGCTTGACAATTTTCGACTTACCGGAAAAATATCTGAGATTTTCGTTAGTAATCGAATCCAGGTCGCCTATAATTACATCGGGGACGACATTTAATTGATGGGCGGAGTTTGCCCCTCCGTCGGCACAGATAATTTTATTATATCCCGTACGAACAAGAAAATCAATTATTCTTTTCGACGGAGGGTCTCCATTAGCCCACAAAATTCCTTTTTTCATAAATTAAATTTAATTCCAGCAATAAAATTCCGTTCGGCTGCCGGAAAGAATTCTTTTCCAATTCCGTAAGCAGCATAAAGATTATCGAATATGTTGTTAATCTGCAAATACAATTTAAGATTTTTCAAGTACGAATTTAATTCTATTTCGTAAGAAACAAAGAAATTAGCCACAAAATACGACTCGACCTTATTATCGGTATAATCGGTAATGTCCTGATAAATTGACCTGAATTTCGAAAGCTTTTTGTCATAATTATCAGTAAAAAATTCACCGACGTATTTGCCAGAGAGTTGTGTAAATAATCCGCCTGTTTTGTATTTGAAAAGCGCATTGAACATTACATCGGGGAAACCGCTGATTCGGTTGCCAGCCAGATCAAATTCGTATGCCTTCGATTCTTCGTCACTGTAGAAATATGCAAATCCTTTGCTGATATAATTTTTACTAACTGTACCATTGAAAACTAATTCGATTTCTTTAGTCGGTTTAAAAATAAGAGAAGATTCAATTCCGTAATGGATTGTTCTATCCATGTTGCCGGTTATCGGTTGACCGAATCGATCGAGTTGTCCCCTTTTAACAATTTCGTCATTAAATAGCATATAAAAAGCATTCAGAGCCAGACTCAAATTATCTTTATTGAAAATGGCACCTAACTCGAAATCGTTCATCGTTTCAGGTTTAACCAGAGGTCGGGAAAAATCATACGAGCCATCTGGCAGTTGTTCGAATTGAGGAGTTTCGCCCCAGCTCGATTCTGCGGCATCGTAATAATTCTTTAACCGTGGTTCCCTTGTAACTCGCGCAAAAGTAAAATAGAAATTTAACGACGGTGTAAAACGGTAATTCAATCCGAAACGTGGATTGAAAAACAAATCGTCAATCTCGAATTCATTATTTAGATAACGTTCATTTGCAATTTCGTACCGGTGGTAAGCCAGTTGAGCTTCTGCAAGGAAACTTAAATGTGAATTGAAATTATATTTTTCGTGTGCAAAAAATGTAAAAATGTCTTTAGCACCTTCGTAATAATAGTATCGATAATCTTTTGTAATTCCTTCAGGCAAATATTCACCGTAATTCAAACTGCCCCAGTGAACCGAACGATGCAAACGAAGTTCACCACCGAGAATTAATTCGCCATTTGTATGATTCAGACTTAAACGTGGTATCCACCCCCACTGTTTATTTTCTACCATTGCACGTATCAAAACATTCGACGGATTGACTGTTGGATTAAATCCGTTGTCATGAGTAAGTCTAAAATATGTAGTGTCACCCCATGAGCCGTCGTAATCGAAAAATCCGTTGCCAAGTACGAGGAATAAAGCAGAATTAAAAACAGCATTTTCATTCAAGCGAAATTCGTTAAGCAATTCAAAATGTGGTTGCGAAAAGTTTTCAATTTCTTCTGGTCTTCTTTCTAAAGTGTAAGTATAACCATTCTCGTCTGCTTCCCAGTAAGAATAATTGGCTTTTCTTAGTTCTCTATCTTTTATCGCAAATTTTGGTAAACCTGTGTAAACCAGGCCATCTGATAGAGGACCACCAAAAATATTAATCTGGGTAGTCAGATTTTTATCAAGTCTTACAGCCGATAGGTAATATGATCTAAGGTTTACCCAACTAATGTTACGATAACCGCTGCTCAGGGTATGAGATAATTTTGCATAAACCGAATATTTGTTGTTGACCAATCCGCTGGAGACCACAGCCGAATATTTTCTTGTGTTGAAGCTTCCAATTGAAGATGAGAGTTCAACAAGTGGTTTACTGGTAATTGAAGTAGTTATTATATTAATTGAGCCACCGATAGCAGCATATCCAGCAATACCGGAACCAGCTCCTCGCTGAATTTGAACTAATTCTGTATTTTCCAATAAATCCGGGAAATCGATCCAGTAAACATTATGGTCCTCAGGGTCATTCTGAGGAATACCATTAATCGATACTGATATCCTACGCTGGTCAAATCCTCGTATACTGAGATAGTTGTATCCCAGCCCATTTCCACTTTCTGAGTAAAAGGTAGCTGACGGCGTATAACTGATGACTTCTGGTATATCCTGAATTATATAGTCTTCCTTAATTTCGTTTTTATTTAGTTTTGTAAATGTGAGTGGAGAAAAACCGCTCTCTCCGATAGTACCTTTAACTAAAACTGTCTGACTGACAATAATGTCACTTATGAGTTTAATGATTTTATTTTTTAAGGCAAGAAAATCTTCGACTGTAATTTCATATTTTCGGTAGCCAATATAACTGGCAACAATAATGTCGTCGCTTTTAAAATTTCCTTTAAGTACAAATTCGCCTGATGAATCGGCAGAAGCACCATAAGGAGTATTTTTGATATATACATTAGCAGAAGGGAGAGGCTCTCCGGTATCTCCATTGACAATTTTACCTTTAATTTCTGTTACCTGAGGATAGATTGAAGAAAAGAATAGAAAAAAAAGAATAATTAAGTTTTTCATATTAACCTCCGTTTTTAAAATAAAAAAGCCGTTTGATAACGGAAAACGGCGTTCAACTTAATTATTCTTCGACCGTTTTCCTACGCTGGCATTACCCAGATCAGGTTCAAGGGTATAATCTCAGCCCCCTCAAATGGGAGCACCCCTAACGACTTTTTAGATGTTAAAAGAACTAATTAATTATTTTAAGTTTTTGACCTACTTTTATTTTATCAGACTTCAGGTTATTCCAGTTAATAATATCTGCCACAAATACTCGATAAATTTTTGCAATTGTCCAGAGCGATTCACCCTGTCTTACTTTATGAATAGTAACATTAGATTTACTATTTCGCTTGGCAATATATTTATTCTCGGTATTATTTTCCAGTCTTTGCTTAACATAAAGTTTTTGTCCAGCATAAATTTTATTCGAACTGAGTTGATTCCAATTTTTTAGATTATCGACTGTAACATTATATTTCTTTGCAATTTCGTTAAGACTGTCGCCACTTTTTACCAGGTAATAACCGCTGCTACTGTTGTCATTAGCATCTGCATAATCTTCATTTTTCTGATATATTTTTAAACTCTCTCCGACACGAATAACATTGCTTTTCAAATTATTCCATTCTTTGATATTTGACACTCTAACGCCGAACTTATTTGCTATTTCGCCTATTGTATCGCCTTTTTTAACTGTATATTCTACAAGATTGGAATTTCTCTTTACAGTATTGTCGCCATACGAATAAATATTGTCGGTTCCTTTGAGTGTAAGAATTTGTCCATATTTAATTCTATTGGACTTTAGATTATTCCACCGCTTAAGTTGAGCAACAGAAACTCCGAACTTTTTTGCAATTTCACTTAAAGTATCACCGCGTCGTACTCTGTATTTGCTTGCTTTTTTATTGTCAAAATTTTGGGAGGATGCAATTTGTGTGTAACCGGGATATACAATCAACTTTTTGCCTCTATAAATTCTGTTACTGTGCAGGTTGTTCCACTCTTTCAATTGCGAAACGCGCACCCCGTAACGAGCAGCAATTGTTGATAAAGTTTCACCGCGGCGTACGCGATGCTCAATCATTGTGTTACCGGAATTTGCCAGTAACAGTTGATTCTTTTCATTTGTCGATAGCGAATCAATTTTTGAATAATATCCAATTTGTTCTTCCGGTACGTAAATTTTTAACTGTTGACCAACTTTAACCCTTCGAGTATAAGGGATATTATTCCAGTTTCGCAAATCTGATACGCGTACGTCGAAAAGTTCGGCAATATCAACCAGGTTATCGTTACTTTTTACAGTATATTTAATTGCAACTTTTCCTTCGGGAACTATATATTCAAGTGAATCAGCGCTGTAAAGTGAATCATAAATCTCGCTGAATTTATAATCCATATCTGGATTGGTTAGTTCAAGTTTATAAGTAGGATTTTCGTCTGCAGAAGCAACTAAATCATCAATTGCAGGCAAGATATCCGTATTTATTGGAATGTCATCAACATTTAAACTCGATACCGGTATTTTGAGCTTAGTGCCGACGGTCAATTTACGTCGTGGTGATATGTTATTGTAAGAGGCAAGTTGTGATATACTCACATTATATTTTGATGCTATCATCCAGAGAGTTTCGCCGGAACTAACCGTGTGAAATGTATACTGAATTTTGGCATCGTGAGGAATACTTTCGAGGTTGGCTACAAATGCATCGTATGTTTGAGCTGGTACTTTAAGCGGATATCCTCCTTCAAATTTGGGAGGAGTCATATTTTGAATTAATTCCGGATTTAGTTCTCTTAAAAACTCAACGCTTACACCTGCACACTTCGCCAGTATATTGAGATCAATCGCCTCTTTAATTCGATAAATTTTATATTCAATCGGCTTTTCATACTGGATATTATTAAAGCCAAATTTGTCCGGTTGACTCGCAATCAGGGTAACTGCGATATATTGAGGTACATAATTTCTTGTTTCTCTTGGAAGATATCGACTCATTTCCCAGAAATTATTCGAGCCCGATAATCTCATTGCTCTTCTAACTCTGCCTTCTCCGCTGTTATATGCAGCTATTGCCAGATACCAATCGCCCAGCGAATAATAAAGGTCTCGTAGATGCCTGGCAGCTGCTCTTGTAGCTTTTTCAGGATCGCGCCTTTCATCAATATGATAATTGATTTTAAGGTCATACAAACGAGCAGTACCTTTCATAAATTGCCAGATACCGACAGCACGAGCCCATGAACGGGCAGTTGGATTCAAACCACTTTCAGCCATACTCAAGAATATTAATTGCTGCGGAACCTGTTCTTCTGCAAAAACCTTTGCCATCATTGGGAAATACCTTCCCGAACGGGAAAGCCACCTTTGCATATATGTTCTACCTTTACCCGTAAAATATTCTATATATTTCTCTACGTACCGATTTATTTCAAGCGGAAATTCTCCTACTACTACTTTAACTGTACTATCTTCAGTTACTTCCAGAGTGTCTTCACTCACAGACAAATCAGGAATACTCTTGTTCATCCATTCATCGAGTGCACTTATGGAAACATCCTCAGGAAGTTCATCCAGACTTTCAATATAACTTCTGTAATCCTCAACTATGGCATTTTCCAGTTCGATATAGGCACCATTTTCTTCGATATTAGGATAATAGCTTAATTTATTAATGATCGACAGCGCTGACTCGTAATAATTGATTGCTTCGGTTTTAAAGCCTAATTTTTGTTTATATAATGCGGTCAGATAATCCTGCCTGGCATTTTCGAGCATGTCACTTGTAATCGAACCGACTGTCAGGACTTTGGTAGTATCGGGAGGGGCTGTTTTATTTTTTTGAGATAAATAGTTTAGTGTTCCACACGAATTAATTAAAAAAATACCCAGGACAAGTAAAATTATAGTTTTATATTCCACACTAAACTCCATCTCTTATTTTTTATTGCAATTTAGTCTGTTATATCAATTTTGTCAAGGAAATTATAATAAAAAATTAATTATACATTGTAATCAAACGACTTAGAATTATAAAGGAATATTAGAATGCTTCTTTTTCGGGTTGTTATCGACTTTAGTTTTGAGAAGAACAAGCGAATCGATTAATTTTTTTTTGGTTTCTCTTGGAAAGATTACTTCGTCAATATAACCTCTTTCGGCAGCAATATAAGGATTGGCAAATTTTTCTGTGTATTCCTCTATTAATTCTTTCAATTTTTGTTCTGGTGAAGCGGCATTATTTATTTCTTTCTTAAAGATAATTTCAACCGCTCCTTTTGGACCCATAACAGCAATTTCTGCAGTTGGCCAGGCAAAATTGAAATCGCCTCTGATATGTTTTGAATTCATCACATCATAAGCGCCGCCATAAGCCTTGCGAGTTATAACAGTTATTTTGGGAACAGTAGCTTCGCTGAATGCGAAAAGTAATTTAGCACCGTGTCTTATAATTCCGTTCCATTCTTGCTCTGTGCCAGGCAAAAATCCAGGAACATCGACAAACACAACAAGCGGAATCGAAAAGGCATCACAAAATCGAACAAATCGAGCTCCTTTTACAGATGCATTTATATCCAGCACACCCGCCAGAACTTTAGGTTGGTTTGCAACAATACCCACCGACATTCCCCCAACTCTACCGAATCCAACTATTATATTTTCTGCGTATTGACTATGAACTTCATAAAAGTCTTCGGTCAATAAATTGATCACATCTTTCATATCATATGGTTTATTGGGATTATCCGGTACAATCTTATCAAGTTCTGGAATAATCAGATTATCCGAAACAAAGTGTTTTTCTGGTGGCGAATCCATCCAGTTTAAAGGTAGATAAGAGAATAATTTTCGAATTCCCTCAAGCACTTCCACTTCGCTGTTAAATACAAAGTGAGCCACTCCACTCTTGGAAGCGTGCGTGTCGGCGCCTCCGAGTTCTTCGAACGATACATCTTCATGTGTAACTGTCTTTACCACATTAGGTCCAGTTACAAACATGTAGCTTGTATTGCGAACCATAAAAGTAAAATCCGTTATAGCAGGTGAATAGACGGCACCACCTGCGCATGGTCCTAATATGGCTGAAATCTGGGGCACTACGCCCGAAGCTAACGTATTTCTCAAAAAAATTTCAGCATAACCGCCCAAACTAACAACTCCTTCCTGGATTCTGGCACCACCTGAATCATTCAGTCCAATTATCGGAATACCTGTTTTCAAAGCCATATCCATAATCTTGCAAATTTTTTCAGCATGAGCTTCAGATAATGACCCACCGAATACCGTAAAATCCTGACTGAAAAGAGCCACAGGTCTACCGTCAATTTTAGCAAAACCCGTAATTACTCCGTCGCCGTAGAATTTTTGTTTGTCTAATCCGAAATCCTGACTCCTGTGAGTAACGAGAGAGTCTACCTCCTGAAATGTGCCGCTGTCTACAAGAAGTTCAATCCTTTCCCGTGCAGTTAATTTTCCTTTTTTATGTTGCTGTTCTACCTTCTCTTTGCCACCCCCTTTGAGTGCTTCGGAACGTAATTTCTCTAATTTCTTAAATTTATCTTCCATTATTTTATACCAGTAAATTGGCAAGCTGATTTTCCGAGTCGAGTTTTTTAAATTCGTTTATAATTGCTTTCGTTAATTCTAAAAATTCATCAGCTTTAAAAGTATCCAGACTTTCCTGTTTTTGTATGTTAACTTCGATTTTTTTGATAATTTCGCCCGGACTTTTTTTCATCAAAAAAATAGTATCAGATAAATAAATGGCTTCGCTAATATTGGAAGTGGTAATTAACATCCCTATCTTCAATTCATTCTTTAATCTTCTGATTAAGAAATAGAGTTCGGACCTTGTACGGTAATCCATCTTTAAGAAAGGTTCATCGATTAAAAGGAAGCGCGGATTTCTCATTAGAGCTCTTGCAAGACTAATACGAAACCTGAAGCCAAAACTATTATTATCCGGGTAATGATTTTCGTATCCTTCAAGACCAGCAAATTTTATGGCATTCTGGAAGTTTGATTCATCGTAATTTTTTAGTTCGAAAAGAATATTATCTTTAACATTCAACCATGGATAAGAAGAGGGGTTAGCGGGAAGATAAATTAAAGGTGCTGGAATATTATATCGGATTTCCCCTTCGGTGGGTTCTTCCAGTCTACATAAAATTTTCAACAGTGTCGATTTTCCCGCTCCAATTGGTGCGAGTATTGTACTGATTTTGTCAGCTATTAATTCACAATTAAGTCCTTTAAATAATACTTTTCTGAAGCCCTGTTCATCGATATAAATTTTGCCAAGGTTTATAAGTTCAATCATCTTATTCTTCCCAATTAAAATATTTTTCTTCAATTAAAACGAGAATTTTTTCGCCCACCCAGATCAAGATTGTGGTGATAATTGTAACGACGAAAAGAAATACAAAATCATTGTAATAAAGTGCTCTATAGTAGATACCGCCCAGTCCATTCCCTTTTTCGGCAAATTCATAAAAAAGAATTGCCATCCAGAGCAAATAATGTTTTTCCGACAATTCGTGATATAAATGCTTCCCTAAAATCTTATGAGCAATTTTCTTAGCCGCTTCATGCCTGGATAAGCCGAGATTAACTGCTACATCCAGATATTCTTTTTTAATATTTTTTAATCCATTTGCCGCTGATAATTTAAGAAACGCTGATATAAGAACGAATGCAAAGAGGAACTCGCCCCAGAAAGAAGCACCAAACCAGAACAAAAATAAGAGTACTGGAAAAACAAAAGGTACATATTTTATCGGCTTAACAGTCGATAACTCGATTGATGCAAAAAGAGCTGGCACAACTTTTAAGATCCCGAGTATCAACAAATAAGCAATAAACATCGAGACATAAATTACAGAAGTTGTGGAAGCAATGCTTTGAAATATATTATAAACATACCACGATTCTGCAAGGGATTCTAATATCTGTGAAGGTTGAGGTAATACCTTGTTTACAGGTAAGATAAATTCGAATAGTACTAAATAAACAAACAGGAGCGTAATAATAAACTTAACTCCATAATAATTTTTTTTCATTTTAATCCTGTTGGTTTTATGTACTTAATTTATCGATAGGAAATCGATAATGCAACAATATAATCAGATTAAGAAAGGATTAATTTCTTTTTCCTTTCCAATCGTGGAAGAGTCGCCATGTCCTGGATAAATAATTACATCGTCGGGCAGTGTAAGCAACCTGCTTTTAATCGATTCGATAAGCTGATCGTAATTGCCGCCCCATAAATCTGTTCTACCAATACTTTCTTGAAATAGTACGTCGCCTGTAAAACAAATTTTTTCGTCGGGCAAATAAAACGAGAATTCTCCGGGTGTATGGCCTGGGGTGAAAATAAATTTCAATTGAGAATCACCCAATTTCAAATTAAATTTTTCCTCAATATAAAAATCGGGCAAAGGAGATTCTTCGTATTCTATCCCATAATTGACGGCAACTTCTTTCATCAAGTCGAGAAGGAATAAATCTTTTTCAGGTGCATAAAATTCTGTATGAAATTTTTCGTATATAAACCTGTTACCCAGAATATGGTCGATATGGCAATGGGTATTAAGCAGGAAACGGAGTTTAATACCATTCAATTCGATAAAATCAGTTAAAAGATCCTTCTCTTTCTGGCTGGAACAACCAGGGTCGATGATAGCGGCATCGAGAGTAAGACTGTCCCAGATTAAATATGTATTTTCCGCAAATGAATTAAATACAAATTTTCTAATTGATATCATCTACTGAAGTTTTCTTTAAGTCTCTTTTCAATTTTGCTCGTATAATTCAAAAAATTTTCTCTGGTTTCTTCGATTGAATCTCCACCGAATTTTTCGAGGAACAATTTAGCAACACTCCAGGCGGCCATCGACTCTGCAATAACTGCACAAGCGGGAACTGCAACAAAGTCGCTTCTTTCTCTTCGTGCTTTGATATTCTTCATCTTCGATAAATCTACAGAACCAATTGGCGACATAAGAGTGGCAATTGGTTTCATTGCTACTCTAATAATAATCGGTAGACCAGTTGATATACCTCCTTCAATTCCGCCAGCATTATTTGTTTTGCGACTGATTTTTCCTTTTTTCAGAATAATTTCATCGTGAACTGCCGAACCGTATTCATCAGCCATCTTAAATCCTTTGCCAATTTCAACTCCCTTAACCGCCTGTATCGACATTATCGAATGAGCCAGGTCGGCTTCGAGACGAGTATCGTAATGTACAAAACTCCCGATGCCAACGGGTACGCCAGTTATAACAACGTAAAAAGTACCACCAAGTGTATCTCCATTCTTTTTTGCAAGTTTTATCCGTCGAATTATTTTTTCCTCGTGTTCTTTATCGAGTACTCGCACGGGACTTTTATCCGAAATTTTATTTAATTTTTCCGCGGAGTAATTTGGACTTATTTTATTGCCAAAAAACTTTTCGATAAAATTCTCTTCGGGATAAATACCGCCAATACTCTCAACGAAGCTGCCAATGTGGATACCGAAATCGCTCAAAAATTTTCTTGCAATTGTACATGCAGCCACACGTGCAGCGGTTTCACGCGCACTCGAACGTTCAATTGAATTGCGTATATCGTTAAAATTATATTTTGTTACACCAACTAAATCGGCATGACCCGGTCGAGGTATCGAAATCTTTTCAATCGGCTTCTCAACCGGTTCGGGATTCATTTTATCAGTCCAGTTTTCCCAGTCTTTATTCCAGATAACCATCGATATAGGAGAACCGAGAGTTTTGCCGTGACGAATGCCAGATAAAATTTCTGCCCTATCTGTTTCGATTTTCATTCTGAGGCCGCGTCCATAACCTGCCTGCCGTCTTTTCAATTGTTCGTTTATGTATTCAGATGAAATTTCAATATTCGATGGGAATCCGCTTACAATAGTTACAAGAGCTTTTCCGTGGGATTCGCCAGCAGTGACAAAATTAATCATTTAATCAGCCCTATTTTTGTGATGCGTAAATATAAAAAAAGCGTCCTAATAATGGACGCTTTTTTAGATTAAATTTGATTACTCTTCATCAGGAATTTCAAGTCCTACCAGGCGCGAATTGCCCTGTTCATCGACCAATTTTAGTAGAACTGCTTTGCCCTTGTTGTCAGCAAATATTTCTTCAAGATCACCCACAGTCTTAATTGGTTTCTTATCTGCTTCTGTTATGACAACTCCTCTAATTATACGCTGGTTATAGGCTTTACTGAAGTTTTTTACTTCCGTAACCAGGACACCGTAATCGACTTTATATTCTTTCAGTTCATCTTCGGTCATATTCCTAACAGTCATTCCCACATTATCGAATTTAATTTCCTTCTTATCTATTTTTCCTTTTGATTTTCCTTTGTTCGAAGTTTTAACATTGTCCGACGAGTTGTCGTCGTCTCGTGCTTTCAATTTAACATACTTTTCAATTTTTTTGCCGTCTCGATAGAGAGTTAATTTAACTTCGTCGCCGGCTCGTTTTGAAGCTACATACGATTGTAATTCATTAGGTGCGCTTACTTCTTTATCGTCGATTTTCAAAATAACGTCGCCTTGTTTAATATCGGCTTTTTCAGCTGCTCCACCTTTCACAATATCTTGAACAAGCACGCCTTTCGGCTCTTCGAGTCCAATTGCTTTAGCAGTTTGAGCGTCGAGTTCGGATATTTGTACGCCGATATAACCACGGCTTACTTTTCCATTGGCGATCAAATCTCTTGCAACGCTTTTAGCCAGATTAATTGGTATTGCAAATCCATAGCCGATATATCTTTGAGTAATGCCATCGGTAGCAATTGCAGAGTTCACACCGATGACGGCACCGTTTAAGTCGACCAGTGCACCACCGCTATTGCCGGGATTTATTGCTGCATCTGTCTGAATAAAATTTTCGATTGCATATTGATCACGGATGATATTGATGTTTCTACTTTTTGCACTGATAATTCCAGCTGTTACAGTTGATGCAAGTGAAAGCGGATTTCCGATTGCCATAACCCATTGACCAACTTTTATATTGTCTGAATCGCCTAAATAAGCGACAGGCAAATTTTTTGCATCAATTTTAACAACTGCCAGATCTGTGAGCGGATCGGTACCAACGATTTCTGCATCAAATTCTCTTTTGTCGTGAAGTGTTACAGTTACCTGCTTGGCATCTTCCACAACGTGATTATTGGTAAGAATATATCCATCTTCTGATATAATAATCCCACTGCCCCCTCCCTGCTGTTCGCGTGGAATATCATCCTTGAAGGGGAAAAAGAAATGAAATTCTTCAGGTAAATTATTTTTAACCGTCGTAACCACAGTAATCTGTACAATTGAAGGAGTTACTTTCTCGGCGGCAGTTATGAATGCATTATTGAAGGCGGCGGCTTGCGGGTCTAAATTTTCAATTGGAGCTTTTTCGGCGCCAATCTGGATGTCGGCATAACTTGGGCGAACCCAACCAAACCCGGAAACCAGTACAGCTCCGAAGACAATTCCGATCAATATTAGAGAAATAGTACCCAGCAGATTTTTTCTATTCATTTTTATTTCCTCCTGTTATAATACTTTTAACGATCTGAGTCCTTTGAATTCATCTATGTGATATTTTAAAAATTTTTCAAGCAACATAATTAATGTACTTAGATCATTGTCACTGTATTCAATATTAAAATTTTTTGTGCTTAGACACTGTAGTAAATTGAAAAGTTCCTTTGTAAAACGGAAATGACTCATTCTGTCCTTGCTGCATTCCTCACACATTATCCCTGAATCATAATTATAATTTACCAGCATATTGGTTTTCAATTCTTTACCGCAAACAGAACAATGAGTTGTAGGAAATTGATAACCAATTTCTTTGATAAAGAAGAGAAGATATTTTGTAAAGTAGTATTTGGGATTTTTATCAGGATTATTGATTAACTCTAAAATCCTGACTGTGCCATCAAACAGTCTCGGATGTGGATCGAGCTCAATGGTTAACTGCAGAAGCAATTCAACCACAGCAGTAGCATACTTCATCCTTTCAATATCTTCTTTGATAATGGAAAAATGCTTCAACAAATCGGCGTTGCTGATTAATTGTATTTCCCTCGTTTCTTTTTTGTAGATAATCACCTGTATGATGTTTAAAGTGTCTACAATCATACCGATTTTAGATTTTGGTGAGCGTGCACCTTTAACAATGGCCGACATTTTTCCATAGTCGCGGGTAAAAAGATGGGCAATTTTACTCGTATCCCCGTAATTGAGTTTGTTTAGTACGACGGCGTCCGTCTTTATAATTTCAGACATTCTCGAATCTATAAGGTTTTCTAAAAACGCCCTCTTCGGTTATTATTCCGGCAATCAATTCTGCAGGTGTAACGTCGAATGCGGGGCAATAAGCATCGTACGCATCGGAAGTAAAACGGCAATCGCCAATTTTTACCAATTCGTCTTTACTGCGCAATTCGATTTTAATTTCATTTCCGGTTGGACAATTTCTATCGATTGTTGAAGATGGCGCCGCAATATAAAAAGGAACATTATGATGCCTGGCTAATACAGCAAGGTTATAGGTGCCGATTTTATTTGCAGTATCACCATTTACCGCAATTCTATCCGCCCCTGTAATAACCAGGTCGACTCTTTTTTCTTTCATTAAAACTGCTGCAGTTGAATCGGTATTTATTGAAAAGGGAATTCCTAATTGATCCAGTTCCCATGCTGTAAGTCTTGAACCCTGTAGAAGCGGACGCGTTTCATCGACGTAGACATGTTCAATCAATCCGTTTAAATATGCATGACGAATAACATTCAATGCAGTACCACTCCCACCTGTAGCCAATGCTCCTGTATTACAATGCGTAAGCACTTTAAGCTTTTTATTGAAAACTGTCATGCCATTAAGTGCAATTTTCTCGCACATTTCAATATCGTCTTGATGAATTCTTTTTGCCGCTTCAATTAATTTCGTATAAACCTGCTGATCATTCTTATAATTCTCAAACACATTTCTAATTGACTCTAAACCGAAAAAGAGATTGACAGCTGTTGGACGAGTAGCTTTTAACCTTTCGTATGCTTTAAAGAATTCTTCCGTTAAGTTTTTAGTTTTATTTTTAATCGAAAGGGCGAGAGCATATGCAGCAGTAACACCGATAGCCGGAGCCCCTCTCACCTCAAGTCTTTCGATTGCAAGTGCAATTCTCTCGTAATCATCTGTCACAATAAATTCTTCTTTCAATGGAAGTTTTGTCTGGTCGATTAAAATAATTTTATCTTCCGAAAACTTTACGGCTTCGATTTTTTTCATTTCAAAAACTCGAGAGTTCTTTGAATTCAAGGAAACGATTCTGGATTTCTAAATAGCTCAAATCTTCCAGTCCTTTAGTACTGAATTTTTCGACGCAAAAGGATGCCATCACGCTTCCGTAAATGACTGCACGTTTTAAATTATCGAAGTTCAGGTCGCGGTTTTTGTGGAGATATCCAGTAAAGCCTCCCGCGAAGGCATCGCCAGCGCCCGTTGGGTCGTTGATATCTTCCATCGGGTATGCAGGAGCAGAAAAGATCGAATTGTTTCCAAAAAGCAGAGCGCCGTGTTCCCCTTTTTTAATTATTAAATATTTTGGTCCCATCGCTGCAATTATATTAGCCGCTTTGATTAGATTTGGCTGTTGAGTCAAAAGTCGAGCTTCTGACTCGTTAATAATCAAGATGTCAACTCTTTTAAGAACTTTCAGTAAATCATCTTTTGCACCTTCGATCCAGAAATTCATAGTGTCGCATACTACAAACTTCGGATTGGTCAATTGGTCAAGTACTTTTAGCTGCAGTACAGGCGAAATGTTTCCCAGAATAACAAAACTACTTTTCTTTTTAGATTCGGGTATTATCGGGTCAAAGTGCTCGAAGACGTTCAGATGAGTAAAAAGAGAATCCCTGACGTTTAAATCGTAATGATATCTGCAGCCGTATCTGAAAGTTTTTGCTCCTTCAATTATCTGCAATCCTTCAAGGTCAATATTATGATTTTCGAGCATCTGAATATGCTTTTTTTCAAAATCGTCACCGACAACACCAACAATACTTACAGGAGCAGTAAAGTAGCTTGCAGCCAGTGCAATGTAAGTAGTCGAACCGCCCAATGCATTTTTAACACTGTCAAAGGGAGTTTCGATATCATCGAGACCAATTGAACCAACGACGAGTAAACTCACAGCATTCACCTTTTTTTGTTTGTATAAATTTATGGATCATTTATGAAAATTAATTTCAAGTAGATCAAAAAAATTTCTTCGATTCAAAAAATAGTCTTCAATAATCATTACTGATTTGCACTGCCCTTCCCAGGCAAGCATTTCACATGCACCTCTGGCATCTGTCCATTTGTATTCATTATGCTCTTTAGATAATTTTATTTTAGCATCTGCACGAAGTAAGGCAGCAAAAACAGGGATAAAAATTATTCTATCTTCTTCATCGGAATAAAATGAATTGATATTCGGTACAGTCCATAATCGTAACGGTGTTAATCCCGTTTCTTCCTGAATTTCTCTCAAAGCCGTTTCAAATGCTTTCTCGCCTTCTTTAATTTTTCCTGAGACCATTTGCCATAGCAAAGGATATTTTTCTTCGGGTGATCTTTTTAAAAGTAAGAATTCGATTCCTTCGCCGTTTTCTCTGAAAAGATGCACCTCAACCATATTTGATAATTGTTTCATTAAAATATCTCAAAAATATGCTCGGGCTTCGGCTCGCATTGAATGAATAATTTGTCTTTTACCATAAATCCGGGCTTCGTAATTGATCGATGTCTGTATGTAATCGGTAATTTTATAATCAAAATAAGCTCTACAAAAATAATTCTTTCCGACAACATTTCCCTTTAATATTTCAAAAGGAATATTGTTTTTGTTTGTATTTGCATTAATTTCAACTCTCTCCAGTTCAATTCTGAGTCTTCCAAGGTTCAAAAAAGAATAGTTAAATTGAAGTACTTGAGAATTGTCATTAATAATTGTTGGAATTTCTGGATATTTATCCGAACTTCTTCCTGTTGTAATCTTAAAACCCACTTCGATTTTTCTCGTGGGTCTATACGAAAATGTAGTAGAAATTTCGTTTCTAGTAACATTACGCGATCGTTTTGTTATTGGCGGCGCAATATAGATGTCCGTCTGATTTAAATACTCCGTTTGATTATTTAACTCACTTAACATTTTGAATCTCAAACGTACTGAGCGGTCTTTATAATATCCCTTTTCAATTCCATTACTGTACTGATTTAAATTCTTGCGTTGTAAGAAACGAAATCTGATAGAAAAATCAGAACGGTTTTTAAATAAGTCTAGATCCTGTTGAAAAAATTGAGTTCCGTTAATGGTTGTCGAATCATTTAAAAACTTCGACAATTTAAAGAGATAAATATTGGCAGAATTTTTATCCCTGCTGTTTTCTTCGACACGCCAGATTGTTTCAGTCGAGACGGACTTTAAATATTGCCCAAAACTTCCCTCTTTGAATTTAGAAAAGTCAATTCTGAATCGTACGTTCGACTTCAAATCAACCACGGGAAATTGTTCTTCTGTAGGGACAGTAACTAAAATGAATTCTCCATTATAAGAAGTCAATTCAAACTCGCCTTCATCGGCTATGCCATTGCTATTCAAATCTCCTAAATAAATATAATTTCCGTAACCTGTATTTACTTTAACAAAAACTTTTTCGTATTTAGCCGACTGTTCAGTTGATACCTGATAATAGACATCGCCACTTAACGCTCTGTTGAAAAAATTAAATCTACTTTTTGAGAGCAATAAAAATGTCTCGTTGTCGGCAAAGCCTTCCGATAAAAACTCTTCCGTAAATTTTTTGTTGCGCAGGCTGATATTTAATGATGAATTCAGAGAATTCGATCCATTAAAGTCAATGGTCAAATGTTTTATATCAGCTTCGGATTGTTTTAGCAATCGATTATTCCTTGCGGCAAATTCTTCTCGGAGAGAATATGCGACTTTGATATTTAATCCGCCGGAAAAAAATTCGATGTAAGGTGCTGCTTCCCTGTATTCAAAACTGCTGCTGACGAGACTATCTGAAACCTCATCTTCTTTTTTTTCATATAGAAGATCAATACCCGGACG
The DNA here is from genome assembly GCF_052656625.1 of Melioribacter sulfuriphilus. Lineage (NCBI taxonomy): Bacteria > Pseudomonadati > Ignavibacteriota > Ignavibacteria > Ignavibacteriales > Melioribacteraceae > Melioribacter > Melioribacter sulfuriphilus. Next base: position 53,332 of record NZ_JBQXXK010000003.1, on the reverse strand, counting down.
AAAAACAAAAATTTTATAAAATGCATTTCCATTCTGACGATTCCAATTCGAATTCAGAGTGCCGTTTTGTGATGAGACATAGTCCACGCGATAGTCAACATTGTATGATTTTTCGTCCGTAACTAATGCTCTGCTGAAAAAACGGTTCGATCTAAAATTCGTACCCTGCTTCAAAAAACCATAACTCGAATTCAAAGTGATTTTTTCAGCTGGTTTATATAAAATTTCGGCTTCTCTGAGCAACTGACTCCCTTCCAGATCTGCGTCAACATTATAATATCTGTTGAATTCCACATCGTTAATTCTGTCGAGTGTGGAATAACGAGTGTCGATAAATCTTTCCTTAAGATTCAATCCGATATTTCCCAGCTGAATGTTGAACAACTCTGCATTACGCGGTTTAATATCCAATTGCAGCAGTCGGGCATAACCGTAGTTGTTATTATCATCAAGAGATGAAAATCTGTTTTTGTCGTAACTACTACCGGAGAATTCGAGTTTAAGATTTATTCCATCTCCAAGATCTGAAGATGCAGATATAACGGCAATTTGTTTTAACTCGGGCAAGGGTAAAAATATAACTGGCATATAATTGCCATTTTTAGGTCCGACAAAACGATAATTACCAAGACCCTTTTTTACATAATCTCCCTTCGACTCGCCAACATAACTAAAACTAACATTGTAAATTGCCTCATTACTGCCTGGCGCATAGAAATAATATTCATAATGATTTCCATTAATAACAGTATCCCTTTTTGAATAGAGACCTTTTATATTTCCCGTTGAATCGGCTTCTGCAATTCGAACACCGCTTTTAAAGGCTTTAATCCTGGAATCCCCTGCATTTCTTAAAATGTTAATGTCGTCTTCGGAAAGAGAGAGTTCCACAGGACTGTCCTGGTTGTCGGCTTCTCTGTAATAAGAAATTCCAATATTAAGATGATCGTCAATCATTTTTGAATTTAAATTCATTCCCATAAAATTTCGTGAATAATTCAGGTCAGTATATTCGAAGTCAACATGAATTCTGCTGGCTGAGGTAATAATTCTTTTTGGGGTAAATGTAATAGTTGCATTCGAATAGTCGACAACATAATCGTAGTTTTCACCTCGAGTCAATTCAATACCATCGAGATAGACTTTCTCGCTGCCTGCAATAACGATAATGTTTCTTTCGTAATTCTCTCCTGTTAGGCGATACGGTCCTTGATTACCGTCAAATCCAAAGAAATCGATTGAGTTGAATTTGCCACGAGCGCCTGCAATAACCAGGCTGCCATAAGTTTTGCCGTCATTTGAACGAATATCAGTTTTAAAGCCCTGTAATTTTTTAGTTACTCTGGAAAATTGCGAAGCGTTATCGATGAAATCGATGTCACCAAAAGTACCAGTAAAGTTGTGATGTTTCAGTTCAATAAATACTTTGTCGATTTCATCAAGAGTTTGTGTGTTCCCTTCGGGTTGAATAGGAGTATTTTCATCGGTCAGGGCGGCAATCAATTCTAAATCATCTGACAATTGACCGTTTAACTGCAATCTCAAGCCACTGTTCAGTGTGAAGTCTCTGTTAGTACCGATAGTAAATCCTCTTATAATCGAGCCGCTTTTGTTAATATCACGTCCAAATATCGATTCTGCAGAAACAATCTTGGATAATGGCTCAACGGTAACGAACGTATCCTTCGTGCTTTCGTCATATCTGAATAAAGGAATCTGTCGACGATACTCTTTTTTCAACGAAACATCGATGGAAGAATAACGGATAATTAATGTATCTCCGATATTAAACCGAGTTATGTCGTTTAACTTAAAGATGCCCTTCTGGTAAAAAACTGTATATTGTTTTTTTTCGATGGGGGAATTATTTATATAAATAATTTCAGAAAAAGGAATAATATTGAGTGATGAGATCTGGTAATTATTTTGTAAGCTAACAAAGAAAGTATCTGATTTAGTTACAGTTTGAGCGTAGAGATTCCATCCACTTAAAATCAAGGGAAACAGTATGCTTAGTTTTTTCGACAATTTTAATTTCATAATAAGGTAAAGACAATCGATATCACCTCAGCATCATTCGTAACGAAGAGCTTCTATCGGATCGAGATTTGCTGCTTTCATTGCAGGATAAACTCCGAAGATAATTCCTACAATGGTGGTAATAATAAAACCGATAATAATCCAGTCAATTGGAAGTATAAGAGAAACATTTAGATAGATGGCAACGATATTACCTCCGATTAATCCCAGTAGAATTCCAATCATGCCGCCGAACCAACTCAAAGCAACTGCTTCGATGACGAACTGAGTGAGAATATTCTTTTTCTTAGCGCCGACGGCTTTTCGTATGCCAATTTCTTTTGTCCTTTCGGTAACACTTACCAGCATAATATTCATAATGCCAATTCCAGCTGCTATCAGAGCAATAAATGCAATTACCGCTGCACCTAACCTGAAATATTTTGTCAGTTCGTTAAATTGTTCGGTCAACTGGTCGTTAGTAACAATCTCAAAATCGTTATCCTCTCCTGCAGCAACTCCGCGTATTAGTCTGAGAGCACCGATAACCTCGTCCATAGTTTCCTGAATAAGTTCTTTACTCGGTGCCATTATTAAAAACGACGCCGATCTTTCGCGTCCAAAATATTTTTGAAAAACCGGCAAGGGAATGCAAACAAAATTATCCTGGGACTGCCCAAGCACTGTACCGCGCTTTGCAAATGTACCAATTACTTCAAATTCATATTTGTCTACTCTTATTGTTTGACCAACCGGGTTGATGTTCTTGAATAATTTTTCGACAACATCATGTCCCAGTACAGCTACCGGGCGACTTAATTCGACATCGGCATTAGTATACATTCTGCCATCTTCCAGTTCAAGGTCGAGTGCTACAAAATAATCGACATTAGTACCAGCAACATATACAGAAGGATTAGTTTTTTCATTATGAAAACGGACAACCTTTCCCGTGGCATTAAGGACAATACCGACAGCAGCTGGTAATTGTGTCATTTCTCTCAATTTTTCCCCTTCAGCGGGAGTTAAATCTTTCCTGTTTCTGAATTGTCTTCTTGCGTGAGGTCCTCCTGCCTGAAATGCAGGATATTTCTGAATGAAAAAGTTATTTGCTCCTATTTCATTGAATGCATCGATAATATTTTGCTGGATTGCACTGATTGCTGTCATAACAATAATAATCGAAAATAAGCCAATGGCAATTCCCAGTAGAGTCAGAAACGATCTGAGTTTGCTTCCTATTATTGATTGATATGCCAGTTTAATGCTTTCGAGTATCAGCATTATTCATACCTCAACGAATCGACTGGATTCAAACGAGAAGCTTTCCATGCGGGTACAAACCCTGAAATAATACCAACCAGAGCAGAAATCAAAAGCGAGATAAACACAATATGCAACGGAAGAGAAGTCGGCAAAAACTGATTAATTACCAGACTTAGAGGGTACGAAATGATAATACCAATAATTCCTCCGAGCATGCAGATTACTGCTGCTTCAGTTAAAAATTGCAATAGTATCGACCAGGTTTTTGCACCAATTGCTTTGCGTATCCCAATTTCCTTTGTCCTTTCTGTAACTGAGACAAACATAATATTCATTATTCCAATGGCTCCAACAAATAAAGAAAGAGCAGTTATAACAATACCGGCAATGGCTACTACACCTACCGTCTGGTCATACATTTGCTTAAAGGCTTCCTGTTGATTGATGGCAAAGTCATCTGGTTTACCGGGGGGCACTTTTCTAATAATGCGCATAGCTGATATAATTTCCTCTTTGGCATCTTCAAGTCGTTCAACGCTGCCAATTTTGATATCAATTCTCATTCGGTTACGAGCCTCTCCGACTGCTGATTCAAAAGCTTTGAATGGAATTATGACCTGTCCATCCAGACTAAATGCTCCTAAAAAGCCACTCCCCTGTTTTTCAATAATTCCAATAACTTTAAAAGGAATATTATTGATGCGAATTTCTTCTCCAATCGGATTAAGGTCGGGGAATAATTCGTTCTGAATATCTTTTCCAATTATACATACACGTCGTCCTGCTTTGGCTTCCCACTCATTCATGAATCTGCCTTCTTCGAGCACAATTTGACTGGTGCGGGCATATTCCTGCGTTGTACCAATAATCATTGCGGATTCAACAGTTCGATTCTTCCTTTTAACCGAAGCACCAAATGTCCTCTTAGTGGGCGCCATTGCTTCGTAATTCTTAAGTATCATTCTTAGTTTTTCGTATTGTTCGTATGTTATGTCTTTGCGGTTTCTATAGAGGCGCCAATCGTTCATTGCAAACCAGGGGAATTTATCGACATACAAAACGTCGCTTCCAAATGACGAGATTGAACTCATAAAAGCTTCTCGCAATCCCACAATAGCAGTTGACATTGTAGTTACTGCTACAATCCCAATGATAATACCAAGGGTGGTCAATACGGAACGCATTTTATTTGCCCGTATTGCCCTCAAAGAAATCAATAGAATTTCTTTAAACTCTATAAAGAATTTTTTCATAAGCTGATTGATTTATTAAACCTTAATATAAAAGTTTAACTTTAATAAAAAAATAAAAATATTGGACCCTCATGAAGAGAAGATTATTCGTTTCGCATTAATGAATCTCGACTTCTAAGTTATGCCCTCGATAAAGTCCCTAATTAATTTCCTTCCCATTTATTTTTACATTTTTCAAAATAAGATTCCGTGTAAATGAAATTGAATTTCCCTTCCGAACACCGTTAAAATCACAATCGATTATTTCTACATTTTCAATCGGAGATTCTTCAAGTCCCAAAAATTCCAGGGCAAATTCACTCTTTTGACTCGTTACTTTTTCCACCCGAATATTTCTAAATTTCGGCGGGAAATTACGAGGACCAATTTCTTTCGGGTCATAAAACATATTCAATCGCACTATCGCATTACTGACTTCACCCACTTCGATATTTCTTACATAGATATGTTCAACCACCCCTCCTCGAATTGTATTGGACTTTATTCTAAGCATTCTGTCGAGATTTGGACTGTCCATCTTACAATCTTCAGCAAATACATAACGGCAACCACCTGAGATTTCACTTCCTATTACTACTCCTCCGTGTCCGTCCTTCATAACACAATTTCGGATAATTAAATTTTCACTTGGAGCATTAATTCTACGTCCGTCATTATTCCGCCCCGATTTTATGGCTATACAGTCGTCGCCATTGTCGAAATAGCATCCTTCAATCAACACATTCTTGCACGATTCTGGATCGCATCCATCATTATTCGGTCCGTGACCGATGGTTTTGACATTACGTATTATGATATTTTCTGAAAGAACAGGATGCAAAAACCACATTGGAGAATCTTTGAATGTAACCTCTTCAATCAGAATATTCTTCGATTTATAAAACTGTACAAAATTAGGTCTGAGATAATGCCCTTCTCCAAAAATCCGTTTTTCAACCGGAACATTATTGTTGTTCATTTCTAGAAGCTGGAGTCTGCTGTTGTTTTGCTTTTGTTCATCTTTGGGATTCTTTCCCAGTTTCCATTGCCACCAATTCTCCTCCGAAGCCATACCATCGAATATCCCTTCGCCTGTAATGGCTACATTCTCTACTTCATATCCATATATTAATGGCGAATAATTGTAGCATTCAACACCTTCCCATCGTGTAAAAACTACAGGCAAATAATCTTTCGGATTGGTACTGAATAAAATCACTGAATTTTTATCGAGATGAAGATTTACGTTGCTCTTAAAATGAATTGGTCCTTTACACTTATAAACCCCAGCAGGAATGAAAATTTTGCCGCCTCCAGATAGGCTGCATTCATTAATTGCTCTGTCGAGTGCTGGTTTTATATTTTCATGCAATGACGTACTGTCAGCAAAATCGGTTATATTGAAGACTTTCGGCGGAATTAGGGGTTCGTGAATATTTTGAAGTATTTCATCTGCTTTTTTCCAGGGATCATTTAAGGTCTGCGGATGGATAAAAAGTGGTAAAAAAAATACAATAATTCCGACGTAAAATTTAATAGTAGTCATAAGAATTTCTCTAAATTTTAGGCGAAATTACTTTTCGTTGCAACTGATGCAAGTGCCTCTCAGAATAAGCTCAGATTCAATTGTTATGTTCTTTGAAGTTTCATCAGTTTTTTTGTCGATTAGATCGAAAATTAAATTCATTGCATTCTCTGCAATTAATTTTGTCGGTTGATCAACACAGCTCAGCGGCGGCGAAAGAAATTTCTGAATTCTGGCATTCCCAAAACAGATTACATCGACATCATCCGGAATTTTATATCCCACTTCATTTGCCGCCATATATACACCAAGAGCTACTGGATATGTAACCGTAAAAATCAATTTTGGCAGGTCATTTTTGAGATACAATTCCATAAACGATTTATAACCGTATTCTTCCCCAAAACCACCTTCAATTACCCAATCCGGATTTATCTTTACACCATATTTATTCATCGCCTCTTGAAATCCCAATAAACGTTCTCTTCCGATATTTATATCCGTATAACCTGCAAAGTGTCCAATTCTACGATATCCTAGTTTAATAGCATGTTCAATTGCCTTAAAAGCTCCGCCTCTGTCGTTAACCACAACTGAATGAATATTTTCCATTTCAGGGATGCGGTCAATAAATACTATTGGCACGTTCCTACTCTTTACAAGCTCGAATATCTCATAGTTTTTCGTCTCCTGCGTTATCGAAACGATTATACCGTCTACCTTCATCGATAAAAGTGTTTGTATTTGTCGCTTTTCTATTTCGGCATTCTCCTGTGATACAGTTAAGATAATATCGTAGTTTTTAGAGAATGCTATTTGATAAACGTGTTCGATTATCGAACCGAAGAAAAAGTGAGCGATTTTAGGAACTACAAGGCCAATCGTATTCGATTTGCGAGCCGAGAGATTTCGTGCCATTATATTTGGAATATAACCAAGTTGCTCAGCTGTTTGCTTAACCAGATTTGTTGTCTCTGGTGAAATGTCGGGGTGGTTTCTGAGAGCTTTTGAAACTGTTACCGTAGAAACATTAAGCTTCTTGGCAATGTCACTGAGTGTAACTGCTTTGTTTTTCAATTTTTTAGACCAATTTTATACAGAAAAATAACAAAATAAATATAAAAATGGGACTGCATTTTTGCAGTCCCATTAAAACTAAGTTACTTCAATAGAATCATTTTCTTTGTAAGAACAAGATCGCTCGATTTCAATTGATAGAAATAGATGCCTGAAGCTACCGATTTACCATAATTGTCTTTAGCGTTCCACGTAATTGTATGGACGCCAGCCGATTGCAATTCGTTGTTGACCAATTTAGCTACTTCCTGGCCGAGCGAATTGTAAACAGTAATTGTAACATTTGATGCTTTTGGTAGTTGATAACGAATGCTGGTAGTAGGATTAAACGGATTCGGATAGTTTTGCTCGAGTACGAATTCGTTTTTGATTACTGGTTCGTCATCTACACCAACTGTACCGCCTTCCAGCCATAACTTTTTCAATTCAGGGAACCAGTTGAGATCACCAGCTGGAAAACCTTTTGCTGCTCCGGTATATGCCGGCGAACTTGTAGAATATGATGCATCAAATTCATTTACATAATAACCAATCGGACGTCTGTCCATATCCTGTGTAGCAGGATCCCAGTAATCATTCGGCGTATCCTTTGTCTTATTGGCTACCGTTACATAATATTCCATCATGCCTAACATTAAATTCGGTTTATTTTTCAAGCCCGGATCCTCTATCATCTTAAATGCATCTGCTGCCTGCGCACCCAATGCCGATTTTATATAATTCGACAATGGCTCGCCTACCCCTATCTCCGGATACTTGTCGAAAAATGACTGCCCGGCTGCACTCACTGCATAATAGTTATGATCTACTACCCAACGTGTCGTATCATTCGGAGCTGCAAATATCCACGCCATCCGATTATTCCCATTGGCATATTGCTCTCCCGTATTTGCCCATTCTGCCGTCCTCGTCTGATCCGTCGAATCCTCTCCTGCTGCAAATGCATCTACAAACAGGTTATTCGTTATCACTATCTCTTCACCTACATTACCCAACGATAATAATCCATGAAAACCCATTCCATTGACAAACGTGTTATGGTCAAACAATCCATATCCTATATTCCCTGTACCCGCCAATGGATTACTAAAATTATAATGACGAATAGGACGATCTATATAATTCACAAACGTGTTGTTTATCAATATCAAGGAATCACACGTAGATGCTCGTAAGTCTATCCCTTTACCTGCTCCAAAATTTGATGTCGACAACGCTCCTAAATTTGCAAATATACAATCCTCTACTTCTATCTTCTTCGTCGAAGCTTCTGTCCGTATTACCTGACCCGATACATTTGAGAAAATACAATCCTTCAATATTATTGAAGCCCCTTCACCGTCTGTCCTTAAAAATGTTCCTCCTACTGTGTATAATTGATCAAAAACTCCGTTTGCCGGATCATCACCCGGTTCATAGTATCCTGTTATGGCTATCCCCTCTAATATTATATCTCCTCCTCTCGTGCGTAGTAAGTATCCAGGTGGATCTTGTGGATTGTCCCCTGTACCTGTTGGATACTGGTATATTATTGCTTTCTGATTGTTCGAAGAACGCATGCGGAACGTGTATTCCTTCTCTACATAAAATGACTCCGTATTCAGATAAATCTTACCCCCCTCTAATTCATATACTCTACCTTCTGGTATGCCACCATTTGCCGTTGTATCCGCCCGTATCTGCGCCATTAAATACGATTCCGGCGTCCCATCAAACGGCCTCAACCTTAATACGTTTTCCGCTAAGTTTTCACCTGCAAGCCATTTAACTTTCAATTCAGGGAACCAGTTGAGATCACCAGCTGGAAAACCTTTTGCTGCTCCAGTGTATGCCGGCGAACTTGTAGAATATGATGCATCAAATTCATTTACATAATAACCAATCGGACGTCTGTCCATATCCTGTGTAGCAGGATCCCAATAATCATTCGGCGTATCCTTTGTCTTATTGGCTACCGTTACATAATATTCCATCATGCCTAACATTAAATTCGGTTTATTTTTCAAGCCCGGATCCTCTATCATCTTAAATGCATCTGCTGCCTGCGTAATCATTCGGCGTATCCTTTGTCTTATTGGCTACCGTTACATAATATTCCATCATGCCTAACATTAAATTCGGTTTATTTTTCAAGCCCGGATCCTCTATCATCTTAAATGCATCTGCTGCCTGCGCACCCAATGCCGATTTTATATAATTCGACAATGGCTCGCCTACCCCTATCTCCGGATACTTGTCGAAAAATGACTGCCCGGCTGCACTCACTGCATAATAGTTATGATCTACTACCCAACGTGTCGTATCATTCGGAGCTGCAAATATCCACGCCATCCGATTATTCCCATTGGCATATTGCTCTCCCGTATTTGCCCATTCTGCCGTCCTCGTCTGATCCGTCGAATCCTCTCCTGCTGCAAATGCATCTACAAACAGGTTATTCGTTATCACTATCTCTTCACCTACATTACCCAACGATAATAATCCATGAAAACCCATTCCATTGACAAACGTGTTATGGTCAAACAATCCATATCCTATATTCCCTGTACCCGCCAATGGATTACTAAAATTATAATGACGAATAGGACGATCTATATAATTCACAAACGTGTTGTTTATCAATATCAAGGAATCACACGTAGATGCTCGTAAGTCTATCCCTTTACCTGCTCCAAAATTTGATGTCGACAACGCTCCTAAATTTGCAAATATACAATCCTCTACTTCTATCTTCTTCGTCGAAGCTTCTGTCCGTATTACCTGACCCGATACATTTGAGAAAATACAATCCTTCAATATTATTGAAGCCCCTTCACCGTCTGTCCTTAAAAATGTTCCTCCTACTGTGTATAATTGATCAAAAACTCCGTTTGCCGGATCATCACCCGGTTCATAGTATCCTGTTATGGCTATCCCCTCTAATATTATATCTCCTCCTCTCGTGCGTAGTAAGTATCCAGGTGGATCTTGTGGATTGTCCCCTGTACCTGTTGGATACTGGTATATTATTGCTTTCTGATTGTTCGAAGAACGCATGCGGAACGTGTATTCCTTCTCTACATAAAATGACTCCGTATTCAGATAAATCTTACCCCCCTCTAATTCATATACTCTACCTTCCGGTATGCCACCATTTGCCGTTGTATCCGCCCGTATCTGCGCCATTAAATACGATTCCGGCGTCCCATCAAACGGCCTTAACTTTAATACGTTTTGTGAGTAAGTATAGCTTGTAAAAAATACCAGAAGCAGAAACAGACTTAAGTACTTCTTGGTAATCATGTTGCCTCCTTTTATTATTAAGTAAATACTGAGTTTAACTCAGTTAAAACTATAATTCCAGCCATATGCCTGCTTCAACTGTAATACCGTATCGTTCTGCAGAACGAGGTATTTTATAACCGTCTTCTCTGTTTTCGAGTAAGTTTTCTTCTTTAATATTAGTCAGGTTATTAATATTACAGAGCACGGTTATGTTGTCTGTAATTTTTTGTTTTAATACAAGGTCTAAGCGAGTAAATGCACCTACAATTCTGTCGGAACGTCCACTGGGTGAATATGTTCGATAGTATTCGGATTGATGGAAAAGAGACAAACGCCCCGAGAATCCACCAATATCATATCCGATGGAAATGTTTCCAAAAAATTCGGGTTGACTTTCAAGACGCTGTTTGTATGAAGTAACTATTACCTCATATTTCGGCAGCGGAATTCCAAGAATTGGATCAGTTACATAAGTAGTATCTCGTTCTGAACCAATAAGAGATGTTTCGGATTTTACCATCGAGAAGTTATAACCTAATACAACATTTTTCAGTAACCCAGGCAACCAGGTAAAGTTAATTTGATGTTCGACTTCAAAGCCCCATACTTTTGAATTATCAGGAGAATTATAAGGGACATATAAATTGTAATTTCCTTTGTGGGGAGAACTCCATTTCAGACCGAGAGCATGAATTAAAGTATCACCTACTGTTGAGATACCATTTAACATATGATACATATCTTCGATTTGCTTATAGAAAGCAGATACTGAAAAGAGACCAATACGGTTGCCGTAGAATGAAGTATTTATTTCGAAGTTCCATGCCTTGGCAGTCTTAAGCAATGGATTGCCAAGAATCAAAATTCTGTCTCCGCCTGTTTCAGCTTCTCTCCAAGCAAAAAACGATAATAATCTCATATTAAAATCGGGACGGGCAAGAGCACGGTATGCAGCAAGCCTAACATTAATAAAATCGGTTACCGCTATATTTAAATGTAAATGCGGAAGGAGAATTGTCTCTTTGTAAGTAGAATTTGTATCTCTTGTAGAACCTACTGGAATCGGGAACCCGCCTATCTGACGCGGAGAATATTTGTTTGTGTAGTCATGACTTTCTTGCTCGATTCTTGCCCCTACAATAAACGTAACCGTTCTGCCAATTTTAAGAGTATTCATAGCATAGCCAGACGAAACAGTTTCTGTAATATCGTAAGTATTTGCTTCGGAGGATGGATCATTATGATATTCAGGATTTGTGCCTGCTTGATTGATTCCATTCTTGTTGAGTGCATACCATTGTCTCAATTTATCCCTATTAATCAAGGGATTCATATTAAAATCGTCCAGAATAATTTTCGAATTAGGAGCTGGATCCAGAAAATCGTTAAACGAAACTGTTCCAATATTTGGGTTTGCTAAATAGCTTTGATAAAAATCTTCGAAATAAGTACCTGTAAAGTTTTTCGGGACAATGGAACCGTCCTCCAGCTTTTCGTATGCACGCCAGTATCCTAAGTAATAAGGCGAGTAGGTTTTAGAATTTACATTCGTTCTATTTTTTGAACGATACTTTGCGCCGGCTTTAAATGTCCCAGTTATAGCTTTAGTTACAGTATAATCTCTCGTCATATCCAAGAATGCAGTAATTTCTTTTTCTGCATTATCTTGAGTATAATAATAGGCCTCGCTGAGAGTTGCCGCTCTGAAATTATTGTAAGCATAGTTTGTAAGCACTTCGGGATTTGATTTAATTATTGGAGCGCTCATCATACCGGAGGATCCAGCGCTGGAAGGTTCAACGAAACGAATTTCATAATCATAGGGATAGTAGGCTTTCGACCGTGCATATGACAAGCCCCAATTGGTATTCATTCCGAATAAATTATTTTCGCCGGTTAACGCGCTGCTGAAGAGATCGATTGTTTGTTCTCTGTCTCTAAAGATATACGAAACCGAGGCAGCAGTTACAGGATAATTTCTTGAATGAATTAAATAATCTCTCGTGGTTGAACTAAAAGTAGTGTTGAGTTTAATATTACCTTCATCAGGTGTATTAACATCAATTATCAACCCGGCACCTTTTCTAAGTCTAATTTCATCTGTAAATTCTAAATCGAGATCACTTATGAAATAATCGGATTGATTTTCTCCTGTTGTCGTATAGCTGATATCGATACTCTCGTTGCTTCGAATCTTTCTTTCGATATTTCCGTTAACCTGAAGACCAAGTAAATTTCCGAAAAAGCGCTCACCATATTTAAGGCTGAAATCATACTGTCCGAAGGAATCCATTATCCCATTATAGCCACCTTTCGAAACAAACCTTAAGTCTCTTATTTCTGGAGCTTTTTTAGTTACCAGATTAATACTCCCGGCAATGGCGTCGGCATCTTTATCAGGCGTTAAAGCTTTATAGAGTTCAATTCCAGCAAGAGAACTTTGTGAAATAGTACTTAAATCAAGACCGCGTTCAAGAGCGTCGGTAGAAGGAAGCCTTACACCGTCGACTGTAACGTTTAAATATTTGCCTGAAAGACCTCGTAATATAACCTTGTTAGCCTCGCCACCTGAACGAATTAAAGAAACACCAGGTAATCTGCCAATTGATTCCGCCGCATTAGCATCGGGCAATTCCTGTATCTTTTCTTCTGAAACTACATTAATGATTGTATTGGATGAAATTTGCTGGTTGATCGCCGCCACCTGTCCAACAGCCTGTGCGGTAATTGTTATTTCGGTTCCTTCAATCACATCAGCAACTAACGGAACGTCGAGAACAAGTGTTCGATTATTTTGAATTGTCACCCTAAGAACTTTTGGTTTGTAACCAACATATGAAATTTTAACATCGTAAGTACCTGCCGGTATTCTGGAGATATGATATTCTCCCTCAATATTAGTGGCACTTCCGAGTGAAGTTCCCATCAGAAATACATTTGCACCTATCAACGGCTCAGCTGTTGCTGAATCCGTAACAACACCCTTCAAATTTCCCTGTGCATATAAATTACCTATGATAAAAAGTAGAGTTATTGTGCGACTTAAAAATTTCATGGGTACCTCAATTAAATATTATGACTGTTAAGTTAATGTTTACTTAATTGCTAACTTAAATTCCCCAAAAAAAATTTCATTGTCAAGAAAAAAATTGACGCTTGTTTGATTTTAATTTATTATAATTTTGAAGTGAGCAATAATAAGTTGTGTAGCGCTCACACTATTTCGTGTATGACTGCCCCAAACTAAATCCTGTTATTTTATTGTTCTTAATTTAGTTCGGGACAGTCATTCTTATTATTTTACCAGTCTGAGCATTAGTACATCGTGAGATGGTACGACTACCTTCAAGGGTTGTTTTGTCGTACCTATGAATTCATGTTTCCATAAATCTTTCAAGCGATAAGATTTATTTTTCGTGTCGAGTTCCCGCTTATTCAATTCATCGAATACTTTTTCGTTCTGCCAATCGAAAACAATTTCTTTATCTATTTTATGGCGGTTCAAAATACACATAGCCCATTCATCGTTAACAAGCGGCTTAAACCAAATTTCAACACTATCGAGAGAAGAATATTTAAATCCTTGAATTCCAAGTGAATCCTGATCTACTGCAATGGCCTCTTTGTTAGTAAGTATTTCGAGAGTTTCATCCGACATATTCCTGATATCGTTGCCTGCAATTAAAGGTGCAGCAAGCATACACCACATTGAAAAGTGAGCCCTGTCTTCGTTGATGCTCATCCCATTACCAACTTCAAGCATATCCGGATCGTTCCAGTGGTCAGGACCGGCGTATTGCCTCAAACCTTTCTGCATATCGAGAATATACATTACTCCCCACGATTTCCAGGTGCCATGATCGACAACACAATCAAAACAATTGGTGATATCACCCGTTGTACGCCAGAGATGACCTACATCTTTTCCCCATTCCCATGGCTGATTGTTCCCCCATTCACAAATGCTCAACACCATCGGTCTCCCCGCTGCACGAATTGCATCTCGCATGGTCATATAAGCACCTTCTGCACAGAGACCTTCAGTATTGCACCAGTCATATTTTAAATAATCGATGCCCCATTTTGCATAAGTGAGCGCATCCTGATATTCATACCCCCTGCTTCCAGGTCTTCCCCCGCATGTTTTAAAACCAGCACATGAATAAATACCAATCTTTAAACCTTTCGAATGAATATAATCCGCAAGGGCTTTAATTCCCGACGGAAACCTTACAGGATCGGGATGGATAAATCCGAGACTATCCCTTTCGCCATGCCAGCAATCATCTAAATTAATATAAACGTAACCGGCGTCTTTCATTCCCGACTCAACCATTGCATCTGCAACCTCTCTAATAAGGTTTTCATCAATATCACATGCAAACCTGTTCCAGCTATTCCAGCCCATCGGAGGAGTAAGCGCAAGTCCTTCATATTTTTGAGAGAACAAATTGCTGTTTCCCAAAAACAAGATTATAATAAACAGGCTTAAGATTGCTTTTTGGTTTTTCATAAAGTTCTCCTCTTATTCTTTTATATAGAGTTCCATCATGCAATTTTTGCAATCGAACTTCAATTCGAATTTCCCGTTTCTGTTTCTTAAGTAATAACGCTCTGAAACATTTTTCCCAGTTTTTTTACATAAACCGATTTCGTCCAGAATGCAATACCTGGAAACCATTAATGGTTTTCTGCTAAATTCTTTAGTATAATCCAATCCCCACTCGATCTTTTCTACTCCGCACTTACGATAAAAATTCTCGGCAAGTTTATTAATAACATTCTCACTGTAATCAATTTCTTTTTTAAAATAATTTGTATAGCGGGGTTTGAAGTAAGAAGTTCGATTTTTCTTGTGATATTCCTTTCTAATTTCTGTCAGTTCTTCAAGTAGATCCCTTCTAAAGCCGTTAATTTGCGAAACTGTAAGAAACGATATTTCATTTTGATCGATTTGCACCTGTTTTACGTTATAAATTGTATTTCCTGTTTTTGAAAATTGTTTTTTCAGCAAATCGATGAATTCAGTTTCTTTTTGTGGTGGAACGGAATTAATTTGATATTCCTTTCTTACAAAAATGCCGTCCTCGCATACGGCTTTAATTGATATTGTATTTTTATCGAAGGAAACATACAAAGAGATATCGATTTTACGTTCTGTTTTTCTATCAAGTTGTTTTTCTAATCCTCTGTTGTAATTTCTAAAAACTTTTGTATTCTCGTGAATCACAAAATCACCGTCATAATAAATCGAATCGTTTGCCATTTTATTTACATAAAAACCACGAAGATTTCCGTTGCTATCAAAAAAGCAGAGCCCATCTCCCGTAGAAATCTCAATATCGGTATCAAGTTTAACAAATCCTTTTCCTGATTTTTTAACTTTTCCAATAAATTCGCCTATCGATTTTGGTGAGTTAATCGAGGCTAAAGGTGCATTTTTTCCATTAATAAAAAGACTGGTAAAACCACGATTAAAAGATTTTTCCAGCTCAGGTACAAAATTAATTTTAGATTTACCGACTGAAGCTCTTGCAATTTCAGTGGCGCCGTTTATCAATTCATCGAGCTGCTTACGATAAAAAGACGTCACGTTTTTAACATAATTGACGTCTTTAAGTCTGCCTTCAATTTTAAAAGAAGTAATCCCTACTTCGATTAACTCTTTTAGATATTCTGTTAAGTTCAGATCTTTTAACGAAAGGAGGTATTTATCTTTTATTATCGGTTTTTCATTTTCATCAAGAAGGTCAAATGCCATACGGCAGAATTGAGCGCACTCGCCTCTGTTTCCACTTCGATCGAAAAGCGCTTTACTTATATAGCATCGACCACTAAAACTTACACAAAGAGAGCCATGTACGAAAAATTCGAGTTCTGCATTTGTGACCTGGCGAATTTTTTTAATTTGTTCTAACGACAATTCTCTTGCAAGAATTATTCGGTCCACTCCTATGCTATCGATAAAACGAATTCTATTAAGAGAATAATTATCAGTTTGCGTAGAAGCAATTAGTTTTACAGGAGGAAGTTCAAGTTCGAGGAGAGCAAAATCCTGAAAAATGATTCCGTCGATTCCTGCATCAAACAAAGCAAATAATAATTTTCTTACTTCATCGATTTCTTCGTCATAAATGAGAGTGTTAACAGTCGCATAAACATTCACCCCGTAAGGATGGGCATAATCTGTCAAGCGTTTAATATCATCAATCGAATTACCAGCTGTTTTACGAGCACCAAATTTAGGGGCACCAATATAAACTGCATCTGCACCACAATCGACTGCCGCAATGCCTATTTCCAAATTACCTGCAGGAGCCAGTAACTCAATCTTCTTTTTCATATTATTTTTTTTCTTTTTGCTTCTGACATGCTTGATATCGATACATTTAGATCTTGCAGAAGCCCATCTTTTAATGAATAGATAACACCATGTACACTGAGGTTCTTCTTTTCTTTCCACCTCTTTTGAATTATCGATGTACCGCATAAGTTTCTGACCTGTTCAATAACATTTAAGCGGCACATCATATCAATCCGATCTTCAGGATTTTTTACTTCCTTAAACATATCTTGATTAAATCGATATACGTCTTTAATATGTCTCAGCCAGTTGTCGATCAGTCCATGTTCTTTCGACTCCATTGCAGCTTTAACACCCCCGCATCCATAGTGTCCACAAACAATTATATGTTCCACATTCAAAATTTCGACTGCATACTGAATAACCGATAAGCAATTCAGATCTGTATGAATTACCATATTTGCAATGTTACGGTGTACAAATACCTCGCCGGGCATTAACCCGATAATTTGATTAGCAGGCACTCTACTGTCAGAACATCCAATCCACAAATATTTCGGATTCTGCTGATGCGATAATTTTTCAAAAAATTCCGGATCTTTATTTTTAATTGACTGTGACCATTTTCTGTTTTGAGCAAACAATTTTTTTAATGCGGGGTTCATATACCTCCTAAAACATTTTTTCCCTTTTTCTGAAATAACTGAATAATGCTTTTTCAAAATTTTCGTTTGTCATGATCAAGTTATATTCGATCCCATAATTGAGCATCTCATTCTTTAGTTTATCGATAAAACCGGCAACCGATTCTGAATAAACTTTTCTGATGTGATACGGTTGCGACGATAATTCTTCGTTTGTTTCCAGGTCAACAAAGAGAGCATCCTTATCAAAATCGAAGTCGATTTCCGTCGGGTCGAGTAGATGGAAAAGGATAACTTCGTTTTTTCTGAGCTTAATTTTTTTGATTGCTTTGGCTATATTCTCTACATCGTCGAAGAAATCGGAAATTACAATTGTCAAGCCCCTTTTTTTTATCTTTTCGGTTACTTGACTCAAACATTCGGTTGTATTGGTAGTTCCTGCTGTCTCTATTCCAGCAAGAGAGAGTAATATTTTTTTTAAATGCATTCTGTTGGATTTAGGAGAAAGATAATTGTGAATCTTGTTAGAATAAATCGTAAGAGCCACAGCGTCTTTCTGGTTAATCATAATATAACTCAAAGCCGAAGCAAGCGTAACGGCATAATCTAATTTAGTAACTGGTGCATCATGCCTGAACTTCATCGAATTGCTCACATCCAGAAAAATATTACAAATTAAATTTGTCTCTTCTTCATACTGTTTTATATAAAATTTGTCGCTCTTGGCATAAACTTTCCAGTCAATATCGCGAACTGAATCACCCTGCATATAAGGTCGATGTTGACTGAATTCAACGCTGAATCCATGATAAGGACTTCGGTGGAGTCCAACCATAAAACCCTCAACTACAGCCTTTGCTCTCAGCTCAAGGTTTTTAATTTTAGTAACGATTTCTGGCTGCAGGTATGAAACTATGTCTTTCGATTTAATATACATCTCATTGACTTTTAAGTCTTTGTTCAAGCAATTTATCGGGAGAAACTCCGAGATATTCCAGCTCAAGTTTAACTGATGTGGCCATCTCGCTGTCAGGGTAACGTTTCAGAAATTCTTCGTATGTTTTTCTTGCAGAGCTTGTATCGTTCAACTCATTAGCTTCGATATATCCCGCTATGAATAAAGCTTTTTGCGCCTCTGGAGTGTCTGGATATTCCGTAGAAAGTCTTTTATAATAGATTACAGCATTTTTAAGGGATTCAATTTTATTGTTCTCATTTATCAAATTCATTTGATAAATTTTGGCAATCTCAAGGAGGGCTTTTGGTGCAAGCTTGCTGTCTGAATGTTCATCGAGCAATTTTTTGTATTGATTTATTGCCCCATGATAGTCATTCTTTTTAACCAGTTCGACTGCTTTACTGAACATTTCGGTATCGCTTTCTGAACTGCAAGCGATAATAAATGCAGAGAATAAGATTATGATTATCTTGCGCATAAATATCCCGATTTTTGCTTTCTAATATACAATATTAATCGAATAATAGACGTGAAATCAGTTTGACTGTTTGAAGAGTTTGAGCGAGTCGCCCCTCGAATTGGAAACCTTTCTGCCAATCGATTCGATTTGTAATTGCAGGCAGGAACGACAATCATCTGGATCGTCATTGACGCATTTTCGATTGGCATAGATTTGATAATTTTCTCTATAGGGAGAAGGTGTAAAATCGGGCATGATCACATTTGCGCCAACTTTAAGCCCTTTTATTCTGCCGTCTTCATCGAGTGTTGCAAGAGCAGTTGTAGCGGGAATATGAACATCTTTTAGTACAATCCTGGCAATAGCCATCGTTTTGAGTGTAAGTAAAACATCACCGGGTTTTTTATTCTGCCACGGAGTACCAGGAGCAGGAACAAACGGGCCAAATGCAGCCATGTCAAGCTCATATTCTTTGCAGAGAAGAATATCGTCTGCAATATCTGCGAGAGTCTGATTGGGCAGTCCAATCATGTTTCCCGAACCGACTTGATAACCGATCTCTTTCAAAAAGCGAATATGTTCCAGCCGTTCGCTCAATTTTTGATTTTCATGGTATGCTGCATACAATTTGGGATTTGCCGTTTCGTGCTTTATTAAATAGCGGTCGGCACCAGCAATTTTCCATGTTTTGTATTCTTCAAAATCACGTTCTCCCAGACTCAATGTGATTGCAACATCAGCTTTTTGTTTAATTGAATAAATTATATAGGCTATTTTATCCGTATCGTAAAAACTATCCTCTCCCGATTGTAGCACAATCGTAAAAATTCCTTTATTTATAAACTTATGTGCTACTTCGACCACTTCGTCGGGTGCCATGCGATACCTGGTAATACTCTTATTACTTTTACGCAACCCGCAATAGAGGCAATCCTGTTGACAGTAATTTGAAAAATCAATAATTCCTCTCAGATGAATTTCGTCACCGCAGTAGATTCTGCGTACTTCATCTGCCCGATTGAACAACAGTTCAATCTCTTCTTTATTGGATAAACCGAGAAGATATATAATTTCCTGCCGGTTAAGATTATCTTTGTTCAATAACTCATTAATGTCCATAATCAAGGAGCTTATATTTTAGTTATTAGAAAAATACATCGCGTTCGCCTGCATCAACTCGCTCGACCATTTTCAATGTTTTATTTTTGGTTGGCTCTTCCAGTTTTTCAATTTCCTTGAGGAGAAAATCAAGAGCAACTTTTTTAGTTTCTTCCGAGGCGTAGTCGAGTAAATATTCCTTGAAAGTTGAAATTGCATTTGGCGAACAAAGTTTTCCAATATTGCCTGTTTTAGCAAGTTGCATAAATCGATCACCGGTGCGTGAGGATCTGTAACATGCTGTGCAAAAACTTGGGAGGTATCCTAATTGACAGCAGTCGCGCACTACTTCGTCCAGAGAGCGGTGGTCTCCTAATTGAAATTGCTCCATCTGGTGTTCTTCCAAACTTTCTTGCGATTCTTTATACGCACCTGGTGAAGTGCGGCTACCTGCACTTATTTGTGAAACGCCAAGGTTGAACAATTCTCTCCTTAATTCCGGGCGCTCACGAGTTGACAAAATAATTCCCGTATAAGGTACGGCCAGTCGAATTACTGCAACAAGTTTTTTGAACGATAAATCGTCTACGGCAAAAGGAGGATTTTCCGAAATGGGAGCATTTAGTGCCGGTTCAAGACGTGGCACTGAAATGGTATGGGGACCAATACCGTATCTTTCATCAAGATTAAAAGCATGACTTAGAATTCCAAGGGTTTCAAACTTATAATTCGTAAGACCAAATAATGCTCCGATTCCAACGTCGTCAATGCCAGCCTGTAAAGCTCTGTCCATTGAATATAATCTCCACGCAAAATCGCGCTTCGGTCCATCAGGATGCATTTTTATGTAAGTTTGATAATGATATGTCTCTTGAAAACACTGATAAGTTCCTATTCCAAAACTCTTTAAAGTTTTGAATTCATCCACCGTGAGAGGTGCAACATTAACATTAATTCTTCTGATATTTCCGCCATTAATATTAACTTTATACATCGTATCGATAGCTTTACCCACAAAATCGAGTCCCGGTTTTTTCGGATGTTCACCTGCAACGAGTAAAATTCTCTTATGCCCCTGTTTAACCAAAAATTCTGTTTCTTCTCGTATTTCTTCGAGGGTTAACGTTTTCCTTTTTAATTCTTTGTTATCTCGACGAAATGCGCAATAGAGACAATTGTTAACACAAACATTTGTTATATAGAGAGGAGCAAACAATACCAGTCTATTTCCATAAATTTTTTCCTTAACCTCTTTTGCTGTATGAAACAATTCTTCGAGTATCTCATTATCTTCGATATTTAGGAGAGCAGCACTTTCTCTGAGACTCAATCCTTTTGCATCTTTTGCTTTTTCGATAATTTCACGTTGATAGGATTGGTCATTAAGTCTTTTGTCCTCAATTAAAGAATAAATATATTCTTCATTAATGAATTCCATACTGCCTCAATAAAATTGTGTAATTTTAATAAAACAATAAGTATACCAGAACTGAAATTAGTACGTAAATGAATTAAAAAGGAAGGTTTTTCTTAAAAAAGAGAAATATTTAAGGCAATATTCTATAATTACGATAAAATCAGACAACGCCGTTTTCGGGTATTTCGATAAATCCTTTAGAACCGTTAACAATACATTGCAATCCAAAGGGAATGGTAATATTGTCTTTAATGTGTCCATGCTTGAAGTTGTAAATGACAGGCACTTCCATTTTTTCGAAATATTCGAGAATAACTTCATTAAGCGTAAAAGAAGCTTTACTCATATCGGTTTCATAACAATCAACAAACCTTCCCAAGATTACTGCCTGCGCATTAGTAAAAAGTTTTGCTAGACGAATCTGGTTGAACATTCTGTCAATTTTATACGGCGGTTCGTTAATTTCTTCGAAGATTAAAACTGGAGACTTAAGTTTAGGTAAATATTCTGTTCCAATAAGAGACGTAAAAATACTAAGATTTCCTCCGATTAAATTTCCTGCTCCGCGGCCATTACGGAGCACAAAAAATCTTTCACCAGAAGGATTTTTAAGTCGACCGATTTTTTTATTTGACGTAAGCGTACGCCAGAAAATTTCTTCTGTGAATTCACTTATCTGATCATGAAAATCAACTGCAACCATTGGTCCTGCAAACGTAACAAGACCACATTTTTTCAAAAAAGCCAGTTGAAGTGCATTAATGTCGCTGTAACCGACAAAAATTTTGGGATTTCGTTTAATTAAATTATAATTGATTTTATCGAGAAGGCGAGTAGAACCGTAACCACCACGTATTGAAAAAATTGCTTTAATATCCTTTTTTTCGAACATATAATGCAAATCTTCGAGGCGCTGCTCGTCTGTTCCTGCTAAATAGCCCTTCTTCAATCCGACATTTTTACCTACCTCGACACGATATCCGATGCTTTCAAGATAACTAACTCCTTTATTGATTTTATTCAGGTCGTCAGGCGAAGAAGCAGGCGATATTAATCCAATAACATCACCTGCCTTTAATCTTGCAGGCTTAAGCAATCTCATTAAGACTTTTTATTTTTTTCATAAGCTTATTACAATATAAAAAAAGTATGTCCTTTGGCAAAACCTATTTCGTTATACTTTGCTCTTATAAAATGATTTTTTTATTTCAGTAAAGGGTAATGAATTTTTATAGTATCAATATTCGTCCAAGGCAATTCATCAAGAGTAATAACTTTTTCATCGTGATAAATTTCAAGAAATTGAGGATTTGATTGAATACCGCTGTATGGGTCGCTCCAATGCATAAACCAGACCCAGCGCGGTTGAGCTTCCAATATATCACTTGAAGGAAGTGCTCCAACCTCGCCTAATGCAATAGGTTTATTCTTAGCCAGTTCGAGCAATTCTTCGTAATTCTCCTGATTAAATCCTTCTGAATAGACGTCAGTAGCAAGGATATCTACCACATCGTCGCCGGGGTAATATTCAGCATAAGAGTCGACTCCAGGTTTTACTTCATTTGCATTAAAGACCCAGAGCAAATTATTCAGCTTATGAAAATTAACAAGTCTATCAAAAAGCATGCGATAAAGTTTTTTATAACCATTTTCTCCTCCTTTTTTTCCCCACCAGAACCATCCACCATTCATTTCGTGATAAGGTCTCCAGAGCACAGGTACCCCAGCATATTTAAGTTGTTTAAGAAACCATGCAATTACATCAACCTGAGATTTCCATCTTTGGTTTAATTCCGTACCATCCGTTATCAGTTCATTCCATTCTTCATCGGACAACTGACTTTGAATAGCCGAACTAAAATCAACCGGTTCATCCATATTTGGAGGCACAGCATGCCACATTAAAGTAATAATAAAGCCCTCGTGATATCGTTTTATTGCTTCGTCAACAATTTGTTGTCTGTAATTAATTCCGTCCCATGAACCAGGCTCGCTGAATCCAAAATCCTGTCCAAATAGAGCAGGGTATTTTCCAGTTGTTTTGTGAACTGCAGGCAATCTTAAAGAGCCGAGCAATGGTACAGAATGTTGGCCAGCCAGCGTAAATTTTCCTGAGATCGAGTAGAGGTAATTAAGCAATTTGACTGCTTCGGGAGAAGCATCTGGAGTTACTGGCAAAATCTTGATATCCTGCGCCATAACAGTCAGTGTTAAGCAAAACAGTAAAAATATTTTTTTCAACATATTTACTCCGCATTAGTTAATATATGCTGCTTCCATTAAAATAAAGAAAGCCTGCCCTTCTGTAGCTGTACCCGGGTGATTAAAATCTGGCGAACCACATACACCTTGAATTAGACCGTACTTATCAAATTTCGAATGAGCTGCTTTCCTCATCAATTCAGCCTTTTCAAGATATGAACTATCGAGCCATCCTCCTTTTACTCCTTTGAAAATCGAATATGACAACATTTGAGATAAATTGGTTTCTACAAACGAATTATTGTCATCTACTATATTATAAAATAAGCCGTCGTCACGCATATACTTTAAGCAGCCGTCGAGTAAATTTTTCAGTCGGTTTATTAATAACTGCTTTTCATTTGTCATCGATTCGGGAAGTTTTGGAATAACTCTCGTAAAACCTGCCGCTGTCCAACCATTTCCAACTCCCCAGAATTCTTTCCTTGCAAATTGATTTTTCTCGAAATCCCACATATGCGACAACAGTTTTTTTTCGTCATTCCACAAAACATGCCAGACTCCGTTTATTTGTTTCATTGCCTCTTGATATTTTCCTGCGACAACCAAAAATGGCGGCAACATGTAATTAATATCACTCCAGACCTGAGGTACATTTGTAAAATGATAAATAATTCCGTCTTTATTCCTTGGAGCATCATTTAAAATATAATTCAAGAGTTTGTTAAATCCTTCATATAAATTATCATCCCCTGTTTTTCTGGCTGCCCAAAGAAGAGCTTCGCCTGGCGAAGCGGCATCGCTCAGCGCAAATTCTTCTCCTAACATTGCCAGTCTACCGTCAGCACTCTGTCTTACGACTGCCTCTTTTGCCATTAGAATCACAAGTTCTTCTTCTCCATATTCAAGTAAAGCTTGCATTGCCACACCTTGCTCCCATGGGGCTCTTTGCATTGTCAGCATTGCAAGTATGGCTTTCTCGATCATATTAGTGCTCTTATCAAAAATTGTTTTTTCTTTTGTCGCGTTATTTAATAATTTTCCCCGAACGATACCCGAACTAACTAATCCAAAAGGAAGAATACTTAAAAATTGTTTTCTATTCATTCTCAAATGCGATTTTTACTATTAAATAAAATGCCTATTTTGTATTAATAAAATAAGTTATCTATCTTATTTCGCATTTATTATATCAAAAATATTTTTTGACTAATTCGAGCATTTTACGGTCTAATTTATGTCCTTTATAATTTTCATATTTAACATCATTTCTTCGACTGTTTAATATGCCGAAGTCTCCTTTTAAATTCCACATTGCATGCCCCCAACCGACCTCTTTCCATAGGGATAAAACATCTTCCATCCATCTGAGACATACATCGTGTGGAGTTTTATTGTAGCAACCCCATTCGCCAACGTGAACGAGCGTACCTTTCTCCACTGCTGGCAGCCACGAATCGATTAATTTTGCTCTTAAAGCTTCTTTGTCCCATATCTTTCCATTATCCGCTTTCAGTGGCCAGGTGGGAGGATTAAAAGTTTCAAATTCGTCTTCTGGAACCCATGTAGCTGTATAATGACTCAAACTCATCGGATCATATCCTCTTGTGCTTTGCATTGGTACAATACCAATAAGTTCCATCACAGGATACCGCCCAATTTCTCTACCATCGGCTATAATAAATCTATCAGGATCTTCTTCCCTTATCCCATCAACTAAGGCCTTAACAATATTTACATATCTTTCCACATTGGTATTTTTAGGTGGCTCGTTAATTAAGTCAAAACTAAGTTGTGAATTTGAAATTCCTTTATAGCGTCTTGCAAGAAATTTCCAGTGATAAACGGCAGCATTAAGAGCTTTTTCCATATTTTCAGGAGAATCTTCAAACAAATCATACGGTTCTAAATTTCTTCCATTAATACAATAGCCTGGTATTCGATGTAAATTGAGATTTATGTGAATTTTATACTGGCGCCCAAACTCAATTAATTCATCGATATCTTCAAATACATCTTCGTTTATTTCATACCAATTATCTTTTGATGCCCAGTTCCAGTAGGACATAGGAATTCTTGCGAAATTGAATCCCCATTCGGCCATTATTTCAAAGTCTTCTTCATTAAATTTTCTGCGGGGTCCCTCGCCGCTTGTTTTTTCTGTCAAATTAAAACCGATATAGCGAGGAATTGAAAGTTTATCTTTTTTATTTGCATATGAAAATGATAGTGGTAAACCACTTAAAAGACTGCTTGCTCCTAAAACTCCACTAAGTTTAATAAATTCTCTCCTGTCCATATTGATTTCCTTATTATTTGTTCAATATATGGTCGGCTGCCAATGCCAAAAGAATATAATCGACTGTTCCTCCGCCAAGAACATATTCCGTCTGCTGCCATAAATAGGGCCATACTTTTAGTTCAGGGAGATCGGGACGTATGAGAGCTGTTCCACTTCCAATTCCACCGGGTATATATGACCAGTCGGCACGATTAAAACCATATGCCGTTGTCAATGAATTAATTCCGACTCCCGACACAAAGGAGGCATTATTTTTACCGGGGTGCACACCTAAGATAAAGTTCAATGCATTTAAAAAGTAATCTGGCTTAAATAACTGCGGAAAATAAAGATTAAGAAATAATTGTGAAACTCCGAAGGCTTGAATTCCCCATCCTGCCCCCCAAATATATGGTTTATAAGGAACACCAAAGGGATTTTCTTTTTGAGATTCTACAACATGATTATAAAATTTAACAACACTATTTTCTATCTCATTTTGAAATTCAGCATCAAAAATTTCTTTTATTCTTCCTATTACAATTGTATGAGAATAAATATTTTTTAGTAATTCAAAACGATTTTCCAATAATAGATTTTTATATCTTTCGTCTTTGGTAGATAAATAGAGCTCGGCCGCAGCATTGAGCTTTTCTGAATTAAAATTCGAAGTATCTTTTTCGAATAATTCTTTGGCAATCTTCAAGCATTTTTGTGAAAGTTCATCATTAAAATTCTTCATTGTTCGATAAGCAGTAGCAAGTGCTTGAACTGTTAGCATTTCATGTTCAGTATTTTTTTCGGTAAAGACCCAACGATCATCTTCATCAGGTAGATTATTAGTCATATTTACAGGATCACCAAGTAAAACATACTGTCTTAAATCTCGACATATAATTCCACGGTACAATCTGCCCAACGATTCGTATGAATTTACAATCGAAAGCAAACCATGTTCAATTTGTTGAAGGAGATCGTTCTTGCCGTCGGGGATATGGATTTCGACAATTTGATTTTTTTGATCAATCGTTGTAACGTCTATCTCTGGATGGAATATTTCATAAGCTAAAGATAACTTATAAACTGTTTCCGATTGCGATTCTATTCTCAGGTCAAAATCTCCCGCGTCGTGCCATCCACCTTTGTTCAGTCCAGGCACGTGCGTACCGGAGTTAAAGTTTGTCATAGTAGATTCAGGCTGAATATATCCATCAAAATGGTTATAATTAACTGGAGCCATAACTGCATCATCGATATGACATCGGCCATGCCATACACGATAATTTTCATTTACTCTCATATGACACATTTGCACAGGAAGAAAATATTCAATTGTAGGCTGCCAGATATAACTGGAATAAATATTTCTATCAATTCGGAATTGGTTGCTAATAATCTGGAGATTGTTTTCGTTATAAACAATTTGATATAAGCCCTCTTTGTCTAAATCGCTGAAATCCCACGTAAAATATTTATAACGCAAGAATTCACCCCAGAAATCAGGAACTATCTTGTCTCTTAAAATAACTACCGTATCTTTATCAATCCTTTCAAGACGTAAATTGCCTTTCCAGCTAAAATTTTTGTCGGTTTCAATTACTGCCAATTTTTTCTGTACAGGATGGTAGCCCAGTTGCGAAACTTTGACGACTGGTGTGTAGTGCCATGTAGTATCAATTGTAGGAGTAATAATCCAGCGAAGCGCTTCATTCTTATTATCTGCATTAATTCTTGACCTTAAAATAAACCATCCATTATTATGATTTATTCTACCATCATAAATTTCTATATCAGTGGTAAGACTTTTAATAGAAATTTTGCTTTTCGTATCAGCGTCCAGTACAACTTCACGACACCTGGTCAAAGGAGTATGAAGAGAAAATAATGGATCTTTTGGGAAAGCAACAGGTTTTCCATCTGCCATGAAAAATTTACCAAAGAAGTAGCCTGGAAAAAGTTCTAAATTAAAACCAATTTTATCCATCCATTCATCAGGAATGGGGTCATCAATTACAACTGTAACAAGTATTGAACGATTCTCGTTAATTAGTTCAGTATTGATTTTGTATTTTAATTTCAAGTCGGGATAGACAATTGGATTAAATCCCTTACGGTTTTTAGACGAATCGGGATACCAGAGTTCGACACTAATTACCTGGTTTACCCTGTCGATTGTTTTATTACCCATTTTGGGTACAGGCGACCATTGCCCTGGTGTTGCTTCAAGACGCAAATCACCATTAGCAGCAATTCTTTCATCATTTTTTATAATTGTTATGCCGCCTTGATGTCCTTCGGGATAAAAGTCATCAAATACTGTAAGGTTAAAACCGGGTGCTTCATAATAATTTTTTTGATTTAGGAATAATTTGCTCGATTGAGCTGATAACTGAGTTATTAAAAATAAATAAAGGATTAATAAATTTTTTGTTTGCATGAGGTTTAATCGACTTATGTGCATAAATAAAAGACAGCCGGCAAAAACCGGCTGTCTGAAGATAATGAAATGAGAATCAAATTACTTGAGCAGGATCATTTTCTTAAATGTTTTGAAATTCCCTGCTTCGATACCGTAGAAGTAAATTCCTGAAGCCAGATTTGAAGCATTGAAATGGACAATGTGTTGACCTGCAGTCATTGGACCATTGACCAGAGTAGCCACTCTTTGACCAAGAAGATTGTAGACTGTTAATTTGACCATTTCGGGTTTAGCAAGTGTAAATCTAATTGAAGTTGTGGGATTAAATGGATTCGGGAAGTTTTGTTCGAGAGCATAACCCGTAGGAATTTCATTTTCGTTGACAGATGTAATAGTAACTTTCAATAATTGTATCTTATCAAGATTAATATTGCTGGCAGAAATAGCTACCTGGTGAGAACCCTGTGTTAATTCGAAACTGTCAGTTAATAATGCTAAGCCAGTTGAATCGTCTTTGCTTTCAAATGCAAGTGTAGCGATATCAGCACCATCGACTTTTAGAGTACCATTTTGCGTACCTGAGTAATTCTGATAAAGAATATTTAATGCATAGGTACCATTAGCTGGAGCATCGACATTAAACGTAACTGTGCCGTTTGAATTCATTGCAACCGACCTAAACCCACTTGGTACCCAAGCTGCACCTTCGACCTGAGGTGTTACGAGGTCGTAGGTAGCATCAGGAATGCGCAGTTGAACTACAGGAGTATTGGTTCCGGCAGGTATGACATCAATACCAGCAAAATTTTGATAGCCCCAAGAGGATTCAATGCGTATTGTATTATGTCCTGCGGGCAAAGTTAAGGCACCGGCTTCGAGAATTTCTTCTTGTTTTATCAATGTCCATACCCATTCATTTGGATTAAATTTGCCATACCAAATATTAGCTTGCTGTTCTAAAGGACTCCAAATATATTCACCCCATCCCATCGGATCATGAATACTAACGCCATTTACTATAATTCTTTGGCCTCTTGTTCCATTGCCGCGTAAATTAGTCCATATATTCAAATCATATTGACCAGCTTCTGCTAGTTCAAAATCCCACTGAATATACCCGCCGCCATCCATTTGGAAGTAAGCAAATCCCTGCACTTCTTTAATTTCTGCGTCGCCAGATAATGTGGCATTTTCAGCTTCGTATTCAGCTAAGGGTTCATACTCAACAACAGGACCTGCCATAGCTTCTATTTGAGCAATATATTGATCTTTGTTTTGTTCAAATATTTCCTTTTTATCGGGGAACCAATTCAGATCGCCCAACGGTAAACCATCAGTACTTGCTGTCATTAATGCTGCATCAGTATATGAAAAGTTTTCGGGAAGTGGCCAACTGGGACAAACATTGCATACTTCTCCAGTTATATTATCGATAGGTAATTTCCAGAAATATTCCTTGGCAGGTAGAGTGTTGGAACGAATATCCTTAATGTTTTGAATCATATCGTTAATAATTTCAGGTGTATATGTTCCGATATTCGGCATATTGCTCAACCAGACAGTGTCTTTAATTACCATATTTTCATAAACGTCAAAATAATCTTCCTTTGTCATTGGTCCAGCAAAAGGTTGCGCAACGATTGTATCTCCGTAATAAGCAGCAAAAGCAGGGTCACGCCATGCATATGCATTTGAAAATAAAATACGACGTCCTTGTTCAGGGCCATATTTTGTGGGTAAGGCGCCAACACTGAAAATCGATGCCGGAATTGTACGAGGATCGCGCCCTGTTGCAGTAATATCAGCATGACCTTCACCATGCCAGAATGGATTAATAAAGAGGTTATTTGTAAAGTATGCTTCTTTCCACCAGTTACCTGCATTTAATGCACGGCCCATATTCACAATTGTATTGTGGTTGAATCTGATATAATTTGCAGCGCCACCTTCGAGCTGAAAAACAGTCATATTAATATTAAAGAAAGTATTGTTTTCGACTATCACTGTATCCTGGTCTGCCCAAATTGACACACCGCGCCCTTGCCATTGCTGATCGGCCGGGTGACCTTGTATATTCCTGAAAACACAATTAGTAATAAAGATATCATTATTTTTTCCTGTAAATGCTATAGGAGCAAAATTTGTGCGTTCGAAAATACAACCGTCAAACACAAATCTTGAATCGTTGGCATCAAGTTGAATTGGTTGATAGTAGGTCTGAGAACCAAATTCGTCGCAACCAATAACATAAATATTTTTCATTGTAAGAGAAGCGCTCGGTTGCATCAAGCGATCGGCATGTGTTCCGTCTGATCTTCCTACTAATTGTAATACAGGAGGATTATCAAATTCTGTAGACCCTCCTTTTTCACCAACCAGTCTAAGATGAAAGTCAGAATAAGTGATTTTTTCAGAAATCCAGTAGAATCCCCCGCGTAATAATTTGTAAACACGTCCTTCAGGACGGTTTGTATCGTTTTCTATGGCATTTCGAAGAGCATCCGTCATTACTTCACCCGTAACCGGGTCCTGCCATTCTACGACTAATGTATCCCCCGCTTGAGCACTGGCTTTTTCAACAGGCAATACGAAAACAGCAAAGAGCAGTGCTAATATTAGAAAACGGTAATTGAACTTCATATACTCCTCCACTTATTGGTTTGATTTAAGTTTACTTATGTGATTAACCACATTATAAATTATATCTAATTCCCACATCCATTGAGAAGCCATAATATTCAATATATGTGGGATTCTTCAAAGACGAACCCCTGAATGATTCGTCAGGCCGATTGTTCAGATTTGTAAAGTTAGCAAATACCTGAATGCCGTTATTGAGCTTTTGCTGAATTGTAAAATCCCATCTGGAATACGGTCCTGTAAAGTTATCCAGCGCAGATTCGGATGAAATATAGGTGACTTTGTCTGTTTGATAGAGATATGATATACGTGCCGAGAAGCCCTTGTAATCATATCCCAAAGTAATATTAACAATATGTTTAGGTTGATCGGGCATACGTGCTACTCTGAAGCTGTCGACAAGTATTGGTTGTCTTCTCGGAGGTCGTGTACCAGGAATTAAATCGCCTAATTTATTGTAAAAGAGTTGTTTTTTAATTTCTGAATGAATGTATGTATAGTTGACATTAAGTACTACACCTTTTAGTACACTGGGTAAATACCAGAAATTTGTTTGCCACTCAAGTTCAATTCCCTTATAATATGCAGGCTCAGGATTGTTAATATATGTGTCAATTTGAGGCGCTGACTTTAACCAACTGTTTGGGATGTTCAAACCGGAAACAAATGCAGTATCCTCAAATGTGTATGCTAAGCCAGGCTGTAAAATATAGGATGCATAGAATACAAGATCGTCAATTTTTTTGTAAAAACCTGTGACGCTGAAAAGTCCAACATAATTTTCATAAACCGATATCGACAGGTCATAATTTGTTGAGTGTGAAGGTTTAATTTTAGAATTAGCAGCTTTAATATAACTTTGATATGAATTAACCCACGTTATTGGAGCATATTGAATATAATCGGGACGCGTCAAAGTTTCTGTACGAGCCAACCTAATTTTCATCCAATCAACAGGTTTGACAATAAGATGAATCATTGGAAGGAAAAATTCATTATCGCGTTCGACTTCTAAATCCTCGAAATCAGCTGGAGCAGCTTCTACATTATTGGGTGTTACCTGACGGAATCTTTGACCGTTATAAACAGTATTTTCTTTTTCCCACCTCATTCCACCAATTAACGTGAGGTACTTTGTTACATTTAATTCACCCATTAAATAAGCAGCTTGAATTGATTCTTTGCCGTCATAATCATTGCCGAGTGAACCAATAGAATAACGTCTGGCAATCGCAGCTGTATCGCCTTCAATTTCTTCTTTTGAAAATATGGCTTCCATCACTTTATTCATTAAGTCATTATCTGCAACAAATCCGAGAGGGTAATCACCATTTAGAAAGTCATCGCGATTGTAATCACTAAGAAATCTCGAAATTGGCAATACAGCGTTTTCTCTTACCAATATTGAATCGCTCTGAAAGTTAAACTGATCGGGATACTTTTGTGCAAGATATAATAGTATTCTTCTTAATTCGCGACTTAAGCCAGTACCTGCACCATATTGCAAACTACCACGCCCATTTTGTTCTTGATCATAAAGTCGCTTCAACCATTTGAACTTAGTACCCGCTTTTAGATATCCATTAATATCTTTACTGAGTGTAAAAGGCATTTGTAAATTCAATTGGAATGCAGTTTCATCTTCATTTAGTTTCGTGCCGTAGATATAACCCGATTCGAGTCCCGTGGAATTTGTATCTAAAGTGACTAATGAAGGTACTTCGGTTGGATGTGTTTCAGGAGTAATCATTCCTGTTTCAAATGAAGCATTTTCCTGGACAAACGTCCATGTTCTGTCACTGGGATTATTATTTCTCGATGAAGTATGTGAAATGCTGAAGTCATATTTGAGCCAGTTAAAATCCTGTTCCATTCCAACAGCACCAGTGAATATAGAAGTTGTTCCACCTCGATCTTCCAAATCATAAAAATGTCTATTTTCACTTAAAAGCATTCGATTAATACGATATAAACCATCCCACGTTAATTTGTTGTAAAATGAATTTGCCGTTATTTTCCCATTTGAGAGTTTATAATCAAGAAGTAAACTGCCGCCTGTTCTTTGTCGTTTGACATTTTCTTCACGCAGTCTTAATTGAGAAATGTATACTTGAGTTTCGCCCGTATTGATATCTGTAGTCCTCAAATATTCACCTTGAAATTTATCTGCACTTCTGTCGTAATTATCAGTATTAAAACTTGCTATCACTCCAAGTTTATTATTATAGAATCGATTGCTCAGATTTGCAGATAAATTGTAATTACCGTAATAATTCTGAAGTTTGTTATATCCACTTTGGATATTAGTATTCAAATGAAAACCATCTGGAGCTTCTCTTAGTTTGAGATCAACAGTTCCACCTAATGCATCGGCATCCATATCGGGTAAATTTGCTTTTTTAACTTCGATTCCATCAAGAATATTCGAAGAGATTAATGATAAATCGACACTCCTATCGTCACCACCGGTAGCGGGTAACCGAACACCATTGACAGTAACGGCATTATATTTGGGTGAGAGACCTCTAATTTCAACCTTTGTGGCTTCCCCTCCGTATCGTTGAATTGATACTCCTGGCAAACGTCCGATCGATTCAGCAGCATTGACATCAGGCAGTTCTTTTATACGACTTTTCGATACCACATTTGCAATAGTATTTGACGAAAATTGTTGATTTATTGCTTGGACCTGACCTTCTACTTGAGCAGTAATTACAATCGTCTCGCCCTCTAACGTTATGAACTCAAGATAAAAATCCTGCTGAACAGTCCTATTATCAAAAATTTCAATTTCAGTAGTTACCTGGCGGTAGCCGATATATGATACTGCAATTGTATGTTTACCAGCAGGTATACCAACAATGCTATATCTTCCTTCGAGGTCGGTCGCCGACCCGAGACTCGTTCCCTGTACAATTACATTGGCACCAATCAAGGGTTCGTTTGTTGCTTTATCGAATACTCTGCCTCTTAGCCCCCCTGCAGCATTTAAAATTTCAGCCGCACCTAAAAAGAATGAAATAAAAATCATCAGTTTACTGCAGAAATCATAAAATGTAGAACTTTTCATTCTGCCTCCTCTAATCAACAATTAAGTTAAATTTAATTATAGATATAGTTTACTGATAGTAATTTATCACGGTAATCCAAGAATCTTCCCTCCATATAAATATCAGCCAGCCCTATTCTATTTCTTTTCATAAAAATTAATTACCAATTATAATGCCATTGAATATTATCTGAATTAATTGCAAAAAGTTCGAAAGTCTTCTTGTGTAATTATCAATTCAATAAAATTTTATAAAAATAATAAAGCATAATTATAGAGATAGTATTTCCTTAATTTTTGAGATTTTTCAAGCAATTAATGAGCGCCCGTGTTGTATGATAGTTTGCTTTCCAGATTGATGCCTTCGGATAGTATTCCATTTTTTCAACCGAATCTTTCCCCCAGAAATACCATCCCCCATAGTTTGAGTCAACAAGATATTTTTCGATATAGACTAAGGTTTTTTCAAAATATGCATGATATTCATTTTTTTCAGCGGGGAAGTAACGCGACATAAGGAGCGCTGTATTTAGAGCTTCTGCCTGAGCCCACCACTCTTTGCTCCTTTTAATAATTGTAATCTTATCTTTGCCTTTGAAATAATATCCCCTATCAAAAATACCACCTTTACTTAAATCCCAACCGTTCATTAATGTATGGTCGGTCAATTTTTTCGCAATTTTCAAGGTGATGTCATGGTCACCTAAATGCAATATTTCAGAGGTTTCCAGCAATAAATAAGCAATTTCGATATCGTGCCCGAAAGAGACATGGTCAAATTCATAATTTC
Organism: Melioribacter sulfuriphilus; assembly: GCF_052656625.1. NCBI lineage: Bacteria > Pseudomonadati > Ignavibacteriota > Ignavibacteria > Ignavibacteriales > Melioribacteraceae > Melioribacter > Melioribacter sulfuriphilus. The sequence goes on along the minus strand of NZ_JBQXXK010000003.1, from coordinate 18,687 downwards.
GCTTTCTAACTTCCTCACTCGAATCGCGATATGAAATCGGTTTAAGATCACGACTGAAAAAGAGATTCATATAACCAGTCGGAGTTACAATTTTATCACGAATCAGATAAAAAATTATCTCTAAACGTTTTTTCAAGTGATCATCTTTCCAGACTTTATATAGTTCGGTAAACGCTTCAAGTAAATGAATTGAACTATTCTGATCTTTGGGAGGTGTATGGTTATATCCGTTTATAAAAGGAGTCCCGTCACGTTCCATAAACTGGAAATAGCCGCCGAATTTTTCGTCATAACTATGTTTATCGAGCCATTCGAACGTATTGATGGCTAATTTCAAAGCATTGGAATCGCCTGTAGCCCTGAAATATGCCGCCAATCCATAAATTGCAAATGCATTCCCATACGCTTTTTTAATAATCCTTCCATCTTCCCTGATTATCCTCCCTTTTCTGTCGACAAGATCATAAAATCCACCATATTTTTTATCCCACATAATGGTTCTGAGAAACTCGACACCATGCTTGGCGTATTTGAGATATTTCCGATATTCCGGAAAGTGGATAGCGGCATTCGATATCGACCAGACGTGTCGCGCTTGTGTAACTATCATTTTGTTCTGGATTCCTTCGACTTCCCACTTATAATTAATATCGCTGAAATATCCTCCATATAGAGTATCGACACAGAGCGGATACCAGAGAGAAATCTCCTGCTCGAGTAGATAGTTCAATCTTGCAATAATGCTTTCCTGATTACTTTGTATTCTACTCGTCGAAAACAGGAGAGTATTAGAAAAAAATATTAATAGAGATAAAAATTTTTTCATACGATTTACTTTGAATTTATTTAACTGTTTTATCGAGTTCCATATTTAAACTTTTATACAAATCTTTTCTGCCCGCTTTATCTTTTTCAAGTATTTCACGGGCATATTTTGCAACCTCTTCTGCTACATAACGAGGAACGACCACTACTCCATCGCCATCAGCCACAACAACATCTCCCGGACATACCAGCACGCCACCGATAACAACAGGACGATTGATCGATTCAATTTCATTTCTGCCCGGTCTAATTCCTCTCCCTTTTTTTCTGTGATAAAGCGGAACGCCTTCAATTTCAATTTCATCCGTGTCTCTTGAAGCTGCATCTGTAACTACGCCTACTGCACCGAGTTTTTTCCAGGCAAGAATATTATATGATCCAATACTGCCAATATCCTTCTCTTCTACGTCATCAATTACAATAGCAGAACCAGGACGAATAAGTTTGACAAATTCTTCGTGCGAATATTTGCTATAAAAATTTCCTTCCCACTCTTGAAATTTTTCACCAGGAGCCGGACGGTCAGATTTTTGAGTCGGAACATATCTCACAGTTAGAGCAATGCCCCTGAACTGGTGTGTTAAATTCTTGGAATCTTTCCAGCAAGCCTGAATCGATGGATCGACCAATCCTGTATTTGGAAGTCCAACCATATCCAATCCGTCAGAAACGTCGGCAACACGCAATCCCTCGTACATTTTCAATATCCTTGCATCTTCTTCAGCCGTATAGACTTTTGTCGGTATATAATTGTATCCCTGCCTCAATTTTTCATCCGACAGTTCCTGAGCTGTTGTCAACCTTACAATTAAAAAAACGGTTAGAAGAATCATTATTTTTTTCATAGATACCCCGCTCTAATTTTTAGACTCAACTATTACTATTACAAACAAAAATTTTGTCGACTTAAAAACTTTCTGCCCCCATAATATCGTATTCCATGTAGATGACTTTCTTAATTAAGGAATCATTTAATTTATTTCAAGATAATAATCAGCTATTAACTAATAACCCTAACTTCTCATACTTCCATTCTAATCCCTAATCCCTATTCCCTAATCCCTAATTTTCTATACTCTTTAATAATTCTATCGATCATATCGTTAGTTTCTTTTTTCACGATCATTCTTTCAGGTTTTTCTTCGAACCACGTTAAAGTTCTTTTAATTCCTTCCTGAAAAGGGATCATCGCTTTATAATATGGGACGAAGGATTTGATTTTCGAATTATCAAATATTGCCGTCCATGTTTTATCGCCCAGTAGACTTCCTTCCATTGAAGGTTCGCATTTTACAATGAAATCCGAAGGGATATGAACGATATTTGGTTTAGTTCCTACGGCATCAGCAATGTAATAATGAATCTGATCCCACGAAAGAGCTTCGTCTGAAGTAATATGAAATGAATGACCAATTGATTTAAGATTTCCAATCAAGCCGACAAAACCAACTGCAAAGTCGTCCGAATGAGTTAAAGTCCAGAGAGAAGAACCATCGCCGTGGACGATAATTGGCAGTCCCTTTTTAATTCTGTCGACGATTGTATATTCAGTCCAGCCACCGATCGGCACTGGAATAACATTCGAGTATGTATGAGAAGGTCTTACAATTACTGACGGAAAGTCGTCATCGCGGTAAGCTTTGTTGAGCAACTCTTCGCAAGCAATTTTATTGCGCGAATAATCCCAAAAAGGATTCTTTAACGGTGTCGATTCTGTAATCACAGAATTGAGAGGTGGTTTCTGGTAAGCTGAGGCCGAGCTAATGAAAATATATTGTTTTGTTTTCCCTCCGAAAAGTTTAATATCTCTTTCAACGTCTTTGGGGTCAAATGCAATCCAGTTGACTACCGAATCCCAGTAGTGTTCCTTCAGCAATTCTTTCATTTTATCGATATCATTAATATTGCATTTAATATGTTTTGCACCTTCAATATTAACATTGTTCTGTCCCCTGTTTAGCAAGTAAAGATCGTAACCTTTTTGTACGCACAACCTGCTAACGCTTGTACTAATATTTCCTGTACCACCAATAAAAAGAACTTTCATAATAAATCCTTTATTTCTTTATTCTGATCAAAGATAACGAGTAATAATTCAAAACACTATTATTTTTTAGCGTCATGATGAAATTTTTCATGAATATTAAAATGGAGTCGTGGAGCAAATTTTGAATTTTCCGATGCAAAAAAAGATGCTATTACAGCACCAAGAGGCTTTATAATAATTCCCTTTGTTTTTCCTTCAATTAATCGCTGCATAACAGGCCTCGATATTACAAAATAATTCTTTGCCCCTTTTCTCATCTTTACCTCGTAGTCGATAATCATTTGAGTATTTATTACGCGGTCGATGCTTTTACCTTCGAGGAGGAGATCGAGAGTTACATTCTCGTCCACCCATTCTAAATTGCCATCCAGGATTTCTGAAATGCGTACCATGCCGAAATCCTTTTTGTAGTCTGGGGAATTTTGCAAAGAATACGTTGTCAATTCCAGAAGCGCCGGACCGGCAGCAATTTTACTTCTAAATTCTTCAAAATTCCATTTGAGAATTACATATTGTGTCCCGCTCACTGTAAGCAGATTAACAAAATTACCTTCTTCATCTTCGGTTCCCCAATTGTTAAAGTTATAGTTAGAATAAGATAAATCTACACTAGCGTCTTCATCGACAATTAAATGAAATTCAAATTCTGAAGTATCCGGAATTGGCGGATGATATGGTATCGGCTCGCCCAGATCTTTTTCAGTTTCAGATACCTTAACGACATCGACTTTAATATAATCAATATCGACCCAGTATTTATCGAATCCCCAATCCATCATTGCTATCTGTACATAAATAGTATCACCGGGATGAGCGTCGAAATTTTTTGTAGTCATACTTATCGTATGCCATCCAGAGGTGTCTGAGATGTCATACTCCATAAGATGCGTATGAAAATCGGTAGTGCGTTGTGTATTGAAATGCATGTTAATTCTTTTTGGTGCGCTGCTTACTCTTACTTTAGCTTCAACTCTGAGTTCGTAATCTTCTTTTTCAAGCAAGGACAAATCGAGATACTTTGAGACGGCTCGTTTTATCAATGCCCACCAGATGCCTCTTTTATCGTGTTTAGCGTCTACAATTAACGAAGCGTAATCGTCGACCTGCTTAAAATCGATTTTTACATTACCGTCACCAGCAAAGTATGTCCAGCCGTTTAATCCTTTAGGGTCGTACTGCAGTCTATCTTTATCAAACTCATCAATAAATTGTGCCGAGATATTTATGAAAGTTAAAAATAGTATTATAACAAACATTCTCTTTTTCATAATAAATTTTGTATTTACGTTTAGTGTATGCTTAATCCAAAACATAGTTCCAGCATGATTCTCTCTTTGAGAATGAACTGTAAAGAATCAATGTGATTATATTTTTAATAAAAAATTATTCTTTTAATAAAAGCAATGCATTTTCAACCTATTAAATTCAGGTAAAGAATTTATTAAAATCTGGAATCTTATTAGTTGATTTTCAAGATATATGCCAGAAAGTTATTGTTTGGGGTGCTTTGTGCGGGAGTTCTTTGTGCTGGGGTTGTTTGTGCGGGAGTTCTTGGTTTTAGATATTACCAAACACTCAACTATATCATCTATAAACTAACAGGCATCAACTCTCTTCGTCGGGTTTATCTCGTTCCATCTTTTGTAATTTCTTTTTGTGAGAAATAATTTTTGCTTCTACATAAAACACTAAATCCTCTGCGATATTTGTGGCGTGGTCGGCAAGTCGTTCGATATGTTTGGTCATAACAATTAAATGTGAACACGGTTCGATTAAATCCGGATTAGATTGCATTTTTGAAACGAGGAATTTGAAAGCTTGTTTATTATACTGATCCACAATTTCGTCTTCTTTCATAATCGCTTCAGCCAGCTTGCTGTCGTTATAGATAAAAGAATTGATCGCATCTTTTAACATTTTACGTGCTTGTTTACCCATCTCGTTAATTTGCGCCTCGACAATCAATGGGTAATTGTTGGCTGTTTTTTTTACACGTTTGGCAATGTTAACGGCTATGTCGCCACAGCGTTCAAGTTGATTATTGATCATCATTGCAGATATTATAAAACGGAGATCACCTGCAAATGGTTGAAAAAGTGCCAGTATGTTTTCGCATTGAGCCTGTATTAAATTGTCGTAGGCGTCAACTTCGAGATCGCGCGATTTAACTCCCTGACACAATTCGACTTTACCTGTTTCAAGCGCTTCAATTACTCTTTCGACCTGTTCATCGACAATCGAAGCCATTTTAATAAGATTATTTTTTAGACTTTCTATTTCAGCGTTAAAATGTTCCTGCATAATTACTCCGTTTAATTAACCAAATCTACCGCTAATATAAGCTTCTGTTTTATCGTTTTGAGGTGCGGTAAATATTTTTTTCGTTTCGTTAAACTCAATCAAATCGCCCATATAAAAGAACGCAGTTTCATCGCTTACACGGGCAGCCTGTTGCATATTATGTGTAACTATAACAATTGTATAATTTTTTTTCAACTCAAAAATCAGGTCCTCAATTTTTGTCGTCGAAATTGGATCCAGAGCACTTGCCGGTTCGTCCATTAAAATTATTTTAGGTTCAACAGCAAGAGCGCGTGCAATACAGAGCCTCTGCTGTTGTCCACCACTTAGCGACAATCCACTCTTTTTCAGATCGTCTTTTACTTCTTCCCAGAGTGCTGCCTTTCTGAGAGTGTTTTCAACAATTTCTTCGAGTTGTTTTTTATCGCGTATACCGTTGATTCGAGGACCGTATGCAACATTGTCAAAAATCGACATCGGAAATGGATTCGATTTCTGAAAAATCATTCCGACATTTTTCCTCAATTCTACTATATCGATTCTGTCTTTATAAATATTTTTACCGTCAATTATTACGTCACCTTTGATTTTAACACCGTCAATCAAATCGTTCATCCTGTTGAGACATCTCAGGAATGTCGATTTACCGCAACCCGAAGGTCCAATAAGCGCAGTAATCTTATTCTTTTTAATATCAATCGAAATATCTTTCAATGCCTGAAATTTGCCGTAAAAAAGATTCAGATTTTTTACTTCAATAATATTCATATTTTCAGCCGAAACGTCCTGAAATATATTCTTCAGTTTGTTTATTAGAAGGATTAGTAAAAATTTTTTTTGTATTGTCGAATTCAATCAATCTACCCATATAGAAAAAAGCGGTATAATCGCTCACACGCGCTGCCTGTTGCATGTTGTGCGTTACGATCACAATAGTGTATTCTTTTTTTAATTCATAGATCAAATCTTCGATTTTAGCTGTGGCAATTGGATCCAGAGCACTTGTGGGTTCATCCATAAGAATTACTTCGGGACTGAGAGCTATTGTACGGGCAATGCACAATCTTTGCTGCTGTCCTCCAGAAATGCTCGCACCTGAACGGTTGAGATTATCTTTAACTTCATCCCACAATCCGACTTTCTTTAAATTTTCCTCGGCAATCTCGTTCAGTAATTTTTTATTGCGCATTCCGTTTAATTTCAATCCTGCAACGACATTATTCATAATCGACATCGTAGGAAACGGATTTGGCTTCTGAAAGACCATCCCAACTCTCTTCCTCAGTTCTACTGGATTGATGTCTCTGATATCAGTGCCATTGAATAAAATATTTCCAGTATAACTTCCGCCAATAACTTCGTGCATTCTATTCAAACATCTGAGAAATGTAGATTTACCACACCCTGAAGGACCAATAATGGCAGTAACCTGTTTTTCAGGAATATTGAGATTTACTTCAAATAAGGCTTGTTTTTCTCCGAAGTAAGCAGACAATTTATTTGTGGAAATTACGGCTTCCTCCTGAGTCACTTTACTGCTTTCGTAAATTACATTTGTTATGGGTATTTTATCCACGTCTCGATTCAGTTGGTTTTATATTTAGAACGAGTAATTATTTTGAAAGTTAAACTTAGTAAAGAAATCAAAATTATTAAAACAAGAGCGGCAGTCCATGCCTGGGCATTCCAATCTTCAAAAGGCGCCCGAGCGTAATCGTAAATATAGACCGTAAGAGAAGCAATCGGTTCGAAAATATTTGTAGACCAGAATCTATTACCCAGAGCAGTGAACAATAAAGGAGCAGTTTCACCTGCAGCTCTCGATAACCCGAGCAATACACCAGTTGCAATCCCCTTCCAGGCTGTTCTCAAAACAATGAATAGAGAAGTTTTCCACTTCGGTATACCTAGCCCCAGTCCTGCTTCGCGATAGCTGTGTGGCACCAATTTGATCATTTCTTCTGTAGTTCTGGTAATCGTGGGAATCATCAAAATTGCTAATGCAACTCCTCCTGCCAGTGCAGAAAATTGTTTCATTGGTACTACAACAATTGTATAGGCAACAACTCCAACTACAATCGACGGTACACCACTTAAAACATCTGTCAAAAATCTTAATAATTGTCCGAATTTGTTATTTCCAAATTCAGCCAGATAAATGCCCGACATAATTCCTACAGGCAATCCAATCGCCCCTCCTATTCCGACCAATATCAATGTACCGACAATTGCATTTGCCATTCCACCACCAGATTCTCCAACAGGTTTGGGCATTTCTATGAAAAATTCGAGATTCAATCTGCTGATGCCTTTCGAAACAGTATAGTAAAAAATAAAGATCAAAGGTAATATGGCAACCAGAGCTGCAAGGAAAGTCAATGAATTAACAACAAAGTTGACTGCCTTCCGATATTTAAGTCTACGTTTGTATTTTTTTAATACTGTTTCCATTGTTTTTCAATGCTCCAGACTAATAAACGTGCGGCGATATTGATTATTATTGTAATAACGAACAATATCAAAGCCAGTTCGATTAATGCGCTTAAATAAAGCTCTGTGGTGGCTTCGGTAAATTCATTGGCAATTATACTAGCCATTGTATAACCTGGATCGAACAGCGATTCCGAAATAATGGGGCGATTGCCGATGACCATAGTTACAGCCATCGTTTCACCAATTGCTCTGCCTAAACCAAGCATGATAGCACCGAGGATTCCAGATTTAGAATTTTTCAATACAATTTTAATTGCTTCCCATTTGGTTGCACCTAAGGCAAGAGCTGCTTCTTTTTGAATAGACGGTACCGATTTCATAATATCACGTGATATCGAAGTAATAATTGGTACTACCATAATCGAAAGAATAATAGCAGCTGCTAACATTCCAAAACCGTACATCGGGCCATCGAAAAATGGTAGGTAACCGAAATTTTCGTTTAGAAATGGTTCAACATCTTCACGCAACCATGGGACCAGTACAAATATTCCCCACAAGCCATAAACAATACTTGGCACGCCAGCTAGTAATTCTATCATAAAAGACAAAGGTTTTTCGAGCCAGCCTGGGGCCGATTCAGCCAGGTATATGGCAACAGCCAGACTAAGTGGAACTGCCATTAATAGAGCAAGAAAAGATGAAACAAGCGTGCCGTAAATTGATGGGAGTGCCCCGTAGATTTCTTCCACAGGGTCCCATGTAGTTTCGGTTATGAAATCCCATCCAAATTTATCAATCGATAATTTCGAATTGATATACATCTCATATCCCATCAGTATTACCATCAAGAAAACGACAATCGCAAAGATCAAAGTCAGCTTCTCGTAGATTAAATCGCCAGGATTAATACGCGAGGCTTTGAGGGATTTTTTTGCGAATTTCATTTTTCCCCTAAATTTTATTTGACCTTAATCGGTTTTCCATTAACGGTCAACATATCGATCTTTTTCATACACAATTTAACAACTGAAGGTGGTAAAGGCGCATAGTAAAGACTTTCAGCATACGATTCGCCTTTTGTCAAAGCCCACTTTAAGAATTTAACCAGAGCTTCGGCTTTCTTTTGATCTTTCATATCTTTATAAATTAAAAGCCAGGTGAAACCGGAAATCGGGTAAGAATCTTTTCCGTCAGCGTTTGTTATCATCGCTCTTAAATCATCAGGCATTTCCCTTGCAGCTCCATCTGATGCAGCAGAAACAGTCTTGAAATTAGCTTCGATAAAATTGCCAGCTCGATTTTTTATAAGTGCATAGGGAAGTTTGTTTTTTACTGCATAAGCAAGTTCAACGTATCCAATAGCTCCAGAAGTTTGTTTAATCATTCCAGCCACACCTTCATTACCTTTGCCGCCCAACCCAACTGGCCAATTAACCGAAGTATTGTAACCAACTTTTTTCGCCCATTCTTTGCTTACATTCGAAAGATAGTGCGTATAAATGAACGTTGTACCGCTACCGTCTGAACGATGTACCACAATAATGCTTTTATTTGGAAGTTTTACGCCTGGATTAAGCTGTGCAATTCTTTTGTCGTTCCACTTGTAAATTTTCCCCATAAATATATCTGCAATTGTGGGACCATCTAATTTTATTTTTTCCTTTACTTCTGGCAGGTTATAGCTAAGAACAACAGCCCCTAATACTGTCGGAATATGGATTACCTCTGTGCCTTGCTTTTGTTTGGCTTCCTGCAGTTGTGCGTCGCTCATTGGACCATCGCTGGCTCCGAAATCAACTGTCCCTTCTATTACCTGCTTTATACCACCACCACTACCAATCGATTGATAATTTATCTGAACACCTGTCTGTTTATTAAATTCGTCGAACCATTTTGAATAAATAACGTATGGGAAAGTGGCTCCGGCACCGTTGAGTTTTACCTGCGCCTGCAGGTTTAATATACCTGCAAAAATAAACACCATTAAATAAACTATCTTTTTGTGCATTTTATCTCCTCTAAATATTAATAAATTACAAAAGTAAAATATATGGAACAAAATCTGTTTGTAAATACCTTAAGTTATCATTTAAATAGTGGTTCTTTTATGAAATTTTTCCAGAATATTATCAACAACCGTAGTTATTGAAGAATATCCGTACTTCGATTGGTCATCTATCAATCCAGATTTAATGTAATTAAAATAAGTTGTAATTAAAACATATTTATCAGAAGTCGATTGAATAAATGCAAAGTAACTTATGAATTTGGAATCCTTTAATTCACTCATTGGATTAATAATAACATTAAACCAGTACATTATTCCCCGATTTGATACTAAATTTATTTGATAAAACTTTTCGGCTATTTTAATGCTGGTATTAAAGAAAATTCTCCTGAACTGAAATCCGTTGATGTCGTCATTATGGCTGTTGTTACGTTTAACTCTATAATAATAATCCCCAAAGACAAATCTGCTAACTATGGGAAGGTCATGTGCTGAAGTTTGAAATGTAATCATTAAAAAGAACGTAATTAATGGGAGAACAATTTTATTGCTCACCTCTCTCCTCTCTCTCCGGTTTATAAAAAAAATGTGTTACACAATTATAAGAATTAAAAGTATTCCAAGTGTTAAGAAATTGTTAAATCTATTAATCCCTGAAAATGAGGTTAATTATCCATTTGATTTGTAATGCGGGAAGAAGAAAATCATATAAATAACTAAGGCGTTCCGCCGGAGAACGGAACGCCTTCTGGAAGAGAGGAGAGAGAAAGTTTATTTTAACAATGTCATCTTTTTAGATACAACATAATTTTCTGTTTCCAATCGGTAAATGTAGAGTCCCGAAGGCAGATTATTTGCGTTCCATGTAATATTATATTTCCCTGCTTCTTTGTAACCGTTAATTAATTTTTCGATTTCTTGACCGAGTACATTGTACACCGTCAATTTTACGTTGCCCGATTTCGGCAGTACGAATGAAATTGTGGTTGTTGGATTGAAAGGATTTGGATAATTTTGACTCAATTCATAACCAGCAGGAATTATATTCGTGTATTCTTCTTCTACGCTAGTGATTGTATAGTCTGTAAATTGTGGGTCGTAATTTGCCCAGTATTCATCCCATCTAACACCCGAAGGATCAAATGCACCGATATAATTTACTACTTCAAAGAATCCACCAATTAAACGTGGATTATCAAAGCTTGCTCCACTTGCTGCCGGTGAATCTCCCATCGGTACTGCATTTGGATTATTCTGATTGAATGGATCGGTTAACTTTACTTCTGCACTTGTTGCAAATTCATGGTTCGAATATGATGGAGTCTTAAACCATGATGCAACGTCAAATCCTGATACGTTGGTCGTAAGATTTTTTCCACTCTGTGAACCTGCTATTATCGTATTGCGTATCTGTAGACTATCTGACTGCGCTCCTGCTACGCTATTCTCTCCGTCGAGATACAATCCCACCGGATAACCCATCACTATCGAATTGTACAACGACGTCAATGTCGACCTACGCAAGTGTAATCCGCGTTTGAAATTTGGATTATATCCACTGTAATCCGGTGTTACCAACGGTCCTACCATTGTCACGTTTGAAAATATCGGTCGTGTACGTGGCTCGTTCAATGTACCCGTTCCATCGTTGTCAGATTCAAATCCATTGCTACCACTTATATCCGCTACGTTGAAATCTCGGTATGCTACCAAAAATTGTAAATTCCCTCTGTATCCGAAATCTGTATCAAATTCATCATCCACTCCTTTATACGATATCAAATACTTTGCATTTACCGTACCTCCGAAAAATTCATACGAATCATCCCCTGCATAACTAACCTGTATGTGATCGATTGTCGTACCTCGTCCTACTGCTGCTAACGTTAAACCATTTATTTCATTGTCCGGCAGAAATGCTATACCAGGAAATTCTATCCTGACATAACTCATCCTTCCACTATTATCGTTGTCATCCGGATTATCTCCACCTCCGTATATCGTCCCCGTTCCTCCTTCTATTACCGCCGTTCCTCCTGGCACATTTATTCTTGCCTTACCTGCTATGATTATTCCTCCCCAATCTCCTGCTCCTCTTTGACCTGCGGGCTGTTGACTTGTAAATATTATTGGACGACTGGGAGTTCCTACTGCATTGATCTTTGCCCCTCGATTTATTATCAGTGTACCCTTCGAAGATTTCTCTCCATATATTATTGTACCTGCAGGGATTGTCAATGTAGCACCCTCATTTACATTAACAAATCCCCTCAATAAATATTTCTTATTTGCATCTAATGTACGGTCTGTATTTATCTCCCCTTCCAGTACTTCGTCATAGGATGCTAAATTACCACCACCATTCGATACTGTATAGTCAGTATTTTGTGGGTCGTAATTTGCCCAGTATTCATCCCATCTAACACCCGAAGGATCAAATGCACCGATATAATTTACTACTTCAAAGAATCCACCAATTAAACGTGGATTATCAAAGCTTGCTCCACTTGCTTTGTGGGTCGTAATTTGCCCAGTATTCATCCCATCTAACACCCGAAGGATCAAATGCACCGATATAATTTACTACTTCAAAGAATCCACCAATTAAACGTGGATTATCAAAGCTTGCTCCACTTGCTGCCGGTGAATCTCCCATCGGTACTGCATTTGGATTATTCTGATTGAATGGATCGGTTAACTTTACTTCTGCACTTGTTGCAAATTCATGGTTCGAATATGATGGAGTCTTAAACCATGATGCAACGTCAAATCCTGATACGTTGGTCGTAAGATTTTTTCCACTCTGTGAACCTGCTATTATCGTATTGCGTATCTGTAGACTATCTGACTGCGCTCCTGCTACGCTATTCTCTCCGTCGAGATACAATCCCACCGGATAACCCATCACTATCGAATTGTACAACGACGTCAATGTCGACCTACGCAAGTGTAATCCGCGTTTGAAATTTGGATTATATCCACTGTAATCCGGTGTTACCAACGGTCCTACCATTGTCACGTTTGAAAATATCGGTCGTGTACGTGGCTCGTTCAATGTACCCGTTCCATCGTTGTCAGATTCAAATCCATTGCTACCACTTATATCCGCTACGTTGAAATCTCGGTATGCTACCAAAAATTGTAAATTCCCTCTGTATCCGAAATCTGTATCAAATTCATCATCCACTCCTTTATACGATATCAAATACTTTGCATTTACCGTACCTCCGAAAAATTCATACGAATCATCCCCTGCATAACTAACCTGTATGTGATCGATTGTCGTACCTCGTCCTACTGCTGCTAACGTTAAACCATTTATTTCATTGTCCGGCAGAAATGCTATACCAGGAAATTCTATCCTGACATAACTCATCCTTCCACTATTATCGTTGTCATCCGGATTATCTCCACCTCCGTATATCGTCCCCGTTCCTCCTTCTATTACCGCCGTTCCTCCTGGCACATTTATTCTTGCCTTACCTGCTATGATTATTCCTCCCCAGTCTCCTGCTCCTCTTTGACCTGCGGGCTGTTGACTTGTAAATATTATTGGACGACTGGGAGTTCCTACTGCATTGATCTTTGCCCCTCGATTTATTATCAGTGTACCCTTCGAAGATTTCTCTCCATATATTATTGTACCTGCGGGAATTGCCAATGTAGCACCCTCATTTACATTAACAAATCCCCTCAATAAATACTTCTTATTTGCATCTAATGTACGGTCTGTATTTATCTCACCTTCCAGTACTTCGTCATAGGATGCTAATTGAGCATATAGAGAGATTCCACAGAAAAAGAATAGTAGTAGTAATATACGTTTGTGCATTATGTACCTCCTTAATTATATTTTATATGAAATGCTTATAGAAACCGCTGATTCTCTACTGTTTAGGCGTGCTTTTTTATCGCCCTGTCTAAAAGTTTGATCTTTGCCGAGAAGATCTTTGGCTGTAAATTTTAATGAAAGGTTATCTGTTAATTTTTTATTGATTACAAAATCAATAACATCACGCGGCTCTTCAACTATATCTTCCTGATAAGCTGTAGCAACCTCGATTATTCTTTCTCCAATTCTGTTATATAAGAATGTTACACTTGTACCCAGATCTTCGCTGTTATACGACAGGCCAATATTTATTGTGTATGGCGACTGTCCTTGCAGTGGTCTACCATTTCGTGCAATTGTAGTTTCGGTACCCTGTACTGTAACAGATGATTTAACACGCGTGTAATTTCCGTTTATGAAAAAATTTGAAAGAAGTCCCGTAATTCTACCCAATCCGAACCTGCCTTCAAGTTCAAGTCCATATACTTTTGCATTATCAGAATTTCTGTATGTTCTTTCGGAGCCAAGAGCACTTCCAGAAACAACAACTTGTTCAATAGCATCTTTCATGTCTTTGTAAAAAAGACTTGCCGAAATCATCTCGCCGATTCCAAAGTATGATTCGTATCGGAAATCGTAATTTTTTATTACAGCACGTTTGAGTTCCTGATTTCCACGAATTGAAGTCTGAGTATAGAAATCGAAATAAGCAAATGGAGCCAGTTCCCGTAATTCAGGTCGATTTACAGTTTGATTGGCAGATAGCCTTAGATTTGAAGATTCGTTCAACTGATAAATTAGATTAAGAGAAGGTAAAATGTCGTTGTTCGTTAGTTCAATAAAAATATCCTTTTGATCGGATAAGTCCCTTGATTTTACTGTCTGTTTTGAATTCTCTAAACGAGCACCACTAATTAATTTAAGTTCGTTTCCGAAGAAATCGAAGCTGTATTCAAACATGAAGTAGAAAGCTGAAATTGTCTGATCAGCGTTATAATTGTTAGTTCCATTCAGATACTCCTGAATTGAGAATCCATTTCGTCTATAATTTTCAGGGCTGAAGATCCGATCAATCGGCAAATAAAGAAGTCTAAAGTCTGTAAAACCATTGCCTGGAGCGTTTATAATTGTCCCGATCAATCGAGACTTAAATTCTCTATCTTTATTTTCATACAAACCACCAAATTTGAATTTCAACTTATTAAACGGAATGCTGAAGTCTGTGGCAAATCCGGTGGTCGACTCGTCAAGGTTTGAATAGAATCGTCCGCCATTTTTAAGATTGACCTGAAATCCTAAAAGTGCAGCAAATTGATCGTCGCTCCCAATTTCCCTCGCATAAATTACACGACGATAATCGGGTTCATCGCGCTTCGAAATAGAATTAAATAATCGCCATTGAGTTTGAAACGATTTCCCGAAATAATGTTCACCGGATAATTGACCATGGTAAACCTGACGAGAAGTAAATCTAAGTGCGTTTTGAATTTGTTCGGTACCAGAATCGGTATACTGCATGCCCCGTAATTCCGAAACTTCGTCGTCTGAAGTATGGCTATAAGTATTTTTTAAACTAAATTTATGATTGTTACCGAGTTTATAACTAAGATTTAACAATCCCCCCCACAAAGTGGAATATTTATATTGTTGACCTGCATAATTAAAACGAGTTTCACCACTGGCCTCGTATTCATTACGCTCTAAATTGGTTTTGCTGAAATTATTTTTATACGAAATAGCGGCAATAAAGCCGAATCGAGGACCGAACAATGTGACACCATCACCAAGCGAAATCATGAATCCACCATTCAAAGGAGCTTTCTTCGAATGAGTCGACCAGTTGTTTGGCAATAATTTTGCAAATCCCAGCATTTCCTCAGTTGTATAATTTCCTTTGCTCAAGTCTGATGGAATCGAGGAAGGGATACTTCTCGTACCATCATCGATACCCAAAAAGTCAAGCTTTCCACCATTATAAGTCTTGAAATCCGAAAATGAAGTGTTGTTCGAAAAAGAACCATCGATTGTTACGTTTAATTTCAGTTTATCCGGAAAATCGACGGTATTGAGATTGACAAGACCTCCAGCGAAATCACCCGGCTTATCCGGTGTATATGATTTGTCGATAACAGTATTGGCAAGAAGATTTGATGGAATTAAATCGAAGGCAAATGATTTTTTGTCAGGTTCTGTGCTGGAAAGTGGAGAACTATTCAATAGTGCATTGCTATAACGTTCACTTGTACCTCTTACAAAGATAAATTTATTGTCGACAACAGAAATTCCCGTTACACGTTTTAATGCATCGCTCGAAGTTGCGTCGGGCGATCTTCTTATTTGTTCTGCACTTATACCGTCACTGATTGAAACAGATTTTTTTTGTTTATTCAGCAAAGCCGCTTCAAACGATTCGTCTGCTTTACTGGTTACTACTACTTCGTCAACTGCAATAGCCTCAGGTTTGAGGGCTACGTTCTGTATTACAACATCTCCAGCTTTAACAACTATATTTGGGATTCGAGTTTTAGCAAATGAGATATAACTGACAATTAATTCATATTCTCCACCTGGTACGTTTTCAATTGTATAATTGCCTTCTATATCGCTTGCAGCACCAATATTAGTACCCAGAAGCAATACATTGGCACCAATAATCGGCTCTCCGCTTTCCGCATCTATAACTTTTCCTTTAATCGTCCCTTTATTAGTTTGTGCGGATACATTAAATGATAGCATTCCAATAAATAGTAAGATAAGTTGAATTGTTTTGACCAGTTTGGACATTTTTTTTCCGGTTGTAATTAAATAATTCATTTTTTCTCTCTCCTTTTATGTTACACTGCAAAACTATAGGACTAATGTTAACAGAGTGTTAAGCGTATGTTAAGGTAATGTTAATATTGGATGAGAGTAATAACGCTTGTGAAAACTTATAAATCGATAGTGTGGAAAATTATGAAGCTCTTATCTAATATTAATCTGGAGTAAGTACTTTAATTATCTAAAACGAGCTAAATTGAGTCACAAATTTTTATTGCACCTGCTATTATCAAATTACAGAATAGTTTATTCCAATCTTTAATACCAACTAGCTATATGAAGAAAAAGATTAAACTCATGAAGAAAAAAATCTTCGACTTACAGGAATAATTTAGAATAGGCAGAAGTTTCTATTAACTTTTAATTGTATATCTTTTTATACCCCGAGATATGTAATAAAGAGAATAAGGAGGAAATTGAAATATGCTTTGCCTGCTGACATTGAATGGAATTAAGTGATTTCCCTTTTATAAAATTTTATCTCAATTAGATCAGGAATTGAGGGTAGACTTATTCAATAGCTGTCAAATCCGAATAGATCAATTGCCATTTGCCATTAGTTCGTTCGAGATAAGCATTTCCGAACTGGTAAAACACACGGAAGATAATCAATGCCTGTGAAAGCGATTTATCGATATAAATCTTCAGAACAATTGGCATTGTAATTTTGTGGTAATCATCAACCCAGTGGTGATGTGTCAATTGAATTGCCTGCCTTAAAAAACTTATACGCTCGGAATGGTCGGGTTCTGGAGTTCCGTCAGATTGATACAAAAACCGATAGATCATCGAATCGGCTTCAAGTGAAAGATAAACTAATGGTAAATTAACTGAGGGCTGTGGTCGAAAATCAGTTATTTGATTATTAATCAGTTCAACACCTTTATAATAATAAAATTCAGGATTGGTATCTGTCACGGCATACTCAATGCTGTTTTGTACTACGATATATCGGAAATCCGTTTCAAAGTTTTCGTGATAACCGCCAGTGATACGATTTAAATCTTCTGGTGTATAAAACTCCTCGAAAATGTTGTATATCTCACGGACAGTATCTGGAAAAGAATTTTTTTGATTTTCGTTAAAAGGAGGGAGTAGATTCTGCCACATTGCAAATACTGAATCCAGTCCTTCAAGAGAATTATTTTGATATGCAACTTCAAGCAGCCGGGCAATTTCGTCGAAACCAGATTTAATTACCGATTCGTCAGGTTCGATAATCTTATCCCTGCATCCGAAACTTAAAATCAATGTAAGAGAGAGGATGTAGAAAAAATGACTAATTTTTAATTTCATTAAACAACGCCCTCAAAAAGTTATCTATAAAACGAGAAGTAAACTTATTTAATAGATAAAGTCAAAAGCTTCTAAATCAGCAAAAATGAATCTTCGTGTCATTCCTTTATTAAATCCGTTCTACCCCACTCGATAAATTTTTTCTTGATGAATTCTATTGTTTGGAAGTGTTCCTCGTTGCCGTTAGATTTAATTTCGATTGGTTCACCGAAACTAATTTTAACTTCTTTTGAGGGATCAATTTTGCCAAAGTCTTTTAAATATTTCCCATTTGCCCATGCATCGGAGACTAAAGCCACAGGAATAACCGGGACATTATTTTTCTTAGCCAATTTAATACCAAGCGTATTGAAAGATTTAACGTCGAGATAAAGCGAGCGTGTTCGCTGAGGAAAGATGATAATCGATTTTCCATTTTTAATTTTTGCAGCTCCCTGATTCAATACGGCCATTAAATCCTCACGGGGATTTTTCCTCGATACCAGGATCGGGTCACGTGCTGCCGAGACAGGTCCAAACAATGGAAAACGTACCAGCTCCTCTTTCATGACGAATACAACTTTTTTAACTGGATGAATTATGCAGGGGAAAACAAACGTTTCGAGTATGCTCATATGATTCGAAATAAAAATTACTGGTCCATCAACTTTTTTGATATTACTCATACCGTCAATGTTGAATCGTACACCTGTCTTTTCAAGTCCTCTTAAAATATTAAACGATGCTTCAATCCATTTTTCATCGTCGTATTTTCCTTTAACCGCCAATCGGTTAGAAGTATAGACCACTTTGAGCAGTCTAAAAAAATAAAATCCGAATGATGGAAAAACTGACTTTTTGCTTTCACGCGTAATGTATTCGTCTTTTTCTGCCAGATAGTTCATCGCAATTCCGAATAAATTGTAGTGATAATTTAAGAAAAACAATTTTTAAGGGAAAATTTTGTTCGCCGAGAGCAATTATGGCAGGTAGTAAATTGAAGTGAAGTAACTGGGAAGAAACCTCTGAAAAATTATCCAGAATTTAAAAACTTTTTAATGAAAAGCGTTGTAAGAGAATAAACAAAAAAGAGGAAAAGATGCGCAGCAATAAGATTAATAATATCGATTTGTTTACCCAAGC
>NZ_JBQXXK010000002.1:421108-430625 GCF_052656625.1 Melioribacter sulfuriphilus | reverse complement strand
GCTCAATAAAGCAGACAACACTATTTCAAAGAACCAATTTTTACTTATACATGATTTATTTTTTCAATGAAAACGACAATACTTATAAATCTGTTCCTCTAATTGAATTTTTCAGATGTCTCTAAAACATAATGGAAATTCTTAATAAAATGCAGAACATCAATTTAATTCGATTAAATTGAGGGTCATACAAATTATAGAAGGCGTTATGAAATTATTTACCATTTTGTTGCCTTCATCAAAAAATAAGATGAACGAGAAGATCAAAAATATCTGGAACAAGTCGAAGCAATTATTTTAGATTCAATACCAATTACCTTATCGTGAATATCAATCCTTTAGTAGCCGAAGTAAATTAGAATTATGTGGTAACAACCGAATTTTCTGACAAATGAATAAATAGTTCTATTCTTTCAACGTAATTAAAACATCGCTTACACTTGATAAAATACAACGGTATTTTGTAAAGATAATTCAACTCACCGAATGAGTTGTTTCTGCTGATGTCGTTTGGTCTATATATTGACTCAATAAATAATTATTTTAGAACCCAAATAAAAAATAATTGTTATGCGAAGAACGGTTATTATATTTTTTATTTTTGTTGTAGTTTGCTCGGCGCAGGAACTGAAAATCGGCAGACTAAAATACAATGGCGGTAGCGACTGGTACAACGACCCCTCGGCAGAGGTCAATTTACTTAAGTACATCGGAGAAAAAACATATATAAAAACCAAACCTGTCTATGAATTTGTTGACCTTTCGAGCGGAAACATATTTGCTTACCCGATTCTTTTTATGACCGGTCACGGAAATATTGTTTTTTCCGAAAGCGATGCCCGCAAACTCAGAACCTATCTTACTAACGGCGGATTCCTTTACGTGGACGACGATTACGGACTCGACAGGTCATTAAGGCGCGAAATCAAAAAAGTTTTTCCGGATAAAGAGCTCGTCGAAATTCCATTTGACTACGGATTGTATCACTGCGTTTTCGATTTCAACGGACCTCCGAAAACACACGAACACGACAACAAACAGCCTCGTGGTTTCGGCATTTTTGTCGAAGGGAGACTCTGTCTCTACTACACATACGAATCGAATCCGAGTGACGGATGGGCGGATCCGGAAGTTCACAACGACCCGCCCGAAAAGAGGGAAGAAGCTTTAAAATTTGGCGTCAATATTATAACATGGGCTCTGATCAATTGAAATGAATGAAAAGATTAATCATATAAAAAGTAAACTAAGAAATTTCCTCCTTCGGGAAATTCTCGTCGAATTGTCTGAAAGGCTATGCGCCTACCTTTCGTCGGTTAATTTACTAATTATTCTTTATGTAGTTTCTGAAAACTTTTTCCATTTCTCGGTTCAAATCAGAACAATCCTTTTTTTTCTTTTTATTACGGCTTCTTTTTTATCATTCGGATTTTATTTTCTAATCCCTGCTATAAAAAAATTAATTTCATATTTAAATCCTGATTACGATTTACTTGCAAAAAAAACCGGCGATTACTTCCCTACAATAAAAGACCAGCTGGTAAATGCTCTCGAATTGGTCGAAGAAAATAATCCCGCTTATTCAGCACAATTGATTACAGCTGCTTTTGATAAGGTCTATGAAAAAGTTAAAGAACTTGACTTTACTTCCGTTGTCGATACCCGACAGCTCAAAAAGCATCTTTATCGTTTTGTAATTTTATTGGTTGCATCGCTCTTATTATTTTCAGCATTCGAAAGTCTGAGGACATCTTTTGTTCGTCTCATTAATTACACCTCAGAATACGCACAGCCTTTGAAATTTCAGTTTGTTGTCAAACCGGGAAATTATAACGCCGTAAAAGGCGAAGAAGTTAAGATAGCGATTAAAACGACCGGAGAAAGTCCTGAAAGAATTAATCTTTACATAAAGACCGACGTCGACGCTGAATTTACGGGATATCCTTTACTGCCCGATTCTTCCGGGGTTTTCAGTTACAGAATTAAATCAATTTTCCGTTCAACGGAGTATTATGCCTCGGCTGATGGAATAAAAAGCAGAATCTATAAAATCGAAGTTACTGACCCGCCTTTTATAACAAAACTCGATTTGACAATAATTCCGCCAGCATACACAAAACTTTCGACAGAATTTCGCAGCGACGATGGAAATATAACTGCATTGCCGGGTAGTCATGTAAAATTGAAAATTGTGTCCTCAAAACCTCTTTCTTATGCTGAATTAAAATTTTCTTCTGGAAAAAAAATAATTCTAAATCATCTTGGCAATATCGCCACCGGCAGCTTCTCAATATTGAATGACGACAGTTATCTCGTTAACATTAAAGACGAAGATGGGAATATCAACAAAGACCCAATTACATACTTTATTAAAACTATTGCAGACGAATCACCGTCGATTGAAATGATTTCGCCCAATGAAGACACAAAGCTGAATAATAATCCAATAGTGCCACTGATTGTCCGCATAAAAGACGATTACGGCTTTACGCGTCTACTGTTGAAATACCGACTTGTAGCTTCGAAGTACCGTTCTGCCGAAGAATCATTTAACGAAATAGCAATAAAAATAGGGAAGAACAAAGAAGAAGAAATTTACCACGCATGGGATCTATCGCCACTTGTGCTTGCTGAAGGTGAAAGTGTTTCTTACTATCTCGAAGTATTCGACAACGATGACGTCAACGGCCCGAAATCTGCTCGTACAAAAAGTTATCTTATTACAGTTCCTTCGCTCGACGAATTATTCAAAGATATAAACGAAACACAGTCTGAATCGATCGAAGAACTTGAAGAAACCTTGAAAGAAGCCGAAACACTCGGCAAGGAATTACAGCAAATAAGTGACGATTTGAAAAAGAATCAAAAGGAAATTTCGTGGCAGGAAAAGGAGAGGATTGAATCGGCCGCAGAACGTTACAAAAACCTGCTCGAAAAAGCAGAAAAAATCGCCGACAAAATTTCCGAAATGAAAAATGAAATGATGAAAGAAAATCTCCTTTCTGAAGAAACTCTCAAGAAATACGAAGAGCTACAAAAATTAATGGACGACTTGAACAGTGAAGAAATGAAAGAAGCTCTCCGTAAATTGCAGGAATCACTACAAAGTCTTATGAGGGATAAAACACAATTGTCCGCCGAAGATTTGAAACTTAATGAAGAGTATTTCAAGAAAAGTCTGGAACGCACAATTAATCTACTCAAGCGAATTCAGGTAGAACAAAAAATCGACGAATTAATTAAAAGGACGGAAAACCTTCTTGAAAAAATCGAAGATTTGAAGAATAAAACCACAGAAAGCAATTTGTCTGATTCAAAGCGGAGAGAAAATTTAGTCGAACGTCAGAACGAAATTTCACATGAACTCGAAAATCTAAAAAATACAATGGACGACCTGAATGAAAAAATGGAGGGTCTCAGCAATGTTCCGAAAGATAAACTTGAGAGCACGATTGAAGAATACAAAAAGCAGATGAATGAAAAAATCTCCGATGAAACTCTCGAAAAGCTTAAGAAAATGATGAAAGCCGAAGCTCTGAAAAATCAACAGCGGCTTTCTTCTAATATGGAATACATGCTCAAAGAATTCCGGAATCTGCAAAATTCGATGCAGCAGATGAATCAGGTAAAAACCTTTTTTGAAATGATGAAACTCCTCGACGATTTGTTGACACTCTCGAAAAATCAGGAAAAATTGAAAGATGAAACGGAAAAATTAAACTACTCGTCACCAGAATTCAGCAAGAATGCAAACAAACAAAATAATTTACAGAGCAGTTTGAATAAGATTCTTCAAAAGATGACACAAATGTCGCATGAAACTTTTGCCATTACACCAGAAATGGGAAAATCGATCGGGAAAGCATTTGCAGAGATGCAAAATTCCACATCGGCTTTGATGACGCATAATGCAAATAGAGCTGTTCAATCTCAAACAAACGCTATGACAAGTTTGAACGAAGCAGCATCGATGATTAAAACTGGAATGGATCAAATGATGAATGGCGGGCAGGGAGGCGGCATGATGAGTCTATTTCAACAATTGCAGCAACTATCTCAGCAACAAATGAATCTAAATCAATTGACACAGAAGTTGCAGCAGGGTGGACTTTCGCAGGAAATGCTATCGCAATTAAAACGTCTTGCCCAGGAACAGGAACTGGTAAGAAAATCACTGGAACAACTTAATCGCGAAGCTAAAGCTTCCGGGCAGTCGAAACGTCTGGCGTCGAATCTCGAAAAAATTTTAGAAGAGATGAAGGAAGTGGTAGCAGATATGGAAACCGAAAAATTGAACGATAATTTGATTCAAAAACAGGAGAGAATACTTTCTCGCCTACTCGATGCACAGCGTTCGATTAACGAGCGAGATTTTGAAAAAAACAGAACATCTCAATCTGGTAAGAATATCGAAACCGAGTCGCCCGCACCTTTGAGTCTTCCCGACGATGAAACGAGAAATCGCCTCAGAGACGAATTGCTGAAGGCCATAAGTGAAGGATACAAAAAGGATTACAGAGAATTAATAAAAAAATATTTTGAACTACTTGAAAAAGCCGGCTCAGTCAAATAGTTCTTAGCCTGATATCCGCCACATATAAATTGTTATCAACATCGACGGCAAGTGGATTTATATCGAATTCTGCCACAGCTAAATTTTCAATCATCATTATTGCACAATTTCTTATTAATTCAACGAGTGATTCAATTTTGATTCCGACTTCGCCGCGTGCGCCTTGAATTATTTTCCCGATTTTTGTTTCAGAAATCATTTCGTAAATATCGTCTCTGCTCGAATAGCAGGAACGAATTGAAGTGTCGCCCAATATTTCAACGTATTTTCCACCCGAGCCAAACATTATAATTGGACCGAAGGAACGATCTCGAAAGCCCCCAATCAAAAGTTCATGTTTTATTTTCAAATATCTTTGTACTAAGAATTCTTCTACTTCAAAACCATTCTCTTTGAAACTACTTTGAATTTGTTCAGCTTTTTCTAATAACTTTTGCTTGTTTTTAATATTCAAATGCACTGCATTAAATTCACTTTTATGAATTACACGAGCGTTCATACCTTTAATTACTGCAGGGAAAAATTCATCGCTCAGTTCTATAAGTTGTTCATATTTCAATATTTTACTTTCGACTACTGGCAGATTATATTTTTTTGCTATTTCGTTCAGCTCTCTTTGCGTAAGATACTTTCCTTCCGTTTTAATCAGGTTTGAACCTTTCCTGTTGATAAGTTCAAGATATTCGTTACGATTTTTCTTCAGCCTGGTGGATCTTTCTTTATAGAACCAGAGATTCGATAATATTTCAGGAACGTCTTCCGGATTTTTGAACACTGGCAGTTTACGTTGAGAATTCGTTTTATAATAATTCCAGAATTCAGGTAGCGGTATTGTTGTATGGATAACAGGTTTTGTTGAATTACTATTATTGAAATTGTTATAGATTGACTCGACAATTTCAAATGGTTTTACCATAACTGGTTCGACAAAAATCGTAATCACAGCGTCGACGTTTTCGTCTTCGAGTAATAAAGCCGTAACGTTTTTATAGGTTTCCTCGTCGCCAGAAGGGAGCAGGTCAATTGGATTTTCCGCGCTTCCTTCCGGATGAATTATCGATTTGATTTTTTCTTTTGTCGAGGCGTTCAAACTGGCAAGTACCAGACCTTTTTCTTCGAGTCTATCGACGCATAAAATTGCAGGTCCGCCGGCATTAGTTACAACGGCAATACGATTGCCTCTAGTTAGAGGAAAGTGTTCAAAGCCTTTTGCTGTATTTAACAATTCATTTAATGTTTTGACTCTGATGATTCCAAATTGCTTCAAGAGGGAGTTCACAATTTTGTCGCTACTGCTGAGAGCACCAGTATGAGAGGAAGCTGCTTTCATTCCACTTTGCGTTCGTCCCGCTTTCAAAACAATTACCGGTTTATCGACCTCACCCTTTATGAAAGGCAATAAAAAGTTTATGCCATTGTCGAAGCTTTCGAGATAGTAAGTTAAGGTATGTATGTTATCATCTTTTAACCAGAAACCGAGTAAATCATTTTCATTTACATCGGCTTTGTTTCCGATACTTATAAAATGTGCAAATCTGACGTCAGATTCGCGGAGTGTATTTAACACAGCGGCGCCGAGCGCTCCACTCTGCGAAAAGAATGCAATTGAACCGATATCCGGTTTTTCCGCAACAAATGTTGCGTTCAGTTCATGCCCCGGCAGCGTATTTATTACACCCATACAATTTGGACCGACGAGTCGACCACCATTTTTTTTAATTATTTCGGCAACCTGCTTTTCCAGTCTTTCACCTTCATTCCCAATTTCACGGAAGCCCGCTGTTATTAAAATTATCGCCTTGACATTTTTTTCCATAAGATCCTTAACCGAATCGACTACAATACTTTTAGGAATGGTTACAATTGCAAGATCAATTGATTCATTAATTTCCTTAACCGAAGCGTAACATCGATAGCTCAATATCTCATCGGCTTTAGGATTTACAGGAAAGACTTTCCCTTTATAGCCGTAGTCTCGAATGTTTTTTAGTATTTCGTAACCAATACTTTTGGGTTTTGAAGAGGCTCCCACAATACAAATTGATTCGGGATAAAAAAACTTCCTCAGTATTTCCACACATTCCTCTTTTTTTATATCTAAAATAAAAAAGTGGAGTCTTAAATAGAACCATAAAAGAAACACACGTATTTATGTAACTATTCTGTTTATAATAAACTCTGGCTTTGACAAAGTAAGAAATAAAAGGAGAATACGACTTAATGAATTTAGTGCCTTAATTAACCAGAATTATTATCATTCTCAAGTCAATCCAAAATTCTGAAAATTATTTTATTTTTGCGTTTAATTTATCGTTTAAGAAGTCAAATTAATTGGGGAATAAAAACATGAGCAAGAAAGTAGTAACCTTCGGTGAAATTATGCTTCGTTTATCGACGCCGGGATATACGCGATTTGTTCAGGCGCAAAATTTCGACGTTACATTCGGTGGCGGTGAAGCAAATGTGGCAGTATCATTATCTAATTATGGATTCGATTCTTATTTCGTTACAAAGTTACCAAAACACGAAATTGGTCAAAGTGCCGTAAATCATCTCCGTCGTTACGGTGTTAAAGATGATTATATTGTACGAGGCGGTGATCGTATCGGTATCTATTTTTTAGAAACAGGCGCAAGTCAGAGAGCATCTAAGGTAATTTATGACCGAGCAAATTCGGCTGTATCTTTAATGAAAAAAGGGGAAGTCGACTGGAAAAAAGTATTTGAAAATGCCAGCTGGTTTCACTGGACGGGTATAACTCCTGCACTTGGAAAAAATGCTCAGGATTTATTGAGTGAAGCATGCGAAACAGCCAAATCGATGGGTGTAACTGTCAGCTGCGATTTGAATTTCCGAGCTAAAATGTGGACAACTGCCGAAGCTCAGGCTGTTATGAAACCATTAATGAAATACGTCGATGTTTGCATTGCAAACGAAGAAGACGCCGAAAAAAGTCTCGGCCTGAAAGCGGAGAAAACTAATGTGGAAGCTGGCAAACTTGATGAAGAAGGATATTTCAACGTTGCAAAAAAATTAAAAGAAACTTATGGATTCAAAAGTGTTGCAATTACCCTGCGCGAAAGTTATTCAGCCTCCCGCAATGGATGGAGCGCATTACTGTTAGACGATAAAGATTGTAAAGAACCATACCGCTCTAAAAAATATGAAATCGATATTGTTGATCGCGTCGGAGGTGGCGATGCGTTTGCAAGTGGACTAATCTACGGTCTACTGACAAAAGAAAACACCAAAGATGCACTTGAATTTGCAGTTGCCGCTTCTTGTTTGAAACACACCATACCGGGCGATTTCAATCTGGTAAGTATTGACGAAGTGGAAAAACTAGTCAAAAGTGGTGGCTCGGGTAGAGTGGAAAGATAAACATCAATGCGGGGCATTTTGATATAACATCAGCCCCGCACTTTCTTTTAATTTATTTTCTCATTTTCAACTCATCAAATCACCGATCTATATTTGTCATAATTCTTCTGTAATTAACTATTTAATTTAAAGTGAAGAAGATGATAAATCTACAGCTCTTTCATCAAGGCTCAGAAAGACCATCATGGCAAACAACTACGCATTTATTTATCTTTGTTATGGTTATTGTTGTTGTCTATTGCTGTCAAGCTGTGCAATTCAATTAAATAATCACACTCTCAATAAAAGAAAGATAATAACATGAAAAAAAGAATATTAATACTTTGTACGGGCAATTCCTGCCGCAGTCAAATGGCCGAGGGTTTTCTAAAATCGTTTGACCCGGAACTGGAAGTTTTTTCTGCAGGCACAAATCCTTCATCCCGAGTTCATCCGAATGCAGTCAAAGTAATGAAAGAAGTCGGTATTGATATAACAGATAATTTTCCGAAAAATGTGAACGAGTTTATTAATCATTCTTTCGACTATGTTATAACTGTTTGCGACAATGCAAAAGAAACCTGCCCGGTCTTTTTGGGCGATGTTAAACATCAACTTCACATTGGATTCGAAGACCCCGCAGAAGCAACCGGAACGGAAGAAGAAATATTGAATACATTCCGAAGAATACGCGACGAAATTAAACGGGACTTTTATCAATTTTATTTAGAAGAAAAGCAAAAGGGAGAGTAAAATTCGCCCTGAATTGATAAAGTGCACCAAGATAGAGAATCTCGCTTAACAACTTGTGCATAAAAACAATATCCGTGCAAATATCCAAAAAGTTAGGTGACCAGTTGAGATTTTCAGATTACGATAGAATGATAGCCCATCTATTGAGAATAAAAATGTTTTTCAAGCATTAACCTATTCATTAACTCCGAACATAGACACTGGTTAAAAGATAAATTACAAAATTTAGATTTAGCAAAGGAAAAAACGAGTTTATAGAAAATGCAACTGCAGAACTTTTATTGTAGTTAGTAAAAATATTGATCTGCTGCTGCAAAGCTTAGCTATAACCGTCATTTATTCGCGCATGCTGCTTATGTATTCTTACGTTAATATGTAGGTGTTGATTGGATTCGTGAATGCAATGCTGGATGAAAAATTTGTTAGATTTGTTTTATATTTGATAGTAATAAATCCTTATAAAGAAGAAAGTCATGGAAAAGATTAAAATAGAATTCCAGTATTTTGAGCATTGTCCTAATCATAAAACAATGCGCCAGAATATCATTGAAGCAATTAAAGGTATTGAAGATAATATTGAATTTATTGAAATAAAAGTTGAAGATGAAGATACTGCAAGAAGAGTTTCTTTCAGAGGCTCTCCCACTGTTTTAATTAATGGAAAAGATTTAATTGGAATGCCTCCGCCCGACGACCCCAAATTGTCCTGCCGCTTCTATCCTGGTGGTATTCCTTCGTCTGAAAAGATAAGGAAGATGATTTTGGGTTAAATGTTGCTTCGATACGTTTTTCGCTTCGCTCAAAACTACTCAGCATAAATGCTTCTCTCCG